>JAFGQR010000087.1 GCA_016935555.1 Verrucomicrobiota bacterium
AAGGCCAACTCCAACTATCGGTTGCACGAAGGCAGCTCGGAATAGGAAGCGCGATTAGGATTAGGATTACGATTACGATTACGATTACGAGGCTGATCCGGAAAAAGCTGAGATGCGCCTGAGTGCACCAGTCCGCTCCATTCGACTTTGACGCCACCGCGCGCCACGCCGAGTCCGGGCACACGGGCTTCAGCACGTTTCACGCTTCGACATGGTGAGGCCCGCTGATGACATGAAGTGTTTGGCGCGGTTGAGGCTTGAAACGGCCAGAATGCCGCGCTCCGTCCGGACGCGGGGGCGGGCCATTGCGGATTGGCGATTGCCGATTGCCGATTGGAATCGGCGATGGCCAACGAGCGTCACTTGGCCGGGCGGTATTGGGCTTTGGCCTCGGGCAGCCATTCCTTGAGTTGCCGGATGCGGGTTTCGGTGACGGGATGGGTGCTGAGGAATTTGGCGTACCAGGAGGTGGTGCCGCCGCCGGCCTGTTTGTTGAAGGCGACGAAACGTTCCCAGAACCTGACGGCTTCCTCGGGGTTGTAGCCGGCACGGGCCATGTAGCGCAGCCCGATGCGGTCGGCTTCGGATTCCTGGATGCGGCTATGGGGCAGCGTGTAGCCGACGTGGGTGCCGGCGCCGAACGCGAGCTGGGCGCCTTGCTGGACCTTGGGGTCGGAGGCGGACAGGGCGCCGGAGAGCAACTGGCCCAGGAGTTCGACGCTCATGCTCTGGCTCATCCGCTCGGCGCCGTGGTGCGCAGCGGCGTGGGCGACTTCATGGCCGATGACGGTGGCCAGGCCGGCCTCGTTTTGGGCAACGGGCAGGATGCCGGCATAGACGCCGATCTTGCCGCCGGGCAGGCAGAAGGCATTGGCTTCCTTGCTGTCGAACACGACGAATTCCCACTGGGCATGGGGGAGGTCGCTGCCCACCGCGGCAGCGATGCGCTGGCCGACTTTCCGGACGAGTGCATTGGCGTTGGCGTCCTTGCTGATCGGCACGTCCTTCTTGATCTGCTCGAAGCTGGTGAGGCCCAGCTGCATCTCCTGGTCTTGGGAGACGAGCATGATCTGTTTGCGGCCGGTTTCGCCGACGGTGGCGCAGCCGGTGAGTCCAAGCGCCAGGAGAAATCCCGGCGCCATCGCCACGGACAGGCAACGTTTGTTCATGAATGCAGCCAAGCACGGACAAGGCGCCGCGGCAAGCCGGAACGCCCAACGCGCCCGCGCCCCGGCGGCGGCGTGTCGAGGAACGGCGCGGGGTCCCGCGCGATGCGGGACCGCTTCAGGCCTCGTCGACGCACGGGGGCCAGCACTTGCTCCGCACGCGCATCGAGGGCCATGGAGCCTTCGTGACCAGTTGCGTTCAATCCCCGGGCTGTATGGATGCTTCCCATGGGCCGCCGCGGGCTATTGCATTCCGGGCGGGTTCGTGTCTACTCTGGGCGCGGTTCGGACAATGGGATGTCGCGTGGCGCGTCCGGCGAGGGTGCGGGGGCGGGCGGGGTGCGGCGTCATTCGTGTGATGACCGTCAGCGAAGGCATTATCATGGTGGCCTGTTACGTGGTGGGGTGTTTCACCACGGGCTATTACTATGTACGGTGGCGGACGGGGTGGGACATCCGCCAGTTGGGCAGCGGCACGGTGGGGGCGCGCAATGTGGGGCGGGTGCTGGGGGGCTGGGGGTTTGGGGTGACGCTGCTGGCGGACGCGGCGAAGGGGGCGTTGGCGGTGGGGATGGCGGCGGGGTTTGGGGTGAGTGCGGACGTGCAGGTGGCGTGTGTGGTGGCGGTGGTGGCGGGGCACAACTGGCCGGTCCAGCTTCGGTTTCGCGGGGGCAAGGGGGTATCGACGTCGCTGGGGGCGATTTTGGCGTATGACCCCTTTATGGCGCTGGTGTTGGGGGTGCTGTTTTTGCCGGCGCTGGCGCTGTTGCGGAGTGTGGTATTGGGGGGGATGGTGGCGCTGACGCTGGCGCCGCTGGTGATTTTTTGGTGCAAGGTTGGGAACGTGGAGGTGGCGGCGATTTCGTTTGTGGCGATCCTGGTGGTGGTGGCGCACGCGCGCAACATTCGGGAGGAAATCGGCCGGCTGCACGCGGGACGGGTGGGCAAAGGGCGGCCGCGCGCGCACGACAAAGGCGCTGAATGATGAGCAACGACGCGTTACAATTCAAGATTGCCACGGAGGGGTGGGAGTTTGAAGCGATTCACCGGCTGAATTACAAGACATTCGTCGAGGAGATTCCCCAGCATGAACGCAACGCCGCGCAGCGGCTGGTGGACAAGTTTCACGCGGAAAACACCTACGCCATCTGCCTGCACGACCGGGCCCTGGTGGGCATGGTGGCCGGACGCAGCGCCCGCCCGTTTTCGCTGGACCAGAAGCTGCCCGACCTGGAACGGCACCTGCCGCCGGGGCGGCGCGTGATCGAAGTGCGGTTGCTGTCGGTGGAGAAAGCCTACCGCAACGGCTTTGTCTTTTCGCGGCTGACGGGGCTGATGGCGGCGCATTTCCGGGCGCAGGGCTACGACCTGGCGGTCATTTCCGGCACGGTGCGGCAGACACGGCTCTACGAGCATCTGGGATTTGTTCCGTTCGGCCCGCTGGTGGGTTCGGGGGAGGCCTTGTTTCAGCCGATGTATTTGACGCTCGAAGACTTTTCCCGGGTCGAGAAATCGCTCTCCCCGTCGTCGCCGGCCACCGAGCGGATTCTGGCCAGTTACCTGCCCGGTCCGGTCGACGTGCATGTCGAGGTCCGCAAGGCGTTCGAGCGCGGCCCGGTGTCGCATCGTTCCGACGCGTTCATGGCGGATTTTCAGGCCACCAAGCGCCGGCTGTGCGCGCTGACGGGGGCGCGGCGTGTGGAGATCCTGGTGGGGTCGGGCAGCCTGGCGAACGACGCCGTGTGCGCCCAGCTCAGGCTGTTATCGCAGCCGGGGCTGATTCTCAGCAACGGCGAGTTTGGGGAGCGGCTGATCGATCACGCGACGCGGCAGGGGTTGGAGTTCGAGACGCACGCGGTGGGCTGGGGCGAGCCGTTCGACTATGACGCGGTGCGGCGCGGTCTGGCGAGCCGCCCGCGGCTGGGTTGGGTTTGGGCGGTGCACTGCGAGACGTCGACGGGGGTTTTGAACGACGTGGCGGCGCTTCAGGCGGTGTGTGCCGGCCGGGGCATCCGGCTCTGCCTGGACTGCATCAGCGCCATTGGCACGGTGCCGGTCGATTTGCGCGGGGTTTACCTGGCGTCATGCGTCAGCGGCAAGGCCCTGGCGTCGTTCCCGGGATTGTCGATGGTGTTTTACAACCACGAGCTGGCCCCGGCGCCGGCCGCGCTTCCGCGGTATTTGGATTTGGGATATTACGCGGCGCAGGCGGGCGTGCCGTTCACGCACTCGTCGAACTTGGTTTACGCGCTGCAGACTGCGCTGCAGCGGATCGACTGGCCCGAAAAATACCGTCAGATTGCCGAGGCTGCGGTCTGGTTGCGGGGGCGGTTGCGGGAGTTGGGCTTCCGGGTGGTGGCGCCGGACGCGCACGCGTCGCCGGCGGTGGTGAGCATTGAGTTGCCGCCGGAGATTCGTTCGAAGGCGGTGGGCTGGCAGCTGCGCAAGGAGGGGTATTTGCTGAGCTACAACAGCGAATACCTGCGCAAGCGCAACTGGATCCAGGTCTGTCTGATGGGGGAATGGTCGCGGGACCACTTGGAGTCGCTGCCGGTGGTGCTGGCGGAGTTGTGCGCGCAGCGCCGTGTGCGCCGTGGCCATGCGGCGCTCCAGCCGGCCTAGTGTCGCGTGGCGGCGTCATCGTCAGCTGTCCGTTCGGGTGCGGCGTCGTCCGGCTGCGGGAACACCCTGAACGGTGTGGAACGGGTGGCGGTGGGTCTGCTGGTGTTTCTCAGCGGCGCCGCCGTCATGGTGCTGGAAATCATCGGAGCCCGGTTTCTCGCGAAGGATTTCGGAGGGGCCTTTTACGTGTGGGTGAGCCAGATTGGCGTTGTGCTGGCGGCGTTGGCGGCGGGCTATTACGCGGGGGGCGCGCTGGCGGACCGGGCGCCCCGGATGGGCGTGCTTGCCGGGTTGCTGCTTCCTGCCGGCGCGCTCACGTGGGTCATCCCGGATTTCTCGGGAACCGTGATTGAGGCATTGATCCTGCGGCATCCGGCGGACGAGCCGATTCCCCTGGTCTGGCAGAAGCTGGACCCGGCGCTGGGCAGCGTGGTGGTGTTCGGGCTGCCGTGTTTTGCGCTGGCCACGGTGTCGCCCTTCATGATCCGCGTGGCCGCGCCGTGCCCCGGGCACGTGGGCCGGACCAGCGGGCGGCTCATTGCGGCGAGCACGCTCGGCAGCATCGCCGGCGTGGGGGTCAGCGGCTACATCCTCCTCGACGTGATGACCGTGTCCGGGATTTTCCGGCTGACGGGCGTGCTTACGGGCTTCTTGGGGGCGGCCTGCTGGGGGCTTGGGCGATGGGGGCCGGCGTCGCGCCGGGCCCGGGAGGCAGCGCCATGAGATTCGGGGTGCGGGCGCGCCGGGTGGCGCAGGTGGCGGGGGTGGCGGGGGTGCTGTTTGCCGGCGCCGCGGCCGCCCTGGCGGCGCCATGGCACGTGGTGTTCGAAGCCACGTCGCCCTACCACCACATCCGGGTGATTGACGAGGACGGGATGCGGGTTTTGAGTTTTGACGGTTCGACGGAGACGCAGATGTCGTTGAGCGATCCGTTGCGGGGGCATTTCGAGTATACGGAATATTTTCATTTGGTCTGGCTTTGGCAGAGCCGGCTGTCGAACGTGCTGATGATCGGGCTTGGGGGGGCGAGCGTGCAGCGGGCCTATGCGCACTATTACCCGGAGGTGACGGTGGAAACCGTGGAGCTGGATCCGACGGTGGTGCAGGTGGCGAGGGACTATTTCCATTTCAAGGAGGGGCCGAAGCAAAAGGTCCGGGTCGAGGACGGCCGCGTGTTTGTGCGGCGGACGACGCGTGCGTATGACGCGATCGTGATCGACGCCTACACGGCGGGGCGCTACGGGTCGTTCATTCCGTATCATTTGGCGACGCGGGAGTTTTTCGAGCTGGCGCGCCGGCGGCTCGGGACCAACGGGGTGGTGGCCTACAATGTGATTGGTTCCCTGCGCGGCTATCAGGCCGACATCCTGGGCGCCGTCTACCGCACCCTCAACGCCGTCTTCCCCAGGGTCTACCTGTTCCCCGCGCGCGAATCGGACAACGTCGTCCTGGTGGCCACCTGCGCGTCCCAGCCCGTCACCCTCCGCCAGCTGCAGCGGCGTGCGGACGCGATCGTGCGGGGGCGGCGGGTGAGCCTGCCGGGTTTTCGGACGCGCGTGGCGGCGTTCCGGTCGCTGCCGCCGTCCAACGCGCATCGCTCGCCGGTGCTGACGGACGATTATGCGCCTGTGGACGGCCTGTTGAGCGGCCGGACGCTGAGGGCGCTGGAAGCGGCGCCGGCGGCCCCTGCATCTCCGCGTCCGAGGAAATGAAGATGCGGCGGGTCAGGTCCGTCCAACAGGCACGATTGCTGGAAAAAAACCAGAATCCGGTGGCAACCCGGGCCCGTTTTGGGCAAGCTGCGCGACACATGATGATGCAACACGACACGAACCAGGCGGTGACGGACCTGACGCGGCGGTCCTTTCTCAGAACCAGCTCCTTCGCCACGTTTGCGGCGTTGATGGGTGGGATTCCCCTTCGGGCGGCTGAGGGCGATGCCGGGGCTTACGACGAGACGAAGAGCAGCGACGCGCCGCCGCTCAATTTCGGCGTGATTGGGTGCGGGCAGCGCGGGCGGGAGATTTTGGCCACGCTGGCGACGATGTCCAACGGGCCGGTGGTGGCGATTTGCGACGTGTATGCGCCGTTTGTGAAGCGCGCGAAGCGGTCGGCGCCCAAGGCCGCCACCTACACCGACTACCAGGAACTGCTGAAGAACGCGGACGTCAAAGGGGTGGTCGTCGCCACCCCGACCCATCAGCACAAGGACATCGTCCTTGCCGCCCTCAAGGCGGGCAAGCATGTCTACTGCGAGATGCCCATGGCGCACACGATGGAGGACGCGCGCGCGATCGCGCAGGCGGTGCGCGCCTGCAGCAAAGTCAACTTCCAGGCCGGCCTCACCTACCGGGCCGACCCCCAGCGGCTCAATGTCCTCGAGAACATCCGGCAGGGCGCCATCGGCAAACCCGTCATGGCCCGCGCCCAATGGCACAAGAAGACCAGCCTCCGCCGCACGTCGGCCAGTCCGGAGCAGGAGAAACTGATGAACTGGCGGCTGGACAAGGCGACGTCCACGGGGCTGATGGGGGAGATCGGGATTCACCAGCTCGACATGGCCTGCCTCTACCTCAACGCCCAGCCTGTCTCCGCCGTCGGCTTCGGGAACATCCTGCACTGGAGCGAGGACGGCCGCGACGTGCCGGACACGGTCCAGGCTGTCATCGAGTATCCCAAGAACATCCGTCTCGTGTTCGACATCACCCTGGCCAATTCCTATGACAGCGAATACGAGGTGTATTACGGAACGGACAGCGCCGTCGTGGTGCGCGAGAACCAGGCGTGGATGTTCAAGGAGGTCGACGCTCCGCTGCTCGGGTGGGAGGTCTATGCGCGCAAGGACGCTTTTTACAAGGAAACCGGCGTGGTCATGATGGCCAACGCCACCAAGCTGGTCGCCCAAACCAAGGAAGGCGGCGAACTGCCCCCGACCGAAGCGCCGCTCTACAAATCCCTGGAGGCTTTCATCACCAATTCGGGCAAATACGGCGATGCCGTCGAGGACTTTGTCAGCACGTTCGGCGAAGACGACAAGGCCCTGCGGGAATACCTCGTTCAAGCCATGGAGAACAAGTTGCACGCCGCCGACGTTCGGATCGGCTTCGAGGCGACCGTCAACGCCATCAAGGTCAACGACGCCATTAACACCGGCCAGAAGATCGTCTTCAAACCCGAATGGTATCAACTCTGAAACCCCGTCTCGGGGCCCGTCCCATGAACCGCAACGCATTCACCTCAACTCCCGTCGCAGCCGTCAATGAAACCGCAACGGCGGTCGTCCTGCAACCCACAACCACGGTCCAATCCTTCATGAAAACCGATTCCATGTTGAACCTTCGAATCCTGTTGGCCCTGGCCACCATGGCGCTGGCCGCCCAGCTGAATGCCCAGCTCACCCGTTACGAACAAACCCTGCCCGGCAAGGGCAGCAAATGCCAGATCAACGGCACCTCGTCCATCCATGATTGGAAGATGGAAACCCCCATCATCGCCGGCGCGTTCGAGGCCGATCCCAACGCTCTTCAAGGCGCCGCCGACGGCAAGGTCGCGGCGACGGCCAGCGTGCGGATTCCCGTGCGCACGCTGAAGAGTTACAATGCCAAGATGGACGAGGTGTACAAGCAGCACATGGAAGAGGCGAAGTTCAAGAACATCACCTACAAGCTCAAGGAACTCACGGCGAAGAAGGGGGAATTGTCCAGCCTGGGCGACCTGACGGTTCATGGCGTCACCAAGCCCGTTTCCATCCCCGTGAAGATCGCGAGCGCGGCGGACAACATGCTGAAGATCTCCGGCACCACCAAGCTCAAAATGAGCGACTTCGGCGTCACCCCCCCCAATCCCAAGATCGCCGGCCTCGGCGAGATCGTCACCGGCGACGAGATCACCGTCGAGTTCGAGTGGGTGGTCGTGAACAAGAAGTAGCCCGCACGCGGGCAGGTTGCCCCCCGGTTTGTCCCCGGTAGGGCGAGACTCCGTCGAGCCCTGATTTTCTTTCATCTGTCACCGCCCGGATCGACGCCGGTTCCGGCCGGATGGAGGTCTTGGCCGTCGCCCAAGACCCGCTTCGCGCCGGCGTCCGCTTTGAACGCGGCGCGCTACTGCGCGCTGCGGCGCAGGCGCTGCGCGAGAAGCGCGGGCAACCTCTGGAGCGAGCCCTGGGGCTGTTCCTCGACGGCTTCACGCTGAGCCCGGGTCGGTGACCAGGTCCGACAGCGGGCGGCGCGGGGTGCGGGGCGGGTTTTCGGCGGGGTAACCGATGGGCAGCAGGACGGCGGCGCGCTGGCCCGGCGGCAGGCCGGCGGCGCGGCCGGCGGCGGCTTCGTCCACGGCGTCCACCCAGCAGGTGCCGAGGCCCAGCTCCACGGCGGCGAGCATGGCGTTGCAGACGGCGGCGCAGGCATCCTGCATCGCATAGACCTGCTCGCCGCGCGCGCCGTATTTGGCTGCGGAACGCGCCGGGACCACGGCGAACACGAGCACGACGGGCGCGGTGGCGAGGAATTTCTGGCCTGCGGCGGCTGCGGCCAGGGCGTCTTTGGCGGCCTGGCGGCGGACGACATGGATTTGGTAGGCCTGGAGGTTGGCGGCGGAGGCGGCGCGGTTGGCGGCTTCGAGGACGGTCTCGAGTTTGTGGGGTTCGACGGTTTGGGGCCGGTAAGCGCGGATGGATTGGCGGGCGTGGATGGCGTCCAGGACGTTCATAAGGTCGGGGTCACTTCGCGTGGATCTCGAATTCGTTGAGGGTCGGGCCTTCCGTGGCCTCGAGGATGTTCAGGCGCACCCGGCGGGCGGTGAGCGGCGCGAAGCGGAGGGTGCGGTTCCTGCCGAGGGTGGAGCCCCGGTGGAAGGTCTTCCAGCCGGCGCCGTCCTGGGATTGGAGTTCGAACGCGCGGACCCGTTGCGGGTCGCCTTCCCACTCGTCGATCACCACGCGCGAAAAGGTCGCCGGCGCCCCCAAGTCCACCTCGAGCCAGGCTTGCCGCGTGCCGGCGTCGGTCGCCCAGCGTGTGCCCGGGTCGCCGTCGAACGCGGCGCCGGCCCCGTGGGCCCGCATCTTTTGATAGACATTCGACGCAGCCGCCTGTTTGCCTTCGGACAGTGAGCCGCCCGGGAGCGGCACGGGCGGGATGGCGGCGGCCGGGCCGTCGAGGTGCAGCGCGATCACGGTGTCGATGGGCTCACGGCCGTTGCGCCCCACTCGGATTCCAATCCCGGCGTCGGTCTGCGTGAACTCTGCCGCCCCGCCGGCGAGCACCTTGGCCGAAAGGATCCGCCTGCCGATGGCCGGCAGCGTCAGCCCGTCGGCCGGCCATTCGAAAACGTGCAGAAAAACCGTGTTGCCCTTGAACGTGCTCGCGCCCCATTTGCCCGGCTTGAACGGTCCGCCGCGCGTGCCGTAGATGCTCTCGCCGAATCGCCCCAACCACGCCCCCATTTCCCGCAGCCGCTCCACCTGGCGCGGCTCGATCTCGCCGGTCGGCATCGGGCCCACGTTGAACAGCAGGTTGCCGTCGCCGCCGGCGCACGTGATGAGGGTGCGCAGGCACTGCTCCAGGGACTTGAGCGTGTCGTTCGGTTTCCACGCCCACTGGCGGCAGATCGTGATGCACGATTCCCAGGGGCGGCTGTTCTGGAACTTGCCGACGCGCTGCTCGGGGGTGTCGTGGTCTTCGGGCAGGCCGGTGCGGTTGTTGATGATGATGTGCGGCTGCAACCCGCGAATGATCTTCACCAAGCCTTCGCCGTCGTAATCCCGCGCCGGCTTTCCCAACCCGTCGAACCAGAAAATGTCCAGACGCCCATAGTTCGAGCACAACTCCCGGACCTGGGTCCGCAGATAGTCCAAATACCGCTCATGGCGGTCGGGGGCGAACGCGTCGGGGTGCCGCCAATTTGGCTGCGAGTAGTAGACGCCGAAGGGCAGGCCGGCGGCGTGAGCCGCGTCGGCCAGTTCCCGGACGACGTCGCGGCGGAACGGGCTTTCGGGCGAGGTGATTTTGTAGTCGTCGGCGCGGGTGTCGAACATGCTGAAGCCGTCGTGATGGCGGCTGGTGAAGACCATGTATTTCATGCCGGCGGCCCGGGCGAGGGCGACCCAGGCTTTGGCGTCGAAGCGGGTGGGGTTGAATTCCTTGTAAAGGTTGTCATAGACCGCGACCGGGATCTCGCTGCCTTTGGAGCCGTAGCCGCGACGGTCGCCGCCGCGCGACCAGCCGATCTCGGTGCCCTTGAGGCTGACAGGGCCCCAGTGGATGAACATGCCGAACCGGGCGTCGCGCCACCACGCCAGGCGGGCATCGCGGGGCTCGGGAGTCTCGGTGGCGGCGGCGGCGGCGCCGGCCGGCCATGGAACCGCGGTCGCCACGCCAAGCGCCGCAGCGGTGAGGAAGACGTGATGTTTCATCCCCAAGGACATAGCAAGCCGTCGTGCCGCGTCAATCCATTTGGCAGCGTGACGTTCGACGTTCAAACCCCCGGGAACCTTCCAGCACCGGTGCGTCGGCGGGGCGTGAAACGGTCCCGCATGGCGCGCGACTGCGCGCGCTGAGGGTAGGGCGAGACTCCGTCGAGCCCAAAGTTTCTTGCGTCGGCACCGCCGCCGCGGATGGTTGGCTGTTGGTTGGCTGCTCCCGGCACGGCGCTCCGGCACCGTCAACCCGGGGAAGCACCGCCCCCGGGTTTGGGGAGAAATCCGGGCGTGACTTTTTTAGGGGATTATGGCAAACGAACGCCCCATGAAAATGACATGGTTTGCTGGCGTTGCCGGACTCGGGCTGGTTCTTGCCACGGGGTGTGACCGTGGGCAGGTGAAGGTGTCGTCTCCGCCGCCTTCGAAAGAATCGTCTTCATCTTCATCGTCAACCTCAACCCCACCCTCAAGCCCTGCCACCACGGCGGTGTCGGCGGCGACTGGCGCCGCGGCCTCCAAGGTGGAGATTCAACTGCCGCCGGCCGCCTCGACTGCGCTGGCTGCCGCGGTGAACGTCACTCCTGCCATGCCTACCTCTTCCACCAACGGCGACCAGGTCGCCATCATTCAAACCAGTGCGGGCCAGATGGTCGCCGAGTTCTGGCCAGACGTCGCGCCGAAGACGGTGGAGAATTTCAAGAAGCTGGCCTCGTCCGGCTTTTATGACCGGACGTGTTTTCACCGGATTGTGAAGGGGTTCATGATCCAGGGCGGGGATCCGCTGACGAAGCAGCCCGGCAGGGAATCCATGTGGGGCACGGGCGATCCGGGCTACAAAATCCCGGCGGAGTTCAACGATCGCTCGCATCAGCGCGGCGTGCTGTCCATGGCGCGGTCGGCCGATCCCAACTCGGCCGGCTCGCAGTTTTTCATCTGCCTGGGAGACGCGAGTTTTCTGGATCGGAAGTATACGGCGTTTGGGAAGCTGATCAAGGGGGACGACGTGCTGGGGAAGATTGGGGAGACGCCGGTGGTGGCGAACACTTCGGGGGAGCAGAGCAAGCCCACGGTTCGCGTCGAGGTGCAGAGCATCAAGCTGGCGCCTCGGAGCGCGGTGCCCTGACGGCGCGGCAGGGCACGTCCCGGGCCGGCTTGTCGACGTTCCGCCGGAACACGGCGCCCATGATACGATCCTGGACCACGGTGGCGAGCGCGCCGCAGGCGGATTACGGCGTGTTCCGGGTGCGGGTTGAGCGTCGGCGCTCGCCGCGCACGGGTGCGGAGCATGGTTTTGTGGTATTGGATTGCGCGGACTGGGTGAACGTGGTTGCGGTGACGCCGGCGCGGGAGCTGGTGATGATCGAGCAATTTCGCCACGGGACCGAGACGGTGGAGCTGGAGATTCCCGGCGGGGTGGTGGATCCGAAGGATGCGTCGCCCGTAGCCGCCGGACTGCGCGAGCTGCGTGAAGAGACCGGCTACGAAGGGGAGGGGGCGCGGGTCCTGGGGCGGATTGCGCCGAATCCGGCGATCATGGGCAACCGGTGTTCCACCGTGTTGGTGGAGCGATGCGTGCTGCGGCATCCGCTCCAGTTCGATCATTCGGAGGACTTGGTCACCCGGCTGGTGCCCGTGGCGGAGGTTCCCGGCCTGATTGCGACCGGCCGGATTCAGCACGCGCTGGTGGTGGTGGCCCTGTGCCTGTTCGACCTCGCGCAGCGCGTCAGCCCCGGGCCCTCGGCGTCCGGGCGGTCTTGAGGATCGGGCGCAGGAACCGCCCGGTGTGGGAGTGGGGGTTGCGGGCGATGGTCTCGGGCGTTCCGGCGGCCACCACGGTGCCGCCGTCGTCGCCGCCTTCGGGGCCGAGGTCGATGATCCAGTCGGCTTCAGCAATGAGGTCGAGGTTGTGTTCGATGACGATGACGGAGTGGCCGGCGTCGACGAGGCGCTGCAGCACGTCGACGAGCCGCCGCACATCGGCCATGTGGAGGCCGATGGTGGGCTCTTCGAGGATGAACAGGTTGCGCCGCCGTTTGCGGTCGAGCGGATCGAACAGGTCGAGTTGCGGTTTGAGGCCGGACAGCAGGTGCGTCACCAGCTTGACCCGCTGCGCTTCGCCGCCGCTCAGAGTCGGGCTGGTCTGGCCCAGCTTCAGGTAATCCAGCCCGGTGTCGTGCAGCGCCTCGAGCGGACGCCGGACTTTGGGAATGTCGCGGAAGACGTGCAGGGCCTCCTCGACGCTGAGGTCGAGCACCTGGGCGATGTTTTTGCCGGCGTAGGTGATGTCGAGCGTCTCGCGGTTGAACCGCAGCCCGGCACAGGTCTCGCAACGCACGAACGCCGGCGGGAGAAAGTTCATCTCGAGCTTGATGACGCCCGCGCCTTCGCACTCCGGGCAGCGGCCCTGCGCGCTGTTGAACGAGAACCGTCCCGGGCCGTATCCCCGGAGGCGCGCCTCTGGGGTCTGCGCGAACAGCCGGCGGATCTCGTCGAAGAAACCGACATACGTGGCGGGCACGGAGCGAGGGGTGCGGCCGATGGGGGACTGGTCGACCTCGTAGACGGCCTTCAAGGACTCGTATCCGGTGAGGCGGGTGGCGGGTTGGGCGGCGGCCGCGGCGGCCCGCCTGCCGGGGGCGAGGGCGGCGCGGACGGCGGGGAGGAGGCAGTCGCGGATCAGGGTGCTTTTGCCGGAGCCGCTGACGCCGGTGAGGACGACCAGGCGGTTCAGGGGGAAGGCGACGGTGAGGTTCTTGAGGTTGTGGGCGGCGGCGCGGTGCAGAACCAGGGCGGGGGGGGTGTCTCCGGGTTCTCCTCCGGACCGGCCGGACCGGCCGGTCCGGGCGGGGGCCGGGGCGGGGTGGACGGGGCGGCGCCGGCCGCGGGCGGGGTAGCGTTTGGCGTCCTGGGCCCGCAGACACCGGCCGGTGACGGATTGCTCGTGGCGGAGCAGTTCCGCCAGCGTTCCGCTGGCCACGACCTGGCCGCCGTGCACTCCGGCGCCCGGTCCGAGGTCGATGATGTGATCGGCGTGGCGCATGGTGTCTTCGTCGTGCTCGACGACGATCAGCGAGTTGCCGCGGGCGCGCAGCCGTGCCAGGGCCTGGAGGAGCTGGCGGTTGTCGCGGGCGTGGAGGCCGATGGTGGGTTCGTCCAGGATGTAGAGGACGCCGCTGAGGTTGGAGCCCAGTTGGGCGGCGAGCCGGATTCGCTGCGCCTCGCCGCCGCTCAATGTGGTGACGCCGCGGCCCAGCTGCAAATACCCCAGCCCCACCCGGTCGAGGAACTTGAGGCGCTCGACGATTTCCGGGAGGATATCGCGTGCGATGGCGGCGGCGCGCCCGCGCAACGTCACGCCGCGAAAGGTCTCCAGGGCGGCGCGGACCGCCAGTCGGGAGAAGTCGTCGATGGTCGGCGGGGATTTGAAGCGGCCCGGGGGGAATTGGAGGCCGTCGTCGTCGAGGCGCACGGCGCGGGATTCGGGGCGGAGGCGGGAGCCGTGGCAGGCGGGGCAGATTTCGCGCTGGTCCTGCTGCCAGTTCCACCATGTTTCCTCGATGGCGTCGGCGCGTTCGCCGCGATCGACGTTTTCGGGCATCCAGAACAATTCGCCGAAGCCGCGGCACATGGGGCACCAGCCCTGGGGGGAGTTGTAGCTGAAGCTCTTCGGGTCGAGCGGCGGGAAGGACCGTCCGCAGCCCGGGCAGACCCGCTCTGTCGAATGCACCGTGACGCGGCGGCGGGCGTCGAGGGCGAAGAAGGTGCCCTGGCCGAGATGGAGCGCCTCGCCGATGAGTTCGCGCGATCGTTTGGCGGGGGGCGCCCCGGCGGTTGGCGGCCGGCCCCGGCCGGGCGCGGGGCGGCTCGGCAGCGGGCCCACGACGATTTCGACGTCGTGTTCCCGAAAGCGGTCGAGGCGGAAGGGCTGGCGGGCATCGTAAAGGCGGCCGTCGGCGCGGAGGGTGTGGTAGCCGTGTTGGACGGCCCAGTCCGCAATGTCCGAATGGAATCCCTTGCGGTGGCGCACCACCGGCGCCAGCAGCCGCAGGGGGCCGCGCCGCTTGATTTCGGCCTGGAGACGCCGGACGAGCTGGTCGCGCGTCTGGGGTTGCACCGGCCGGCCGCAATCGGGGCAGTATTGGGTGCCGAGCCGGGCGAAGAGCAGGCGCAGGAAATGGTACACCTCGGTGACGGTGGCGACGGTGCTTTTGCCGCCGCCGCGGGTGGTGCGCTGTTCGATGCTGACGGTGGGGGGCAGGCCGGCGATGAGGTCGACCTCCGGCCGGGTCAGCTGTTCGACAAACTGCCGCGCGTAGGTGTTCATCGAGTCCAGAAACCGCCGCTGGCCTTCGGCAAAAAGCAGGTCGAACGCCAGCGTGCTTTTCCCGGAACCGCTCACTCCGGTCACCACCACAAACCGGTTCCGCGGGATGTCGAGCGCCAGGTTCTTCAGGTTGTGCTCCCGCGCGCCCACGATCGAGATCGCCCCCGGGGCCGGCTCGCGCGCGGGCCAGCCGGCCTCCACGCCGCCCGCGCCGGGAAGCAGCGCGTCCGCCAACGCCATCGCGTCGGCCGCGGGCAGCCCGGCTTCGGCGGGGTGGCCTGGCGGGGGGGTTGCCGGCGCTGCCAGCACGGCGCGCAGGAACTGCCCGGTGTGGCTGGCGGGGCAGGCCGCGACCTGTTCGGGCGTGCCGCAAGCGACGACGTTGCCTCCGCGGGCGCCGGCCTCGGGGCCGAGGTCGATGACCCAGTCGGCGCACCGGATCACATCGAGGTTGTGTTCGATCACCAGCAGCGAATGGCCGGCGTCGACCAGACGCTGAAAGACCCGCAGCAACACCCGCACATCGTCGAAATGCAGGCCCGTCGTGGGCTCGTCCGCCACGAACAACACCGGCGGCCCCGGGACCGGCCACGGCGCCCCGCCCGCCGGCTCCGCCGCGTCGGCGCTGGGTTCGGCGTCGCGGGTGCGGAGGCCGAATTCGGCGAGGTGCCTGACGAGTTTGAGGCGCTGGCTTTCGCCGCCGCTGAGGGTATTGATGGGCTGGCCGACGCGCAGGTAGCCGAGGCCGACGTCCTGCAGAAGCCGCAGGCCGGCCAGGGCGCGCGCGGCGGGGCGGCTGTGGGGGAGGGTTTCGAGGAACGCGACCGCCTCGTTGACGGTGGCCTCGAGCAGGTCGGCGATCGACCACGCTGCGGGGGGGGATTCGCTCCGGAGTTTCACGTCCAGGATGGCGTCGCGGTAGCGGCGCCCGTTGCATGCGGGGCAGCGGATGAAGACGTCGCTGAGAAACTGCATTTCGACTTTTTCGAAGCCGACGCCGTGGCAGCGTTCGCACTGGCCCTGGGCGGAGTTGAAGCTGAACGCGCTTGCGTTGAATCCCTGGCGGCGGGCGTCCTCGGTTTGGGCGAACAGTTCGCGGAGGTGGTCGAAGGCGCCCGTGTAGACCGCCGGGGTCGAGCGCGGCGATTTGCCCAGGGGCGACTGGTCGACGAGCCGCACGCCGCCGAGGCGCTCCCAGCCCGCCAAGGTGGCGGGTTGGCGCCGCGCCTCCGGAACGTCCCCGCCGGCGGGATCGGCGTCGGGGTCGGCGTCGAGGCGATCGGAGGCCTTGCCGGGGTCGGGCGCCTGTTTGAGTTTGGCCTGCAGCGACGGCACCAGCACCTCCTCGACCAGCGTGGTTTTGCCCGAACCGCTCACGCCGGTCAGGCAAACGAAACGGCCCAGGGGGATCTCGACGGTGATGTTTTTGAGGTTGTGCCGGCGGGCGCCGGTGATCTTCAAGACGGGACATGCGAAGGGTGCGCCGCCGGCGGGGGGGGCTGCGGCGGTGCCGTCCGGCGGGCGGACGGGCCGGCGGTGCGGTGTCGGGATATGGCGGCGGCCGCTGAGATAGGCGCCGGTGAGGGAGGAGTTGCTGCGGATCAGGTCGGCCACGGGCCCCTGGGCCACGATCCGGCCGCCCGCCTCGCCGGAGCGGGGACCGAGGTCGACCACCTGGTCGGCGGCGCGGATAACTTGGGGTTCGTGTTCGACCACCACCACCGTGTTGCCGGTGTCGCGCAGACGTTCCAGGATCCGCACCAACCGGGCGGTGTCGCGCGGGTGGAGGCCCACGCTCGGCTCGTCCAGCACGAACAGTGTGTTGACGAGGCGGGTGCCGAGACAGGCGGTGAGATTGACCCGCTCGGTTTCGCCGCCGGACAGCGTGCGGGTGGGCCGGTCGAGGGTCAAGTAGCCCAGGCCCGTCGCAACCAGGTAGCCCAGGCGCGAGCGCACCTCGTCGAGGGCCAGCCGCAACGGGTCGCCGGGCGGGTGGCGCGGTGAGCGGGCCAGTTCGTTTGCGACCTGCAGGGCCGCCTCGATGGGCAGCGCGTAGAAATCGGCCAGGGACAGGGAAGGTTTGCCGGCGGCGGCGGCGGCCTGGGTGGCGGGGAGCCGGTAGAGGAGGGCTTCGGGTTGCAGCCGTTGCCCGTGGCACTCGGGGCAGGTGGTGTAGGCGCGGTATCGCGAGAGCAAGACGCGGACGTGCATTTTGTAGGCCTTGCTTTCGAGCCAGCGGAAATAGCCCTTCACGCCATACCACGCGTGCGGCCACTGGTGCGCGTCGTCGGTGCCGTAGTCCGGGTCGCCCTGCACCACCCAGCGCTGCTGCGCCTCGGTCAATGCCTCGAACGGAACGTCCGCCGGCACGTTCCGGGCCCGGCAGAATTTCAAGAGGTCGGCGTGGCACTCCGCGCTGAATCCCGACCGCCAGGGCCGGATGGCGCCCTGGGCCAGGGTGAGCGTGCGGTCGGGGATCGCCAGGCCCTCATCGATGGAGATGATCCGCCCGAATCCCTTGCACACGGGGCAGGCCCCAAGCGGGTGGTTGAAGCTGAACAGCGCCGGCGTCGGCTCCCGATACGCCAGGTCGCACCGCGCACAGTGCCGGCCGCGGCTGAAACGCAGGACGGCCCCCGCGGCGGGAGGACGGGGCGCCGTGTCGGGGGCGGCAGGGGGCGGCGGGTTGCCGGTGAGGAGGTGGACGGCCAGCTTGCCTTTGCCGAAGTGATACGCCTGCTCGCAGGCCTCGATGAACCGTGCCCGGTGGTGCGGGGCGGGTGTGAGCCGGTCCTGGATGACCGTAAGGCGGGCGAGGGCTGGGGGGGTGTTTTGGGGGACGTCTTCCACGCGGACGATCCGGTGGTTGAGGAGAAGGCGTTGGTAGCCTTGTTTGGCGATGAGGGCCAGGGAGTCGGCCAGGGAGAGTTTCTCCGCCAAGGGCAGTTCGAACGTGATCAGGACCTCGCCGGCAGTCTGCGCGCGCACGGCCTCCCAAACGGCCTGGGGCGGTTCCTGGCGCACCGGCTGGCCGCAGCGGCGGCAGTGCAGTTCGGCGAGATGCGGCCAGAGGACTTTGAGGTAGTCGCACAGTTCGGTCAGGGTGCCCACGGTGGAGCGGGTGGTGCGGACGGTGTTGCGCTGTTCGATGGCGATGGCGGGCGGGAGGCCGTCGATGCGGTCGACCTGGGGTTTGTCCATCCGGTCGAAGAACTGGCGGGCGTAGGGGGAGAACGTTTCGATATACCGCCGCTGGCCTTCCGCATAGAGCGTGTCAAAGGCCAGCGAACTCTTGCCCGAACCGCTCACGCCCGTCATCACGATCAACCGTTCCAGGGGGAGATCCAGATCGAAATGCTTCAGGTTGTTGTGCCGGACTCCGCGAAGGCGGATGGCCGGCACGGCGGCTGGCGGCGTCATGCTGGCAACACTCTAGTCGGCGGCCTTCCGGGGGGCAAGGAACGCCCCGAACCGGCTTGACCTCGGCGGGCCGGGAGGCCCACGTTTGGCGCAGCCGACCATGAGTATTCGACGCGAATCGCGGGGCGAACTGAGGGCATGGCACCAAGCCACGCGCGAACCGGTCTGCGTGCGCTGGGCCCGGGGGCGGATCACGGCCGTTGAACCCTGCTCCGGGGCAGTGCCAGAACGCCGCTGGATTGCGCCGCCCTTGTTCGATGTGCAAATCAACGGGTTCGGCGGCGTCGATTTTCAGCGCGACGCGATGTCGCCCGGGGACCTGCTGCGTGCGGCCCGGCAGCTGCGCGCGGCGGGCTGCACACGGTTCTTCCTGACGCTGATGACCGATGCCTGGCCCCGGCTGCTGGCACGGCTCGAACGCGTGCGCCGGTTGCGGGCGCGGCACCCCGAATTGCGGCAGGCCATCGCGGGCTGGCATCTCGAAGGCCCTTTCCTGTCGCCCGAACCCGGCTTCTGCGGGGCCCATGACCCCCGCGCCATGATCCCGATTCGTGCGGAGCATGTCCGCCACATCCGCGCGGTGACGGGCGCGGATCCCGTGCTGCTCACGCTGAGCCCCACGTGGGCCGGCGCCCCGGCCGCCATCGCCGTCGCGGTGCGGCTGGGGATGCGAGTCAGTCTCGGTCACACCGACGCATCCCAGGCGTGTCTGCGACGGGCGGTGCGCGCCGGCGCGACCGGGGTGACGCATCTGGGCAACGGCTGCCCGGCGGTGTTGGATCGTGCG
Source organism: Verrucomicrobiota bacterium (assembly GCA_016935555.1). Taxonomy (GTDB): domain Bacteria; phylum Verrucomicrobiota; class Verrucomicrobiia; order Limisphaerales; family JAFGQR01; genus JAFGQR01. Next base: position 18,735 of record JAFGQR010000087.1, read on the forward strand.
GACAACATTCTATGGCGCGTGCTGGACACCCCCGGCCTGATCGCAAGCCTCATCCCGGACCGTGTTCACGTCTCGCCTCCGCTGTTTCGGCTGATCCACCGTGTGCTCGGCGCCGAAGCCATCTATTACACGTCCGACGCCATGGCGGCAGCGGGCCTGCCCCCGGGCACCTACACCCTCGGGCGCCTGACGCTCGAGGTCGGCCCGGACCGCGTCGTCCGGCTGCCCGGCACGCGCAACCTTGCCGGGTCGGCCGTCTCCCCGCTTCAAGCAGTGTTCCGCGCGGCGGCGATGCGCCGCTGCGCGTGGCAGGAGGCCTGGAGCCGGCTGGCCCAGGCGCCCGCCCGATTCGTGGGGTTGCCCGGCGGCCTGGAGGCGGGCGGGCCGGCGGATTTCTGCGTGCTGGACGTCGATGCGCGCCAAAAAGCCGTCACGGTGCAGACCTTTTGGAGCGGCCGGCCCGCCGGCCCGCCCGTGCGCTTGAAGCCCTGAACCGGCCGCCGCGATGCATTCTGCGGGTTGCCCATGAAGCCCCAGCCCCCCCACGACCCCACGGCGGCCGCCCCCGACAGGTTTTTGGAGATGCTCCGGGGCGCGACCGCCGACGGCACGCTCGTGAAACTGACGCTCGGCCATTACCAGGGCGCCGAACCCGGCCTGAAAAAGGTGCTCGCCCGGCCGGTGCGGATTCGCGGGGAGCTGCGCTTGTCGTGCGTGTTCCGTTACGCGACGAGAGACGTCACGAAGAACTTTCTCCCGGGCGAAGGAATCCACCGGGTGCGCGGGTGGCTTGCCGGCGATTTTCAGTCGGCCTATCTGGCGACCACACGGGCCGCCGCCGAACTGACGTGCCCGGCCGGCGCGGCGCCGCGGCTGGTGGTGACCCCGGCGCCGCACGCGGCGCCGTCCGACCTGCGGCATGACCGGGTGAAAGCACGGCGCATCGATCCGGAAGCGGATCGGTGGCTCGAGGCCCTCGGCGTCACCACCCGTGCCGGCACCGTGCGCCACGGCATGGAAGGCAAGTTCAGGCAAATCGACAAATACCTTGAGATCCTGGAAGCGCTGCTGGCGCGACTGCCCGGAGCCCGCCGGCGCGACCTGCGGCTGGTGGACATGGGATGCGGCAAGGGTTACCTCACGTTCGCCGCATGCCGGCACCTGCAGCGCACCGGCTGGCGCCTGACCGCCCGCGGCGTCGAAGCGCGCGCGGACCTGGTCGAGCAGGCCAACCGCATCGCGCGCGAGCATGCGTTCGACGGGCTGCGGTTCGAGTGCGGGCGGATTGCCGACACGGCGGTGGCGGAGGGGGAGGTGCTGGTGGCGTTGCACGCATGCGACACCGCCACCGACGACGCCCTCGCCAAAGGCGTCCAGGCCGGCGCGCCTCTCATCCTTTCCGCCCCCTGCTGTCACCGGGAACTCCGCCCCCAGCTGCGCCCGCCGCCGGCCCTGGCGGACGCCTGCGCGCACGGCATCCTGCGCGGGCGCCTCGCGGAATGGGCCACCGACGCCCTGCGCGCGGCGCTGCTCGAGTGGGCCGGCTACGACACGAGCGTGTTCGAGTTCATCTCCAGCGAGCACACCGCCAAGAACCTGATGATCGCCGCCGTCCAACGGCCTTCGCCCGCGCGCGACGGCGACCGGGCGCGTGGCGTTCTCGAACTGGCCGCGTCCTTCGGCGTGCGCCACCAGCGGCTCGCGCAGCAGTTGGGCTTTCGACTGGGATGACCCGGGACGCGCCCGATGGGGCCGCGGCGGACCGGCTGCGGCGCCGGGGCTTCAACCCGGATCCCGCCGGGGCATCGCGCGGGTTTCCGGAGGCGGACGCGGCGGGCGGCGACTTGATTTGTGGCCGGCCGTCGAGGCGAAACGGACGCGGTCAGGGAGTGCGGGGGGCCGCGTCGGGATGGCCGCGGACGTAGACGACAGGCCGGTCCAACGGCGCGGTTTTGATCTCGGACCCGGTGGCCGGCCGGTCGATCAGGAAATGCCAGAGGCGCGGGTCGGTGCTGCCTTCCCAATGGCTGAGCGACTTGCTGCCGATGCGGGTGGGGCCGTCCACGCCGTTGGCCAGGAGGAAATTGGGCGTGCGCTCGAAGACGAACAGGGACGCGTTCGGGCGTCCCTTGGCGTTGCCGCCGTGGCCGAAAAGGCGGATGTGATCGCTGTCGCGGACGACGAGCATGGGGTTGTTGCCTTCGTATTTGGTGCCGAAGAAGCTGACGTGCCGCGCGTCGCGCAGCTCGCTGGTGACCTGCTGGACGCTGAACTGGTAGAAGCGCAGCGGGCCTTGCGCGCCGTCCACGAGAAGGCGGGCGCTCCCGTGGCGGAAGTTGTACCAATTGCCGCCGCCGTGGCCGCTGATCATCACCGGCGCGGGCGACACGCCGGTGCGGCCGCGGATTTCGACGGCGCGGAACACGGAGTCTCCCCCGCAGCGCCAGTGCAGGGACTGCGCGCCTTCGACGCGCGCCGGGGTGTGCAGGCCGAGGAACGCCAGCACCGTCGACGCGCCGGCGGCGTCGGCCGTGCGAACCATCGGAGCCGGGTTTGCGGGATCGGCAAATGCGCCGGCGGGGGCCGGCACGAGGATGGAGATTGTCTGTCCGACGCCGACGAGCTTGGTGTGGGGTTTCAAGTCCAGGGTCCGCGTCAGCAGGTAACAGCCTTTGGGCAGAAACACGATTTCGCGTTCGTCAATCGCCCGTTGGATGGCGGCGGTGTCGTCGGTGCGTCCGTCGCCCTTGGCGTGGTAGGGGGCGGCCTTGACGCTGGCGGCGCCGGGGGACTCGAAGCTTGGGAAGGGCTGCGTCCACAGGTGCCGGGTCTGCAGGCCGGCGGGGGGCAGCTGTTCCGGCGCGGGGGCATGGAGGCGCTGGACGGGGCGGCCGTCGACGCACACGGGATAGCGGTAGGTGCGGCCCTGGTTGGCCCGCGGCGCGCTGGGCACGGCAAACTGGCGCACGCGCAGCCAGCCGCCGGGGTTCCCGGCCAGGTCTTGGTTCTGCTCCGGGTCCAGCAGGACCGTGGTCGCGCCGCGAACGAACAGGTTGTCGAGGTAGACGCCGCGGTCCGAGCGCACCACCACGCGCTCGTTCTGCGCGAGGGCGGCGCCGGCGAACTGGATCTCGGTGTCGACGAGGGTGAGCTGGCCGTGGTTGGCCGGCAACCCCGTGCCGACCTGGATCAGGGGTTGGGCGCAGCGGTCGGCGAACACTTTCAACCCCGCGGCCACCAGGGTTTGGCGGCTTGTGCTGCGTATCGCCGCCTCGGTTTGGCCGCGCAAGGTGAAGCCGGTGATGACCGGCGTGGGCTGGGTGCCCGACAGGTAGCCGGTGAAATCGAGCCCCACGCGGCCGCCGAGAACCGTGACGCCCGCGCTGCTGCCGCCCGAGCCAATCCCGCCCTGGATGCCGGTCAGCCCGTGCGTCGCGTCGATCGTGCAGTCTTCGATGGCTGATCCTTCCGCCGCCTGGTGCCGGACGGCGATGGCGCCCGGGTTTCCTTCGCCGATGACGATGTCCAGGTTGACCAGCATCTGGTTCATCCCGATGTTGGGCTGCTCAACTTCCGGCGGCAGACCATCCGTGACGCGATCCGCCGTCGTGGGGTTTTTGTAGCCGCGCGACCAGAAATGGACGAAGATCTTCGGCCGGGCCGGGTTGCCGAAACCGGCGGCCCGGGGCGCCAGGAGGAGGCGTGGACGGCGCGTTCCGGCGCGCGAACCGACGAGCATGTTGGGGAACCGGTTGCCGCCGAAGACACGGCCGTTGGCGCGCCGATAGAGTTGCTGCACGCAGGTCAGCGTATCCGAAAGCAGGTAGGTGCCGGGCGGGAACAGGCACGCCATCTGGTGATCGCGCGCGAAGGTGACGGCGGCCTGGATGGCTGCGGTGGCGTCCGTGGCGCCTGTGGGATCGGCGCCGAACGGCGTTTGGGTCACGTCCACATAACCCAAAGCCGCCAGGGGCTGGTGCCTGATCTCCCCGGGCACCTCGAGATTCAGCAGGTCCGCGAACGGCTCCCGGATCGTGGGATGCGCGTAACGGAGGTAGGCGTCCGTTTGGGCCGGGGCGCTGCCGGCTGCCCGGGGCTGGGGTTGGGGTTGCGGCGGGGGCTGGACCGCTGCGCCCCGGGGGGCGGCTGTGAGGAAGGCGGCGAGCGTGGCGGCGGCGACATGGGCAGGGGTGGTTTTCATGGTATGGGCAGCGCCATGATGGCAGAGGGGGCCTGGGGATCAATGACGAACCGGATTCCCTGCTTCCCCAAACGGGCCGGATCGTTTATAAGGGGCCCCATGAATCCACATTCACCAAACCGTTCGGCTCTGGACCGGCGCGCCTTTTTGAAAACCTCGGCGGTGTTGCTGGGCACCGCCGGCCTTGGGGGATTGTCCCAGGGCTGCAAAACCCGCCCGGCCGGCGCCGGGGGTGGCGCCTGGCGCGGCGGCATGAGCCCAAACGATGTCGTGCTGTTCCAGGGCGACTCCATCACCGATGCGGGCCGAAGCCGGGACAAGGCGGGCGAGGCGAATCATCAGGCCGCGCTGGGTTCCGGCTATGCCTGGCTGGCGGCGGCGGCGTTGTTGCTTGACCGGCCGAATGACGGCCTGAAGGTCTACAACCGGGGGATTAGCGGCAACAAGGTGTATCAGTTGGCGGAGCGTTGGCAGCAAGACTGCCTGGACCTCAAGCCGAACCTGGTCAGCATTCTGATTGGGGTGAACGATCTTTGGCACCGGCTGAACGGGAAGTACGACGGCACGGTGGACGTTTACGAGAAGGATTACCGGGCCCTGATCGAGCGGACGCGGCGGGGGCTGCCGGGCGTCAAGCTGGTCGTGTGCGAGCCGTTTGTGTTGCGGTGCGGCGCGGTGAACGAGAAATGGTTTCCGGCATTTGACGGCTACCGCGCCGCGGCCCGGCGCGTGGCGGATGAGTTCGGGGCCGTCTTTGTGCCGTTCCAGGGGATGTTCGACGAGGCGGTGAAGCTGGCTCCGCCGCAGCATTGGGCCGGCGACGGCGTGCATCCCACCGCATTCGGTGCCGCGCTGATGGCGCGGCAATGGTTGAAGAGCGCCGGGTGAACGGTGTTGAATACGCACGGCCGGCGGGCGTCCATGATGTGATGGCGTTCCGGGATACGGAGCGCGCGAAACCAACAACCCATAGCGAGACTGAACCATGCCAAACCTGACTCGTCGCAACTTCCTCAAGTACTCCGTGGCGGCCGGCACCACCGCCTTGATCTGTGGCACCGGGGCGACGCCCCGCGTCCTGGGGGCCAACGACCGTCTGCGGATTGCCGTGGCGGGGGTGAATGGTCGTGGCGGCAACCACATCAGCGGCTGGCTGGGCCAGCCGAACGTGGAGATTGCCTACCTCATAGAACCCGACCGGCGGGTGCTCGAGAACGCGCTAAAGTCTCTGGAGAAGAAAATTGCGGGGAAATACACGTGCCGGGGCGTCGCGGACGTTCGCCAGGCGCTCGAGGACAAGAACCTCGACGCCATCTCGGTCGCCACGCCCAACCACTGGCACTCGCTCATGACCATCTGGTCCGCCCAGGCCGGCAAACATGTGTATGTCGAAAAACCCCTGAGCCACGACATCGCCGAGGGCCGCGTCGCCCTCGAGGCGCAGAAGAAATACGGCGTGGTTGTGCAGCACGGCACCCAAAGCCGCAGCAGCGCCGCCAACGCGGGGCTCCACCAGGCCATCCATGAGGGGAAGTTCGGCAAGCTGAAGATCTCCTACGGCTACGCCTGCAAACCGCGCTCGGGCATCGGTTTCAAGCAACCGTCCGATCCGCCGGCGAACCTGGACTGGAACCTTTGGCGCGGTCCGGCGGTCATTCCGCAGTTTCACGCGAACTTCGTCCATTACAACTGGCACTGGTTCTGGCTCACGGGCAATGGCGAACTCAACAACCAGGGCACCCACCAGCTGGACATGGCGTATTGGGCGCTCGACCCCGGGGTGACCCACCCCGTTCGCGCCATGGCGATTGGAGGCCGGTTCAAATGGGAGGACCAGGGTGAAACGCCCAACACACTCTTCGGGATCGCGGAATACCCCAACGGCCAGTACGTCTTCTTCAACGTCCGCAATGTGAACTACCAGGGCTACCCGCACCAGGTCGAGAACGAGTATTACTTCGAGGACGGCGGCAGGATCGTCAAGGGCAGGTATTACGCCAGAGGCAGCACCCAGGGCGAAAAAGTGTCCGTGCCGCCCGGCAAGGTCACGCCGGGGGGCAACTACGGCAGTTTCATCGCCGCCTGCCGCGCGGGCAAGCCTGAGATGGCCAACGGCAACGCTGCGCAGGCGCATTACAGCTGCACGCTGGGCCACGTGATCAACAACTCGTATCGCCTGGGCCGGAAAGTGCCGTTCAACGAGAAAGCCGGCCGCTTTGGCGACAACCGGGACGCCTACGAACACTTCATGAAGCTGCACGCCCTCATGCGCGACGGCGCCGGCGTCCCCGAGAACGGCGCCCAATACATCGTGGGCCCCTGGCTCACGTTCGATCCCAAGACCGAGCGGTTCACAGGCGACTTCGCCGCCGAAGCCAATCGCCTGGTCCAGGACCCCCGACGCCCCGGCTTCGAATTGCCCGCGCCGGACAAGGTCTGATTCACAGATGTCACGTCGCGCTCCGCCGGATCAAGGTATTCGGAGTCCCTCAAAGCGGGTTGACGGTCAGGGTTTCCTGTCAGTGGCCGGGTGGAGCTTGCAGCCGGCTGTCCACGAACACGACGTCGGCGTTATGGGTCAGTGGGGTATGCGGGTCGCCGTGTGTGGATCGGCAAGGGCGCCTGGTAGGAGCATGGCCTTTGGCGGGACCTGGCTTGCACCGGGCCTGAAGTCCGCGACCGGCCCGACCATGGGTATGCGCAACAAGCTGCTTTGCAAACCCAGCACGTAGGCGGTGTTTGCGGGGTCCACGGTCACCACCCATTCGGGGGAAGCCGCCACGACCACCAGCCCGAGCTGATGCCCGGCCGGGACGATGATGTCGTTGGGGATCATGTCAATGGTGAGGCGGTGGGTGCCCGGGTGATCGAGCCTGGCCCATCCCCGGGAGAGCACTTGCAGGGGAGTGTGTCCGATGCGCCGGGCGACATCGAAGTAGCAGGCATCGTCGCCGGCCGTGGCGTCACCCCAGCAGGTCAGCGTCTCCGTGGTGACCACGCCCTCGCCCTCGCTGAGGACCCTTTCAGCGTCGCCGTAGTCAACCAATTCCACGCCGACCTGGCCCGTCGGGGCGGAATGTGTGACTTCCAGCTCGAACTGGGGAGCGCCGCTGATGCGGAGCGCACGGGTGAGGAGGCCCGTGGTGAAGAGCAGCCGGTTCGGGTTGTCCCCAGCGGTGATAGCGGTCGCTTCCGTCTGCGTTGGGTTGTTGACCCAGCCGAGGTGGTCCTTTGATCCGGGGCCGAGGACGAGCCGGCCGTCCGCCCGCGGGGCCAGGCGTGCCTCGTGTTCCCGGACCGGCCAGTCGCCGGCCTCGACCCAATGCCCGGGCGCGTTTTCGACCCACACGGATGGTTCTCTGTCGATGCCGTTTTCAATGCCCCAGAGCTGGTGATCAAACCATCGGTGCAGTGTTTGGACCCAAAGTTGACGGTCAGAGTCGAAAGGGTCAACATGCCCAACCCGGGTCAGCCACAGTTTGCGTTGGACATGAGAATCGCCCAGCAGCTTCCACCACCGGGCGAAGTTGGGGGTCTTGACGTTATCGTCCTGAAGGCCATGAACGATGAAGACACTCGCCTTCACCTGGGAGGCGTCGGTGGTCAAACCGGCGCGGTAGTCACGGGCCGCCCAGAAGTCGGTGTAGGCACCGGTCTCGTCGCCATCCTCGGCGTCCAACTTCGCAAAGCACGGACCGCAGTCAACCGGGAGCGTTCTGTTCCCGGCCACGTAATCTGAGAGGTAACTGGGATAATCATAAGAAAATGGCAGGTTCTGGTAACGATCGTAATCGTACCACGAGCTGATGGCACCGATGGGGACGATTGTTTTCAATCCGGGCACGCCCATCGCGGCAACGCCGTTGGCCAGGGTACCGTCGTACGATTTGCCGATCATGCCCACCATCCCGTTGCTCCATTTCGCATGCGCGGGATTACCGTGGCGGTCGACCGCGGTGGCCCTGCCGTTTAGCCAGTCGATGACCGCTTTGACCGACAGGAGGTCCGATGCGGCGCCTTGGTCGGAACAGCCGCTCGAGCGTGCCGTGCCTGCCATGTCCACGGCGACAAATGCATAGCCCCGCGGCACGAAGTAATTGTCATAGAAGAGCGGAAAGGTCGTGGGGTTGCCATTGGCATCATAATCTTTCATCTCGAACTCGTTGCCTCGGCCGAGACAGAGGTAATAAGGGCTGGCGACCATGATCACGGGCACCTTTGCAGTGCCATCAAGCTCCCATGGGCGGATGATGTCTGCAGCGGCCAGCAAAGGCCCCCCGCAGCCGTTGAAGTCGGGCACGCGCACCCACACTGACTCACGTATGGCCCCCGGGTAGTCGTAAGCCGGGCTGGTGACGCCGTTGACCAGGACATAAGGCTGCTCCGCTGAACGGGTCCGGGTCCCCATCTCGGCTGCCGCTGAGGCGAACCTGGCCGGGCCGGCAGGGTTCACCCGGATGGTGGCGCCGTCGGCAGGGAGCCTCAGGAGCATCAGACATCCCGACAACAAAACCCACATTTTCCACATGGCTTTACTCATGGCGATGGTTGCCATGTAACACAAGTTGCGGGTGAAATCAAGGCGTCAGTGTCGTTCGCGGCGGTTTGGTGCATCCGATTTCAAGGCGTCTCCTCGCGGCGCTCGCCGTCTGCCCCCACGGCGCACGCGGCCATGAACCCCACCTCTCTGGCGTCTCTGGCAACAGAAGCGTTCTTGGCGGATTCCCCCTGGGGGCAACCTGGCGGAGGATGGACGGGGCTTGAGAGGACGGGGCCAGAGGCAGAATGAGATCTCCGACGGCCTGCTAGGCGAAGCGCAGCTGGGTGGTGGCGTCCCCGGCGTTCCAGCCGCGTGGGGGCTTGTCGTTGATGACGGACACGTCCTTGATGGAGATTTGGCGGCCCCGGGTTTTGGGGCTTTTGACTTCGATTTCGGAGGGTTTGCAGGTTTGCTGGTTGATTTTCTGGTAGGGGGCGGGTTTGTATTTGATGTAGAGGGTGTCGGGGGTGTCCGGGGTGAAGAAGAGCACCTTGGATTTTTGGGGGATGCAGTGGTAGATCTTGTTGAGGATGGTGCCGCCGAAGGTGAAGCGTTTGAGGTAGGAGGCGTCGCGGTTGGTATAGGCCAGGGTGAAGACGCGGTCGCGATCGGGCAGTCCGCAGTAGACGAGGTGGGGGCCGACGAAGAGTTTTTCTGGCAATTCGACGACCTTGTAATTGCCGTCGCGGAAGACCAGGAGCAGCTTGTCGAACTTGGTGCACTCGAGTTTGAACTCGTCGCCGGCGATTTTGCAGCCGACGTAGCCGGACGCGGGGTCATAGGCGACTTTGAACGCCTTGAAGGCGACTTCTTTGGCATCGACTTCGTCGTAGCGGCTGGATTTGGTGAGGCGGGGGTAGAGGGAACCGTAGTTTGCGATGAGGGCTTCGAGGTGGGCGATGGCGTAACGGGTCAGGTTGCGGAGGTCTTTCTGGGTTTGCACCAGGTCGGCCCGGACGCGGATGATCTCCTGGCGGTGTTGGTTGATGTCGAACAGCGAAATGCGGCGGATCCGAACGCCCAGCAGGCGCTCGACGTCGTCGTCGGTGAGATCGCGTGCGAGTTCGCGGCGGAACGGGGCGAAGCCGGCGCGGACGGTTTGGAGGATGGCCTCGCGGGTTTTGCACGGTTCGAGGCGTTTGTAGATGCGCTCCTCGATAAAGATGCGTTCGAGGGTGCGGGCGTGCAGGTCGTCCTGGAGTTTGCGCTGTTGGAGTTCGAGTTGGCGTTTGAGGACGTCGAGGAGCTGGGCGGTGTTGTCGCGCAGGACTTCGGACACGGTCAATTCGGCGGGGCGGTTGTCCTTGATGACGACGATGCGGCTGGCGATGGAGACTTCGCAGTTGGTGAAGGCGTAGAGGGCGTCGGCGAGCTTGTCGGCGCTGACGCCCGGGGGGGCCTTGACTTCGATTTCGACGGCTTCGGAGGTGAAATCGTTGACGCTGCGGACCTTGAGTTTGCCCTTGCGGGCGGCGTCCTCGATGGAGGCAATGAGCGACTCGGTGGTGGTGGTGGGCGGGATTTCGCGGATAAGGACGGTTGAGTCGTCCTTGATGTGGATTTTGGCGCGGACCTTGACGGTGCCCTTGCCGTCGGCGTAGCCGCGAGCGTCCATGAGGCCGCCGGTGGGGAAGTCGGGCAGCAGTTTGAAGGGTTGTTTTTTGAGGATGGCGATTTGGGCCTGGAGCAGTTCGGGGAAGTTGTGGGGGAGGATGCGGGAGGACAAGCCGACGGCGATGCCTTCGGTGCCGAGCATGAGGGCGAGGGGGAGTTTGCAGGGGAGGGTGACGGGCTCGCGGTTGCGTCCGTCGTAGCTGGGGACGAACTCGGTGATTTCGTCGTTGAACAATTCGGTGCGGGCCAGGTCGGTCAGGCGGCACTCGATGTATCTCGGGGCGGCGGGCGGGTCGCCGGTGAAGAGGTTGCCGAAGTTGCCCTGGCCCTCGATGAGGTACCGTTTACTGGCCAGGACGACCAGCGCCTCGGCGATCGAGGCGTCGCCGTGGGGATGGAACTGCATGCAATGGCCGACGACGCTGGCGACCTTGATGAACCGGCCGTCGTCCTTTTGGTGGAGCGACCACAGGATCCGCCGCTGCACCGGCTTCAAGCCGTCGGCGAGGTTGGGGATGGCGCGGTCGCGGATGACGTAGGAGGCGTATTCGAGGAAGCTGCGGTCGACGCGGCGGTGCAGGGCCAGTTCGATGTGTTCGGGTCGGAAGGGGCGATGGGGGCCTGGGGCGGCAACGGCTTCGGCGACGATTTCGGCATGGCGGCTGCCTTTGCGGTTTCCATTGCCGTTGCCATCGCCCCGGCTTGGCCCGCCGGCGGCCGCGGCGGGGACGCCCGCCGCGTGCACCTGCTCCGGAGCGCCGCCGTCCATGGGGCCGGTGATCTCAAGATCCATTTGGCCGGGTGGGGTTTTGCGTTTGCTGGGCATGGGGGATTCCTAATCCTCGACCGGCACGACGAGCCGATCCATGATGTAGTCCTTGCGGTCGGGAGTGTTGCGGCCCATGTAGAAATCCAGGATCGGCGCCACGTCGGGTTTGGGGGCGTGTTCGACCCGGCTGAGCCGCATCTGGGTGCCGATGAACTGTTTGAACTCGCCCGGGGAGATTTCGCCGAGGCCTTTGAAGCGGGTGATTTCGGCTTTGCTGCCCAGGGTTTTCACGGCCCGGTCGCGCTCGGATTCCGTGTAGCAGTAGAGGGTGCTGTCCTTGTGGCGGACGCGGAACAGGGGGGTTTCGAGCACGTGGAGGTGGCCGTCGTGCACCAAGGCGTCGAAGAACCGGAAGAAGTAAGTGATCATGAGGTTCCGGATATGGAGGCCGTCGACGTCGGCGTCGGTGGCGAGGATGACTTTCTGGTAGCGCAGGCCTTCGATGCTGTCCTCGATATTGAGGCTCTGCATGAGGTTGTAGAGCTCGTCGTTTTTGTAGACGACGTCGCGTTTGAGGTCCCAGACGTTGAGGGGTTTGCCTTTGAGCACGAAGATGGCCTGGGTGTTGACGTCGCGGCAGCTGACGATCGATCCGGCTGCCGACTGGCCCTCGGTGATGAAGATCATCGTGTCGAGACCCTTGCCGCGTTTCTTGTCCAGGTGGTGCTTGCAGTCCTTGAGTTGGGGGATGCGGATGGAGATGGCCCGGGCGCGCTCGCGCGCCAGTTTTTTGACCTGCTGGAGCTCCTTGCGCAGCTGCTGGGTGTCCTTGATTTTCCCGAGCATCGTTTCGGTGACCGCCTTGTTGCGATGGAAGAACTGCAGCAATTCCTCCCGCACCTTGTTCACGAGGTCGGACCGGATCTCGGTGTTGCCGAGCTTGTTTTTCGTCTGGGATTCGAACACGGGGTTTTGGAGGCGGATGGCGACGGCGCCGATCATGCTTTCGCGCACGTCATCGCCGTCGTAGCTGGCGGATGCGAACTCGTTGACCGCCTTGAGCAGGCCTTCGCGGAAGGCGCTGAGGTGGGTGCCGCCGTCCGTGGTGTATTGGCCGTTGACGAACGAGTAGAACGTTTCGCCGTAGCGGCTGTTGCTGTGGGTGAAGCAGAACTCGAGCATCCTGCTGGTGTAATGCAGGGGCGGGTAGATCGGCTCGCCGCCATCCGCCTTCAGGTCTTCCATGATCAGGTCGAGCAGCCCCAGGCGCGATTGGAAGGTCTGCCCGTTGAACACCAGGCGGAGGCCGCTGTTGAGGTAGCTGTAATGCCGCAGCCGCTTCTCGATGTGTTCGGGCTGGTAGGTGAAATCCTGGAAGATCTCCGGGTCGGGCTCGAACTCGATGAATGTGCCGTCGGGTTCGTGGGCGGCCTTGCCCTTTTTTTCCGATTTCAGCCGTCCCTGTCTGAAGGCGGCTTCGACGTATTCCCCGCCGCGATGGCTGCGGACGAGGAAGTGCTTGGCGAGGGCGTTGACGGCCTTGGTGCCGACGCCGTTCAGGCCCACGCTGAACTGGAAGACTTGGTCGTTGTATTTGGCGCCGGTGTTGATCTTGGAGACGCAATCCACGACTTTGCCCAGGGGGATGCCCCGGCCGAAATCGCGCACGTTGACGCGCGGGCCGTTGATGGTGATGCGGATCTCGCGCCCGTGGCCCATGATGAATTCGTCGACGGCGTTGTCGATGACCTCCTTGAGCAGGATGTAGCAGCCGTCGTCGTAATGCGAGCCGTTGCCCACGCGCCCGATGTACATGCCAGTGCGCAGGCGGATATGCTCCAGCGAGGACAGGGTCTTGATCTTGCTTTCGTCGTACTGGTGTTGGGGTTGTGGTTTCTCTGCCATACGTCGCAACCACACGATATTGGGTGTCGCGACCCTCTTGACAACAAGAAACAGTGTGGGAATCGCGCTTGCCGCCGGCAACCGCCGGATGCGCCGCCGGCACCCCGGCTTTCAGAAAGTCAGTTGCATTCGGCCCCGCCCTGCCGTTTCATCCGTCGCATGCAATCGTTGATCGCGAAAGCCGGCACGCTGCTCGAGGCGTTGCCGTATATTCAGCGCTATAGCGGCGCGACGTTCGTCATCAAGTATGGCGGCAGCTTCATGGACTCTCCCGACGCTGAAGTCCGGCAGAGCGTCGCGCGCGACATCGTGTTTTTGGAGGCGGTGGAGATCAACCCGGTGGTCGTGCACGGCGGCGGCAAGGCCATCACCCGCGCCATGGAACGGGCCGGACTGACAGCGTCCTTCATCCAGGGCCAGCGGATCACCGATGCCGCCGCCGCCGGCGTCGTGGACCGCGTCCTGTCGCGCGAGATCAATCCGGAGATCGTGCGGACGATCCAGACGGTGGGTGGGCTGGCCGAGGGGTTTGCGGGGACGGAGATTTTCACCTGCCGCAAGAAGGAAGCGGTGGGGGCCGACGGCGCGCGGGTGGAGTTGGGGTTTGTGGGCGAGGTGACGGGCGTCAACACGGGGCCGCTGCTCGGGTGCATCGCCCGGGGCGTCACCCCCGTCATCAGCCCGACCGCCCGTGGCGAAGACGGGCACGTTTACAACTGCAATGCCGACGTTGCGGCGGCGATGACGGCCATCGCGCTCAAGGCCAAACGGCTGGTTTATATGAGCGATGTGCCGGGTCTGATGCGCGACCCGAACGATCCCGCCAGTGTGATTCCGCATCTGCGCACCAGCGAGGTCGAGGTGCTCAAGCAAAGCGGCGTTGTGGACCGGGGCATGATTCCGAAGGTGGACAGTGCGGTGGCCGCCATCAAGACCGGCGTGGACAAGGTCTCGCTTGTGGACGGCCGGGTGCCGCACGCGGTGCTGCTCGAGATCTTCACGGACGCGGGCGTGGGCACGGAAGTGGTGCGGTAGGCAGGGGGCAGGGGGGTATCGGGGCATGGGATGGTTTTTTGTGGGGTGACAAGGTTGACTTTTGGCAATCGGGCTTTCTCGTCAACGTTGGATAAAAACAGGCAGAAATGGCACTTTCTGGCATGGCGTTAACGTTAACGCTTATGGGAAGCGTTTGTTTTTCGACAAAGTCGCCCCAAAGCCATCCAACAGCCAACCCCGCAGCCGGACCGGGCCCATGTTGGCCCAAAGCCGAAAACCTCCACATCAAAGATTCACCCGGAGCCGCTTTCTTCCGACATATGTAGCAGAGTGCCGTCATCAAACGGTTTGGGGCTTGGTTTGGCATTGGCGGTGAACCCTGGGCACATGTGAGTTGGGATAACGAGACCATAATGGCGATCGGCAGGTTGCTGGTGGTGTGCGCCCTGGCTGCGGGGCTTGCGTGGCTCGGTGCATTTGCGTTTCGCCCGGGCCGCCGGCGGGGCGCGACTTCCGGCAAGCTGGTTCCGGTGGCCGAGAGGGCGGACAATGCGATTGTGTTGACCAGCCGCGAGGGGCTGGTTGAGTGGGTGAATCCCGGGTTCACGCGGCTGACGGGCGCCACGCTTGCTGAGGTGGCCGGGCAAAGTCCGGTTGAGGCGTTTCAGGGGGCGGGTTCGGACGGCCGGATTGCGCAGCGGATCAAGGAGGGGATTGCGGGGCGGGCGCATTTCAGTGTGGACCTGCCTTGTGCGGACAGGAAGCAGCGGCGTTACTGGCTGGTGTTGAGTTTTGCGCCGGTGCTGGGCGACAACAACCAGCTGCTGCAGTATATCGTGGTCGGCACGGACATCACTCCCTACAAGCGGTCGGAGGAGGAGCTGAGCCGTTTGAACCGGCGCAATGAACTGCTGTTGAGCGCGGCCGGGGAGGGCATTTTCGGGGTGGACCTGCTGGGCAAGATTTCGTTTGTGAATCCTGCGGCGGCGCGGATGTCGGGGTGGAACGCGACTGAGGTGGTGGGCAAGCCGGCCAGCACACTGATTCATCAGTTGCGGATCACGACCCTGCCGGGGGGTCAGGACGACCATTTCATGGCGGCGGCCTATCACGACGGAACGGTGTTGGCGGGCGACACGGACCTGTTTCGCCGCAAAGAAGGCACGCCGTATCCGGTCGAGTATGTGAGCAAGCCCATCGTCGAGAGCCAGCGCCTCGTGGGCACGGTCGTCGTGTTCCACGACATCACCGACCGCAAACAAACCGAGGCGCTGCGCAGCCGGCAGGCGCGGCAGTCGGCACTCCGGGCCGACATCGGGTTTGCGCTGACGACGTCGGAGTCGTTGCCGGGCACGTTGAACCGGTGCGCGCAGGCCATTGTGAAACATCTCGAGGGGGCGTTTGCGCGCATTTGGACGCTGAACCCGGAGGAGGACATGCTTGAGCTGCAGGCGAGCGCCGGTCTGTATACGCACCTGCACGGCCAGCACAGCCGCATTCCCGTCGGCGCGTCGAAGGTGGGCACGATCGCCCGGGAGCGGGTGCCGGTTTTGGCGCACGATTTGGCGAGCGATCCGGACATCATGGACCGCGAGTGGGTGGAGCGCGAGGGGATGGTCGGTTTTGCGGGCTTTCCGTTGCTCGTTCAAAACCGGCTGGTGGGCGTGGTGGCGATGTTTTCCCAGAAACCGATGCCGCCGGACGCGCTTGAGCTGCTTGGGGCTGTGGCCGACTCCATCGCGCAGGGGATTGTGCGGAAGACGAGCGAGGCGAAGCTGAACGAGCAGGCTGCGCTCCTGGACAAGGCGCAGGACGCGATCCTTGTGCTGGACTTGGGCGAGCGCTGCATTTATTGGAACAAGAGCGCGGAGCGTCTTTACGGCTGGGCGGCGCGCGAAGTGCTGGGCCGTTCCATTGAGAGCCTGATTTACCGCGACTCCGCATCCTACCAGCAATCCCGTTCGGCAACCATGATTCGGGGCGAGTGGCTGGGGGAATGCCGCCATGTCACCCGGGGGGACGAGGCCGTCATTGTGGAGAGCCGGTGGACGCTTGTGCGCGACGATGCCGGGCAGCCGCAGTCCATTCTGATTGTCAACACGAACATCAGCGAGAAGAAGACCATTGAATCGCAGCTGCTGCGCACCCAGCGCATGGAGAGCATCGGCACCTTGGCGGGGGGGATTGCGCACGATCTCAACAATGTCCTGGCTCCGATCCTGATGTCCGTGCAGATCCTGAGGGACAAGTTCAAGGATCCTCAAAGCCACCGCATGTTGTCCATTCTCGAGAGCAGCGCGAAGCGGGGGGCGGACATGGTCAAGCAGGTGCTCACCTTTGCGCGGGGGGTTGACGGCGAGCGCATGCTTCTTCAGACGCGGCACCTGGTGAAGGAAGTCGCCAAAATGCTGGGGGAGACCCTCCCCAAATCCATCCAGGTGCGGCTCCAGCTTGCGGAGGATCTGTGGCCCATCATGGGGGACGCGACCCAGCTGCACCAGGTGATGGTGAATCTCACCGTGAATGCGCGCGACGCGATGCCTGCGGGGGGCGTCCTGACCCTGTCGGCCGAGAACGTCAGTTGCGACCCGGCGACGATGCCGGCGTCGCTCAGTCCGATTCGCGAGCTTCCCAAGCCGGGCAAGTATGTCTGCCTGAAAGTCAGCGACACCGGCACGGGGATTTCGCCGGATGTGCTGGACAAGATATTCGAGCCGTTTTTCACCACGAAGGAAGTGGGCAAGGGCACGGGCCTGGGGCTGGCGACGGTGCTTGGGATCGTCAAGAGCCACGGGGGCTTCCTCCAGGTGCAAACCGAACTGGACAAGGGCACCACCTTTTTGATCCACCTGCCCGCGGCCGAACATGCCCAGGCTCACGCCGGCGAGGGCGCGCTCGAGAACCTCCCCGGCGGCAGCGGCCAGTTGATTCTCACCGTGGACGACGAGGCGACCGTGCTCACCATGACCAAGGAAACCCTCGAGCACTTCGGCTACCGCGTCCTGACCGCGCGCGACGGCACCGAAGCCGTCGCCGTGTACAGCGCGCACCGCTCTGAAATCAAGGGTGTGGTCACCGACATGCTGATGCCGTTCATGGACGGCCCCGCGACCATCCGGGCGCTGCGCAAGCTTGATCCCGACGTCAGAATCGTGGCCGCCAGCGGGCTCATGGACAGGGAGCGCATTCGCGAGTCCACGGGGATGGACGACCTGGTGTTTCTAGCCAAGCCTTACAGCGCGGAGAAACTCCTCACCACCATCCACGACCTGCTCTCGCAAACGAACTAGCGAGCCCCCATCCCCGCCGCGGCGGCGGAGCTTTCTTGGGTCAGAAACTGGGACGGCCATCGAACGCCGAACGCCGAACATCC
>JAFGQR010000088.1 GCA_016935555.1 Verrucomicrobiota bacterium
AGGGGAATGCGCAGACATTGACAATCTTTGTGTGGTGAGGCAAAGTCGCCTCATCATGGCAACAACGCCTATGAATGTCTCGTTGACGCCGGAGTTGCGCGCGGCTGTCGAACGGCGGGTTCGATCCGGCCGCTATGGCAACGCCAGCGACGTGTTGCGGGCGGGCTTGCGCGCCTTGGAACGGGAGGAGATGGGAGAAGCATGGCGCGACTGGCAGGAAGCCAGGCGTCACCTTCCCCAGGACCCAATCACGGATGAGATCGAGCAGGACATCGAGCGCCAAGTCCGCGCTGCGCGCCGGACCGTGAAGCGGAAAGCCAACGCATGATCCGGGCCGTGTTCGATTGCGGCGTGGTGATCTCTGCACTGGGCTGGGCCGGTAATCCCCGTTTTTGCCTGGACCTGGTCTATGCCGGGCAAGTGCTTCTCTGTGTGACGACGCCAATCTGGGATGAGTATCGCGAGAAGACCCCGATGATTCTTGCGGCGCACAAGCGTGGCGTGGGTGCGGAAATCGAGTTGGCGCGACTGCTGAAGGTGGTGCAATTCGTCACGCCGGCACCGCTGGGCAAGCGGCGGGGCCGCGATCCTCAAGATGAACCCTACCTCGCTGCCGCGTTGGGGGCCCAGGCATCGGCCATCGTGAGCAATGACCGCGATCTGCTGGCGCTGGGGAAGCCCTTCGGGATCTCCGTGGTCACACCCGTGGAATTCTTGAAGCTGGTTCGGTCGCCGTAATTCACGGGCAAGGAATGAGGATTGTTTGACGGCACAAAGCGGCTCTCGTCGGACCGGCGGAAAGAGTTCCGCCGTCCCCGGTTTCGGGGGCGGCGCCGCCGCCAAACTCAAGGCCTTCCTCGAAGCGCGCACGGCTGAGCCGCCGCCGCTTTGACTTGCCACTCGCGTCGCGTGTCCGTAGCGTGGCTGCCGACTCATGACTCGAGAGCAATGGAACATCCTCCGCCGGTGCGCCTCGGCCCAGGCCGTCGAGGCCGCCCCGGTGGCCCTCATCGTGGACTCCCCCTGGATTCCAGGACACATGGGCCTCTCCACCCTCGATTACATCAGCGTCCCCGACGCCTGGCTCCACGCCAACCTCGCCGTCGCGCGCGAGTTTCCCCAAATCATCTTCCTGCCCGGATTCTGGTGCGAAATGGGCATGGCCGCCGAACCGAGCGGCTTTGGCTGCAGGATCAGCTTCTTTCCCGACCAACCGCCCGCACCCCATCCCCTCACCTCCTCGATCGAGGACGCCGCCAGCCTGGAGCCGCCCAACCCGGCCACCGACGGCCTCATGCCGCTGCTGCTCAACTATTATCGGCGGGTCGAACCCGAAATCATCGCGGCCGGCCATGGGATCAAAATGGTGGCTGCGCGCGGGCCGCTGACCGTGGCGAGCCACGTGATGGGCGTGAGCGAGTTCCTGCTGGCGATGAAGCTCGAGCCCAAGCTCACCCACCGCTTCCTCGAAACCACCACCACCCTCACCCGCACCTGGCTCGAAGCGCAGGCGGCGGCGCTGCACGAGGTCGAAGGCGTTCTCGTCCTGGACGACCTCGCCGGATTCGTGTCGGCCAAGGATTACCTCGAGTTCGCCCACCCCTGTCTGAAGCGCGTGTTCGACGCGTTCCCGGGTGCGGTGAAGATGTTTCACAACGACACGGACAACCCGGTCTCCTACCCGCACCTGCGCGACCTCGGCATTCAGCTGTTCAACTTCACCCACCTCCAGCCGCTGGCCGAGGTGCGCCGGCGCGTCGGGCCCGATCTCTGCCTGGTCGGCAACGTCCCCCCGCTGGAGCTGCTCGCCCGGGGCACCCCCGATCAGGTGCTCGCATCGGCCCGGGAGTGCTTAAGCAGCCATCCCGGCGGCAGGGGCCTGATCCTCTCGGCGGGCGGCGGCGTGTCCCCGGGAACGCCCGCCGCCAACATCCGCGCGCTGGTCCGCGCCGTTGAACCCCCCCCATGCTAAACGTCGCCATCCTCGGCGCCGGAGCCATCTCCGACAGCCATCTCCAAGCCTGCCGCCAATTCCAGGACCGGGTCCGCGTTGTCGCCGTGGCCGACCTTTACCCGGAAAAAGCCGCCGCCAAAATCGCCCAATACGGCCTGCCGGCCCAGGTCTTCAAAAACCACACCGAACTGCTTGCCGGGTGCGATTTCGAGGCGGCCTTTCTCTGCCTGCCGCCGTTCGAGCACGCGCCGGTGGCGACGGCGTTGTTGCGGGCGGGCAAGCATGTGCTGACGGAGAAGCCCATGGCGACATGTCTGCAGGAGTGCGACGCGATGCTGGAGGCGGCGCGGGCCACAGGCAAGCTGCTGGGGGTGGTGGCGCAGAACCGCTACAAGGGGCCCGTCGTGAAACTCAAAGCCGTGCTCGATTCCGGCCTGCTCGGGCGCGTGCTGCACGCCCAGGTGGACTCGTTCTGGTGGCGCGGCGGCCGGTACTACGACCTGTGGTGGCGCGGCACCTGGGCCAAAGAAGGGGGCGGTTGCACCCTGAACCACGCCGTCCACCACGTCGACCTGTTCCAGTGGCTCGTCGGGCTGCCCGACAGCGTGGTGTCGGTGTCGCGCAACCTCGCCCACGACAACTCCGAGGTCGAAGACTTCTCCACCAGCATCCTCCTCTACCCCGACGGCCGCGTCGGCCAGATCACCGCCTCCCTCGTCCACCACGGCGAGGAACAACAGTTCGTCATCCAGGGCGAACGTGCCAAGGTGGCCGTCCCCTGGCAGGTCAAGGCCATGCGCCAGAAGGAAAACGGATTCCCGGAAGAAAATCCCGACGCCGCTGCCGCCATCCAAGCCCTCTATGACCGCACCCCGGCTCCGCCGCACGAGGGGCATGCGGGCCAGATCGCAAACTTCCTCGCCGCCGTCGCGGGACGCGAGCCGCTGCTCGTCGACGGCGTCCAGGGACGGCGGACGCTGGAACTGGTCACCGCCATGTACCAGTCCGCCCACCTGGGCCGGCCCGTGGCCCTCCCGCTCGCGCCGGACGCCCCGTTCTACACCCGCGAAGGCCTCCTGCGCCACGCCCGCCACTTCCACGAAAAAACCCGGAACGTCGACAACTTCGCCTCCAACGAAATCACCCTGGGCCGAAACCTGGGCCGGTAACCACCCGGCGCGGCGCCCGCAATCGGACTCAATCGCCGCTCCGCACTCCCCACGGCCCGCACCCAATCCCGACCGCGCCCGATTTCCGGCAGGCGCGGCAAATGCCCGGATTGAGGGTTGCGCTCGCGGACCGGCCGCCGCCATGATCGGTCACGCACAATATGGACACCCGGAAATCCGACGGCATGACTTACGCCCCCAAGGGGCAGGCAAAACCGGTGTGCGGCCCCGGCGAGTTCCCCTTCGCCGCGATCGGCCTCGATCACGGCCACATCTACGGCCAGTGCAACGGCCTCATCGAAGCCGGCGCACATCTGGCCTGGGTCTTCGACCCGGACCCGGCCAAGGTCCGGACCTTCTGCGACACGTATCCGGGCGTGCGGGCCGCGCGCGCCGAGGCCGAGGTGCTCGAGGACCCGGACGTGCGGCTGGTGGCGGGCGCGCCGGTCCCGTGCGAGCGCACGCCGCTCGGGTTGCGGGTGATGGATCACGGCAAGGATTATTTTGCCGACAAGCCGGCCATGACGACCCTGGCGCAACTGGACGCGGCGCGGCGCAAGGCGGCGGAAACCGGCCGGATTTTCGCCGTGTATTATGCCGAGCGCCTGCACGTCGAAGCGGCCGTGCATGCCGGACGGCTGATCCGCCAGGGCGCGATCGGCCGGGTGATCCAGGTCCTGGGCCTGGGGCCGCACCGCCTCAACCCCTCCAGCCGGCCCGCCTGGTTTTGGGACCCGGCCCAATACGGGGGCATCCTGGTGGACATCGGCAGCCACCAGATCGAACAATTCCTCCATTACGCCGCCGCCTCCGCCGCCTCCGTGCTCCATAGCAAGACCGCCAATTACCATTGCCCCGATCATCCCGCGTTCCAGGATTTTGGGGATGCGACGCTGCTGGCGGACAACGGGGCGACGTTCTATTTCCGCGTGGATTGGTTCACGCCGGACGGCCTCGGCGCTTGGGGCGACGGACGAACCCTGGTGCTGGGAACCGACGGCTACATCGAACTGCGCAAATACCTCGATGTTGCCCGCGACGCCTCGGGCGACCACGTCTACCTGGTGGATCACCGCGGCGAACACCATTTCCCCGTTCACGGCCGGGTCGGGTTCCCCTATTTCGGGCAGCTCATCCTGGATTGCATGCACCGCACCGAGCACGCCATGCCGCAGCGCCACACGTTCCTGGCCACCGAACTCGCCCTCCAAGCCCAGGCACAGGCCATGAACCTCAGTTTCGGATTTACTTCTGACCCCAATTCGGCTTAATCTCCTGCCCGTGCCTGAGTTCGCCCAATATGTGAACCACGGAGCCTCGTTGGTGACCCCCAACGTCGTGGAAAAATTGCTGCGCCATCTGCCCCTGTGGAAGGCGGAATTCACCCAAATCCACGCGCCCAAGTACCCGCACCTGGTCAACCAGCTGGAATTCCTGGCAAACGCCGTGGAGGATTTCGCCGAAGGCGCCTACAAGGACCTCCCTTACACCGCGTTCGCCGCGGCCGTGTTCGCCCTCACCTATGCCCACAAAAAATACGATTTCATTCCCGACATGTTGCCCGACTGGGGCCGGGCGGACGACTCGAGCGTCGTGCGGGCGGCGCTGATTCAAAACGAAAAGGCATTCGCCAAATACGCCGAGGCGCACAAGATCACCTGGAGCAAAATCACAAGCCAGCCGTGAGCCGCCTGGGCTCGCGCCGCCTTCCCGCCTTCCCCCTTGCCCCCTCACCGGCGCGCCTCAGCCGCCCGCCGCGCGGGTCTTCCGATACGCATCGAGCGCGACGTTCCGCGCGATGGCATGGTTGAGCACGGGGCGGGGGTAGCTGGCCCCCAAAACGATCCCCGCCTCCTTCAGCACCGCCGCGGGAGCGTCGAAGGGCCGGTGAATCCAGCGGGCCGGCAACGGGGCCAGCGCCGGAATCCACCGCCGCACATACGCGCCCTCCGGGTCGAACCGCTCCCCCTGGCCGGTCGGGTTGAAAATCCGAAAGTACGGGGCCGCGTCCGCCCCGCAGCCCGCCGTCCACTGCCAGCCCAGCGTGTTGGCCGCCAGATCCGCGTCCACCAGTGTGTCCCAGAACCAGCGGGCGCCTTCCTGCCAGCGGACAAGCAGATCCTTCACCAGAAACGAGGCGGCGATCATGCGCACCCGATTGTGCATCCAGCCCGTCACCCATAACTCCCGCATGCCGGCGTCCACGATGGGATAGCCGGTGCGCCCTTGCTCCCAGGCCCGCACCAGAGCCGCGTCCTCGCGCCACGGGAACCGCTCAAACGCGCCGCGCAACGGCCGTTCAACCGTGTGCGGAAAATGGAACAACAGATGATGCGCAAACTCCCGCCAGCCCAGTTCCGCGGGAAACGCCCAACGCCGCCAGACGGCCGCGCCAATGCCGCGGTCCCCGGCCGCCTGCCGCACCGCCGCCCAAACCTGCCAGGGGGAGATTTCCCCAAAATGCAGGTGTGGCGAAAGACGAGAGGTGCCCTCCAGGTCGGGCCGGTTGCGCCCCGTGGAGTAGTCAAACAGCGCGCTCCGCACAAAACGCCGAAGCCGACTCTGCGCGCCGGCCTCGCCCGGCTCCCACGCCGCCGCGATCCCTCCCGTCCACGAAAGACCCGGCTCCAGGCCGAGCGCCTCCAGGGCCACCGACGTCGGCCAGCCCCCGGGCGCCGCAAGCCGTCGCGGAGCCGGCAGGGGCGCCCGCGGTTCGCCTGCGGCAAGGCAGGATCGCCAAAAGGGGGTGAAGACCTGGAACGGCTTGCCGCTCCGGTTCAGAATCGCCTCGGGCTCGTGCAGCAGCGCGCCGTTGAAACTCCCCACGCGCAGCCCCGCCTCCCGAAGCGCCGCCTCCACCTCCGCATCGCGCGCCACACCCGCCGGGTCGTAACGCCGGTTCCAAAAGACCGCCGTCGCGCCGGTCTCGCGCGCCAGCGCGCGCAGGCTTTCCAGCGCGGGTCCGCGGCGCAGGATCAGGCGCGAGCCGCGCTTGCGCAAGGAGGCGTCGAAGTGCCGAAGCGACTGGTGGAGCCAGAACTTGGACGCGCCGCCCGGTGCCGCGGCGCCTTCCTCCTCGGGCGTCCAGAGAAAGACCGGCAGGACGCAACCCCACTGGCTGGCGGCCGTCAGCGCGGGATGATCGCGCAGGCGCAAGTCCAGCCGGTGCCAGACCATCGCCGTGGGCGGCGCGGGCGTCGTGCGATGCTTCATCCGGCCGATTCAAGCGGCGCGACGCGGCCATGGCAAGCGCGCCGATGCGGCCCGCATTCACAACGGTGCCTCCGGGAGTTGTCGGCGGCGGACGGCCCGGGGATGCACCGCATTGACAATCGCCGCGCCGGGCCGTATTCGACTGCGCATGACTTGCCCACGCGTTCATGAACGGCTCGGAACGATGCTCGCCCTGGTCCTGGCTGCCACCGCCCTCGGCGCGGCGCCGGCCCCGCTCTTTCAAGCCGCCCAGCCCGTCTGGCCGGCCGGACGTGAGAAGGAAAAAAACCTGATGGCCGGGTTCCGCGCCGTGTTCCAGCCGCCGGCGGACCGGCCCGTGCGCCTGCGGGTGGCGGCCTCGTCGTTGTACCGCGTGCATCTTAACGGGGCGTATGTGGGGCACGGCCCGGCGCGGGGGCCGCACGGGTGGTATCGAGTGGACGAGTGGGATTTGGGGGACGGGGCAGGGGAGGGGGAGAGTCTGGTGGCGATTGAGGTGGCGGGGTACAACGCGAACAGCTACTACCTCCTGGATCAGCCGGCGTTCCTCCAGGCGGAGATCGTGGCGGGCGGCGAGGTGCTCGCGGCCACCGGGGACGGGCGGCGGCCGTTCCAGGCGGCGGTGCTGCCGGAGCGGGTCCAGAAGGTGCAGCGCTACAGCTTCCAACGGCCCTTCTCGGAAGTGTACCGGCTGGCGCCGGGCCATGACCGCTGGCGCCGCGACCCCGCAGCCACCCCCGCCGCCGTCCACTGCACCCCGCAACCCCCCCAACCCCTCCTCCCACGCCGCGTGCCGTATCCGGATTTTGCGCTGCGCCCGGCCACGTGGCGGGTTTGCCGGGGGGACCTCCGGACCGGGGTCAAGGTGGACAAGCCGTGGAAAGACCGGTCCCTGACGCAGATCGGCCCGCAGCTCGGCGGCTATCTCGAGCGCGACCTGGAAAGCACGCCTTCGCTCGAACTGCAGACCCTGGCCAATGCGAACCGCACCGCGCTGGGCCAGCCGTGCGGCCCGGACACGGTGCTGGACCTGGGCCGGAACACCTACGAGATCGTCGACTTCGGCTGCAACCTGTCCGGGTTCATCGGCGCCCGCGTGGCGTGCGAGCGGCGCACCCGGCTGTTGATGACGTTCGACGAGGTGCTCGTGAACGGGGATGTGGACTTCAAGCGGCTGTCGTGCGTCAACGCGGTGGTTTGCGAATTCGAGCCGGGCGTCTACGAGGTCGAGTCGTTCGAGCCCTACACGCTGCGCTACCTCAAGCTCATCGCGCTGGAGGGCGGCTGCAGCGTTCGAAACGTCTGCCTGCGCGAGTACGTCAATCCGGACGTGTGGGAGGCGCACTTTGCGGCGGGCGACGATCGGTTGAACCGCCTGTTCGCCGCCGGGCGCGAGACCTTCCGCCAGAACGCGCTGGACGTGTTCATGGACTGCCCGTCGCGCGAGCGGGCGGGGTGGTTGTGCGACAGCTTCTTCACGGCGCGGGTGGCATTCGACCTGTGCGGCGACACCGTGATCGAGCGCAACTTCTTCGAGAACTACCGGCTGCCGTCCGGGTTTGCGCACCTGCCGGAGGGGATGCTGCCGATGTGTTATCCGGCAGACCACAACGACGGGGTCTTCATCCCGAACTGGGCGCTCTGGTTCGTCGTGCAGCTCGAGGAATACCTCGCCCGCAGCGGCGACCGCGAGACCGTCGACGCCCTGCGCCCGCGAGTGGCGCGGCTGTTCGAGTATTTCAAGCCGTTCCGCAACGCGGACGGCCTGCTCGAAGGACTCAAGGGGTGGGTGTTTGTCGAGTGGTCCAAGGCCAACGATTTCGTCCAGGACGTCAATTACCCCTCAAACATGCTCCTGGCCCGGGCGCTCCTCGCCGCCGGCCGCGTCTACGCCGCCCCCGAGTGGATCCGCGAGGCCGAACACCTCCGCCAAACCATCCGCCGCCAATCCTTCGACGGCCAGTTCTTCGTCGATAACGCCACACGCAACGGCGGCCGGCTCCAAGTCACCCGCAACCGCACCGAAGTGTGCCAGTATTTCGCCTTCTACTTCGACATCGCCACGCCCGAATCCCACCCGCAACTCTGGAAAACGCTCACCACCGCTTTCGGCCCCCAGCGCAAGCAGACCAAGGCCTTTCCGGAAGTCCACCCGGCCAATGCCTTCATCGGAACCATGCTGCGGCTCGAATTGCTGTCGCGCCACGGCCTCGCCCGGCAAAACCTCGACGAGTCCATCGCCTACCTCCTCTACATGGCCGATCAAACCGGCACCCTGTGGGAAAACGACGGCGCCTACGCCAGCTGCAACCACGGGTTCGCCTCGCATGTCGTCCATGTCCTCTACCGCGATGTCCTCGGCCTGGCCCGCGTCGACCCGGTCCGCAAACGCGTCCGCGTGCGCTTCCCCGATCTCCGCCTCGACTGGTGCCGGGGAGGCGTCCCCACCCCCGACGGACGGGTTGAATTGAGCTGGCGAAAAGCCGGGGGCAAACTGCGGTTCCAGGCCAGCGCCCCCGCCGGCTACCGCCTCGACATCGAAAACCGCAGCGGCCTCGAACTGGACCGGCAACCGTAACCGCCCACCCCCCTCCATGAACACCCCCCCGCGCCTCGCCGTCATCTTCGACATGGACGGCGTGCTCACGGATTCCGAACCGCTCATCAACCTGGCCGCCGTCACCATGTTCCGCGAACGCGGCACAGTCGCACCCCGCGCCCCGCAGGCGCCCCCGCCGCCTTGCCCCCCGGGCCGCCTCCCACAACTCCGGGCCGCCACCGGCGCCAGCCCGCATTTCTCAGTGCGCACACAACCCGGTGAGAAATGCGGGCTAAAGCCCGGGTCGGACGCGGCCGATGAACAGGTGTATGAAGCGTCGCATCTTCGTTGCCCTGGGGTTCGCCGCCGGCCTGGCTCTGGCTTGGTGGCTGACATCCGCCATCACCGTCAAAGCCCGCTCCTCCAAGTTCGACTCGGACGTGGATTACCTCTTTGCCGCGCTGCAGGAATACAAACAGCATGTCGGCAGCTTTCCCGTGGGCGGCAACGCGCAGCTTGCCAAGGCGCTCAAGGGGCAAAACCCCAAGAACGTCATCATCGTGGTGGGCCGCCAGATCGACCTCAACGAAAAAGGCGAGTTCCTCGACCCGTGGGGCGCTCCCTTGCGCGTCTATTTCTCCGACGTCGGCGTGCTCATCCGTTCCGCCGGCCCCAACCGGCGCTTCGACGATTCCAATGTCGAAGACGCCGACGATTGCTTCCGCTCCATTTGAGCCGCCTCAGGCTCGGAAGCCCGCCCAAGGGTCCGTGCAAAAATGACTTCCGATTAATTTTTGCACGCACCCTAAGCGGACCCCTGCGCCCCCGCAGCCCGCCCCCCCCCCGCCGTCACCCCCGTGTTCCGGGCTGCCCGGTTGCCCCGTCGGTGAGCGCCTTGGCGGTGGCGTCGAGGCTCTCCGCGTCGGCCACATTGAGGATTTGCACGCCGGGATCGATCCGCTTCATGAAGCCGCTCAATGTCTTCCCGGGACCCAGTTCGATGAACCGCGTGTAACCCTCGCCAAGCAGATGACGCATCGACGCCTCCCAGCGCACGGGTGACGTCACTTGCTCCACCAGGCGGCGGTGGATGTCCGACGGCGCCCCGTGGGGCCGCCCGGTCACGTTCGCAATCACCAGAACCGCCGGCAGCCCGATGGGCACTTCCGCCAGGGCGGCCTCGAGCTTCGCCCGCGCACTCGCCATGAGCCGGGAATGAAAAGCCCCCGCAACGGCCAGCGGCAGGGCCTTGCGCGCACCCCTCGCTTTGGCCAGCTCGCACGCCCGCGCCAGACCTGCCGCCGGACCGGAAATCACAAGTTGCCCGGGACAATTGAGATTGGCCAGCTCCACGCCCGCCTCGGCGCACACCGCGCGCGTGGCGGGTTCGTCCAGCCCAATGATGGCCGCCATGCCGCCCCGCGTCGCCTCACACGCTTCCTGCATGAAACGCCCCCGCTGCCGCACCATCCGAATCGCATCCTCAAACGTCAACACCCCCGCGGCCGCCAGCGCCGTGAATTCGCCCAGCGACAATCCCGCCGCCGCCTGAAAAGCCAGCCCCGGCACCCGCTCCCTCAGCCGCTGAAACGCCACCCAGCCCACAAGAAAGATCCCCGGCTGCGCATTCTCCGTCTTCGCCAGCTCCCCTTCCGGCCCGTCAAAACACAGCCGCGCAAGATCATACCCCAGCGCCGCATGCGCACGCTCAAACCAAACCCGCGCAACGGCGCTGTCCCGGCTCAGAGAACAACCCATCCCGACACTTTGGGCGCCTTGCCCGGCAAACAGCAGTGCAGTCTTGCTCATCGCGGAAGGGGACTTAACCCGAAAAGCCCGGCCAGGGGAAGCCGCGATTGGCCCCAAACCGCGCTTCGACACGCGCAGGGTAGGGCGAGACTCCGTCGAGCCCAAACGTCCCAGCGTCGGCACCGCCCATTCTTGGCCGCCTCGGCGCCGCGCCGTGGCAAACGTGCATCTCAGGGGAAGAAGTCAGGGCTCGACGGAGTCTCGCCCTGCCGGGTGCATGGGGCCGTCGCGCCGCGACGCCATGAGGATAGCCGTGGATCCATGCCGCAGCCTGCGGCATGGACCCACAAAACGGCGCGGCCGGGGCGCCGGCTATTTTTCCCTGAGTTTGCGCAGCACCGCCTCCAATCCCCCCTCGGCGGGCTCGATCTCAACTGGCTTCGCCGGGGACACGCCCGCCGGCGCGGCCGCGGATGGAGCGGCGGCCGGGCGGGCCGGGCTGCGTGAAGCGGCAGCGGGCTTGGCCAGAGGCGGCGGCGGGG
Organism: Verrucomicrobiota bacterium; assembly: GCA_016935555.1. Taxonomy (GTDB): domain Bacteria; phylum Verrucomicrobiota; class Verrucomicrobiia; order Limisphaerales; family JAFGQR01; genus JAFGQR01. The sequence goes on from JAFGQR010000088.1 coordinate 11,167, forward strand.
CGGCGTCGGGGAGGTCGCCCTCGGGTTGTTCGTCGGGGCTGGGGATGTGCCAGTCTTTCTTCCTGTCGAGCCACCCCTGGTAACGCTGCCAGGTCCACATCCCATGCTCGGCGCCGGTTTCAATGGCCGAGGCGATCTTGAAAAAGTCCCCGGAGCGGATGAAACTTTTGACGGCCGTGCTGCTGAAAAGCAACTCGCATTCCGGGATCCGGATTTTTAAATCCGGCTTATACCGCAGCCGCTGGCACATGACGCCCACGAGGCAATCGGCCAGCTGGGCGCGGACGGCGCTCTGGATTTCGGCGGGGAAGGCGGAGGCGATGCGTTGGAGGGCTTCGGCGCAGGTGGAGGAATGCAGGGTGCCGAAGACCAAGTGGCCCGTCTCGGCGGCGCTCAGGGTCAGACGCATCGTTTCCGGGTCGCGCATCTCGCCGACCATCAGGACGTCGGGATCCTCGCGCAGGGCGTCGAGCAGGGCTTGTTCGAACGAGGGCGTGTCGCGGCCGACCTCGCGCTGGCGGATGTAGGCTTGGCGGGGGCGGAAGGTGTATTCGATGGGGCTTTCGATGGTGATGATGTGCCGCGGCTCCGTCAGGTTGATCTCCTGGATCAGGGCCGCCAGGGACGTGGACTTGCCGCAGCCGGTCGGCCCGCTGATCACCACCAGCCCGTGGTGCGGCGCCACAAACCGCCTCAGGTCCGGGTGCAGGTTCAGCGCGCCGAGCGTCGCCTGGAACGACGACAGCAGGCGGATGGCAAAACCCACGCCGCGCGCGGTGTGGAACAGGTTGATCCGGCACCGCACCCCCGCGATCGTCCGGGACAGGTCAAACGAGCGGCGTTCGACAAACTGAGACCAGCCTTCGGGCGGAACCAACGCGCGCGCGGTCTCCAGCAGCGTCTGGCCGGGCAGCGGCTCGCCCGCCGTCCGCAGGGCCCCGCGGATTCGCAGGGCCATGGGCAGGCCGGGTTCAAGGTGCAGGTCGCTGGCGCCTTGCTCGCGCGCCGTCGTGATCCACGGGTCCAGTTGCATCAAACGCAGTTTGCCCCGTTGAAAACCAATGGCAATCCGAACTTGCCGCCCCCGGCACGGCCCGGACCGTCGCGTCGCGTCGCATCCCGTGAAACCCACGCGGACGGCCTGGCGCATGCCGCCCGCGGCGCGCCGCGCATCGCGCTTGACCCCGTTTCCGGAACGTGGCATCCCTGTCTCATGAAGAGAACGCTTTTTGCCCTTGCGGTTTTTGTTCTTGGGATCGGCGGGGCCTCCCTCCAGGCCGCGCAGTACACAATCCACCGCTTCACCAAGATCACGCTCACCGACCAGTTCTGGTGCGAAGGCGCCTATCACGGCGACTTCAACCGGGACGGCCGCCGGGACGTCTGCGGCGGCCCGTTCTGGTGGGCAGGCCCGGATTTCAAAACCCGACACGAATTCCGCCCGGCCACCAAGACGTCCGAAATCAAGAAACCCGACGGGACTCGAGTCGTGATGCCGGGCTACAAGGGCGCCCAGGGCAGCGAAAACGATTACTCGGATAATTTCCTCACCTTCACCCACGACTTCAACCGCGATGGCTGGGACGATATCATCGTCTACGGGTTCCCGGGCGAGGCGGTGTTCTGGTACGAGAATCCCCAGGGCGCGGCGGGCCACTGGAAGTCGCACAAGACCATTGACGTTCTGGACAACGAATCGCCGGCGTTTGGGGATCTGACGGGCGACGGCAAGCCGGAGATCATCTGCAACTCCAAAGGTTACCTGGGCTACGCGGTGCCCGATTGGAACCGTCCCCACCAGGCTTGGACCTGGCATTCGATCAGCCCCAAGGGCCCCTGGCAGCGCTACAGCCACGGACTCGGGTTCGGCGATGTGAACGGCGACGGCCGCGCCGACATGCTCGAAGCCAATGGCTGGTGGGAACAACCCGCCTCACTCGCCGGCGACCCGATTTGGACCAGCCACCCGTTCCCGTTCGCCCCCAAGACCGGCAGCTGCCAAATGTACGCCTACGACGTCAACGGCGACGGGCTGAACGATGTCATCACCGCCCTGGCCCCCCATAACTACGGCCTGGCCTGGTACGAACAACGCAAGGCCGGCGGCACCCTCACCTTCCAGCAACACCTCATCATGAACAAACACCCCCAAGACAACAAATACGGGGTGAAATTCTCCCAACCCCACGCCATTGACCTCGCCGACTTCGACGGCGACGGCGTGCTGGACATCCTCACCGGCAAACGATTCTGGGCGCACGGACCAAGCGCCGACGACGAACCCAACGCGCCGGCGGTGCTCTACTGGTTCAAAACCGTGCGCCACGCCGACAAGACCGCCGAGTTCATCCCCTACCTCATTGACGACAACTCGGGCGTGGGCACCCAGGTGGCCGCCGCCGACCTCAACGCCGACCACCGCCCCGATGTCATCGTCGGCAATAAAAAAGGCGTGTTCGTCTTCCTCCACGAGGCCCGCCCAGCCACCCGGGAGCAATGGGAGAAAACCCAGCCCAAACCCTACGTCGCCGCCGCCCCGTAGCCGCCCCTGTTACCGGGGCGGACGGTCACCCTCCGGCGAGCGCAACCCGCGCGGACGGCCCGCATCGCCGGCGCGCCTGGGTTCGCCGCGGCCGAAATCGGTGCGGCCGAGGGGACCCCGCATTCCGCTGCCGAGCATCATCAGCGCGAAGGGCGAGTTCTCGAATTGCTCGCGTTGTTCGGGCGTGAGCGTCGGGGCCAGAACCGCGGCGATTTTGGCCCGCAGGACCGTGAGTTCGACCTGCGCCTGCGCGGCGGCTTCGGCCTTGGCGCGGATGGCGTTCTGATCGGGTTTTTCCTGAAACACCGCCTTCACGAGTTCCCTTTGGGCGGCTTGCATTCTGTCGTTCAGGCGCCGGAGTTCGTCGCGGTGGTCAAGCATCGCTTCCTGCAGCAGGAGACGTTGCTTCTCGTCCAGCATGTTCTGCCCCAGGCGGGGCGCATCGGGGCGGCCGCGCCCGGGCGGGGGCGCGGCGGCAGGCTTTTCGGCGGCGGAGAGGGCTGATGTGCCGAGGCAGGCGGCGAGGAGCGCGGCCGTGAGGAACCGGTGGGGCAGGAATGAGCAACGTTGCATAGGTCAGAGGGGTTGGTTAATTGCCGTTTCACACGTCTGGACGATGCCGGTCCCCCCCAGGTTACACCAGACAGCAATTTGCCTGAAGGCCGCAGGCCCCCAGACCGTCCGATCTCCTGTAACGCGGCCGCGCGGCGCGGCGTCTGAAGAGAAATGGCGCGCGAGTGCGGCGCGCGGCCGACGATGTCATGAACACGCCAATGCCGATGCCGGGACGCCCGTGGTGGCGGTGGGCAGCCATCGCCCTCGGGGCGGTGGCGGTCGCGGGTGCGGGCTGGCTGTTGTATGCGATGTTTTGGGCCAGCCCGCCCAGTCCCTGGGTGGTCCGCAACCAGATCCAGCGATACCTGAAACGGCAGTGCGGCCACGCCGACTTCGCCATCGAGTTCAACTTCCCCAGCGCGCGGGAAATGGCGCGTGCCGACCCCGCTCCGGGCGCAAGGCCCGCCCCGAAAGGCGCCCTGGCAGACAGGGACTTCAACAGCCTGAAGGAGGAGTATCTGGACCGGGCCAGGGAACTGCAAGTGCTTCGCCGGAGCGTTGCGGCGCAGGAACGCGATCTGGAGCAGCGCCTGGCGCGCCTGCGCCCCCGGGAAAATCAGCGCGCGCCGCGTTCGCGGGCGGTGTCGACGAACCGGGCCGGGGCGGTGTCGGGCGAGGCCGGGATGAGCGTGGCGGCGAGCAACCTGCTGAGGGGCGTGCAGGCCCGGAGGGAGGAAATTGCGGCCAAGGAGAAACTGCTGGCGCCCATCGCGAGCGACTTGTGGAAGTTCCAGGAGTTCTGGCAGGCGGAGCTGGAGTCCGGGAACTGGGTGGACACGAACCGGCTTGCGCAAGCCCAGGCGGCCATGAACAGCGCACTGCGCGCCGAGCTTGCCGAGGCTGCCACCTACCGGCGAATCTACGAACTCATCGGCCAGCAGCTCGGCGTCGCGCGGCGTCTCTTCAAAAGCGCCAACCTCAGACACAGGCACGTGGCGCTGGACATTGCCCGTCAGGCGCGCAGCGACGCGCTGGAACACGCCCAGGACGCCTGGCTCGCCGCCCGCATCTGCGAAGGCTATCTCTGGCCCCACCTGGGCGACCTCCACGCCCAAGACCGCCGCTCCCGCATGAACCCGCAACGCCTCCTCGACGAGTGCGCCGAGGTCTTTTGGCAGGCGGACGAGACCAACAACGTCGTCCTCAATTACGCGATCCTCCGCAATGCCGCCCCTTCGCCCTGGCAGGCTGACTGGGCCCGAATGCAGCTGGCGCGCGTCCACATGCGCATCGGCGACTTCCCCGCCGCTCTGCGCGAGGTCAAGGGCATCCGGCTGACCAACGACTTCAGCGTGGCGTTGCGCTGGCTGCCCTTCCTGGAACAACGCACCAGAAAACCCTGAGCCGCCCCCACACCGCCAAACCCGTCGCCCGCTGCCCAGTCGAGACAAAGCATGTGAAACCCCAGGGATTCTAGCGGTATTTCACGCTGCACCCGTAAGGCTTGGTGCTTTTCACGGAAACATCCTTGCCCGCCAGCAGCGCTTCGAGCGCCTCGCGCGCGTAATTGCGGGCCTGGCGCGGATCGCCGCCGGATTGGGGCCGGTCGTCAATGGCGCCGTCATACGCCACCACGCCGTTGGCCGCAATCACCACCACGTGCGGCGTCGTCTTCAATCCGTAGGCCTTGCCCACCGCTCCCGACGCGTCGTCCAGCCACGCGGCGGCTTTCATCTTCAGCTTTGCAAACTCCTGAAGCGCCTTTTCGGGCGTCCGATGGCTCGGATGATTGCGGTGCACCGAGTTGACCACGAGCCACACCACGCCCCGCTGAGCCGCCCACTCCTGCAAGTCCTGCATCGCGCCGGTCTTGTAGTGGTTCGCGCTGAAGGGACAGTCCAGGTTGTAGGCTTCCAGCACCACAATCTTGCCCCGGAAATCCCCAAGCCGGTGCGTCTTGCCGTGGACATCCGCCGCGGCAAAGTCCGGTGCCGGCCGGCCCGGCCCCGCGGCGGCGTGCAGGCCGCACCCCACCCCAGCGAGCATGCTGCAGACAAGCAGAATTCGTTTCATATCAGTGTTCAATCGTCAGTCGTTGGTTCGGTTTCGACGCCTTACCATTAGACAAGCCGCGCCCTGAGCGCAAGTGGCCCCCTGCGGTTTTGCCGGGCTGGCATCGGGGATGTCGCCTGCCGCCTGGGAATCCGGCGCGGGGGCCTCGGCGGCGGAGCGTTGCCGGCTGTGGGCTTGCCGGGAGCGCCGCCGGGCCGCCGGCTTCGTTGCTCCTCGGTCAGACACCGCTGCGGATCTCCGCCCTCCCGGGCGGGTGCATTTCTCACCAGCAACCTGGTGAGAAATGCAGGTTAGGGCGCGTTGGTGTGCAGCGGAAGAATCTCGCCGGCAGGCTTCGCCGCAGGCTGGTAGAGGCCGGGTCCGAGGTTCTTCAGCGGATCCGGCGGCGGCCCGCGGCGGCTGCGGGACCAGGCGAACACCAGAACACTAACGAGCAGGCACGCGACGATCAGCACGACGGTCTGCCAGGTGACGCGCGAAAGCTGCAACATGAGCCAGTCGAGCACCCCGCCGTGGGGGCCGGTCAGGGGCGGCGGCTCGCTGAACTTGTCCGTTTGGGCCAGTTCGGCGTCGAGATGGGCCATGATTTGGGCTTCGTCCAGCTTGAGACAACGCGCATACGTCCGAACAAAACCCCGAATATACACCGGCGCCGTGAACGCGTTGAAATCACCCGATTCCAGAGCCCGGATGTGGTCGGTCTTGATCTTGGTGACTTCGGCAACTTGGTAGACGTCCAGATGCTGCGCTTCACGGGCATGACGAAGCTGTTCGGCGACCGTAGGCATTGCGCCTCATAACTAGCCCATTGTCCGAGGCATTGGCAATCCCGGAATTCAACCCGCCAACAGCCGGTGCCCGCCCCCGGAGCGCGAGCTTCGGCCCGCATCAGGCTGCGAAGTGGCGCGGCGGGCTGGGTGGAAAATCCCGGTGGGGCTGGGCCGGTCGGCTGGTGCAGCAGTCCCGCGCAATGCAGGGACCGCACGCCGCACGCGCCCGCCTTCACTCCCAAGCGTCTGTGCGAATACGGTCGGCGGGAACGCCGCGAGCAGCCAGGCCGGCGCTGAACGTCTTGAGCATGGGCGGAGGGCCGGAGAGATAAAACACGCTGGCGGCGGCGTTCGGAGCGTGATGGAAGACGGAGTCCAGGGTGATGCGGCCGGGCATGCAGGCTGGCAGGGTCAAGGCGGCGTCCGGGGATGCCGCGGGGTTGGGGGCGTCGTGTTCGGCGAAGAATAGCGCGTGGAAGGAGGGGACCCGGTCGAGTTGGGCGAGGATCATGTCGCGGAACAGGAGCAATTCCGGGCAGCGCGCGCCGTAGGCGAGCCACACGGAGTGGGGATGGTCCGGAGTGAGGGCTTCGATGAAGGCGGTGAAAGCGGTGATGCCCGTGCCGCCGGCCAGCAGGACCGCCGCGTCGGCCGGGTCGATGACGAATTCGCCGTAGGGCAGTTTGATCCAGACGGTGGCGCCGGGTCTAAGGGCGGCTTCGATGCGTGCGGTGTAGCGGCCTTTGACGGCGTAGCAGAGCCGCAGACGGTGGCGTTCCCGGGACGGGCTGGCGATGGAGAACACGCGCGACTCGGGCCAAAAGCCGGCGGGATCGTAATCCTCGACGGTGAGGTGCAGAAACTGGCCGGGGTGGAAGGCGGGAACGGGCGATTCGGGGTGGAGATCGACGGTATAGACCCGGCCGCCGTGGCTGGCGACGGTTTCGACCGTGCAGCGGATCTTGCGGGGCATGCTCATGGGGGCAGGTCAGGGGGCGGTGGAGTGAGTGGCGCGGGGGGGCGCTGCGCGTGTTGGTCGATGAACTGGTCGACGGTGGCCAACACATGGCGGATCATGGGCCCCGTCAGGCCGGGGTAGACGCCGATAAAGAAGGTCTGGGTGGTGACAAGGTCGCTGTGGACCAGGGAACCGGCGACGCGATGGTCGAGGCCGATGTAGGCGGGGTGGCGCAGGAGGTTGCCGCAAAACAGGTTCCGGGTTTCAATCCGCGCAGTCTCGAGGGCGTTGACCAGCTCGGACCGGGTGAACGGCGCCTCGGGACGGACCGTGACGACGTAGCCGAACCAGGAGGGATCCGCCTTGGGGGGCGCCTGGTGCAGGATCAGGTGAGCCGCGTGCCGTTTGAAGCCGGCGTCAAGCGCGGCGTGGTTGCGTTTTCGGGCGGCGATGAAATCGGCGACTTTTTCCAGCTGGGCGACGCCGATGGCGGCCTGCATTTCGGTGATCTTGAGGTTATAGCCAACATGGCTGTAGACATACTTGTGATCGTAGCCGAACGGCAGCGTGCCGAACTGCTGCGAGAACCGTTTGCCGCAGGTGTTGGTTTCGCCGCCCACGCAATAGCAGTCCCGGCCCCAGTCGCGGTAACTGCGCGCGATGCGGGCGAGGTCTTCGTTGGCGACGGCGATGGCGCCGCCTTCGCCCATGGTGATGTGGTGGGCCGGGTAGAAGCTGAACGTTGCCAGGTCGCCAAACGTGGCCGTGAGCTGCCCGTCGTAGCGGGTGCCCAGCGCGTCGCAATTGTCTTCAATGAGCCACAACCCGTGCCGGTCGCACCAGGCACGCACTTCGCGGACGGGGTAGGGCACACCCATGGTGTGGGCGATCATGACCGCCCGGGTCTTGGGGCTGAGCGCGGCCTCGATGTGTTCGAGGCTCGGCACGTAGCTGCCCAGCTCCACATCCACAAACACCGGGATGGCGCGGTTTTGGATGATGGGGTTGACGGTCGTGGGAAAGCCGGTGGCAACGGTGATGACCTCGTCGCCCGGCTTGAGCCGGCGGTCTTTGAGTTTTGGAGAGGTCAGTGCCGACAGCGCGACGAGGTTGGCGGAGGATCCGGAGTTGACCAGCAGCACGTGGTCGAGACCCAGGTACTCGGCCAGGCCGGATTCGAACGCCTCGCAGTAGCGCCCCGCGGTCAGCCAGAAGTCCAGCGACGCGTCGACCAGGCTGACCAATTCCCGTTCGTCATAATGGCGTCCCGCGTAGCGGACGAGGTCTTCGCCCGGGCGAAAGGGTGTTGGGGCGCGGGCGGCGTGGAACTCGCGCACCAGCTGGAGGATTTGTTGGCGCAAGGCCTTGGGATCATTCATGGCGGTCATCGCTCGGCGCGCGGGGGCAGACGTCACCAGACTCTCCAGGGAGCGCTCCCCCGCGCCCAGAGCGTGTTGAGCAGTTCAAACTCGCGGAAGGTGTCCATCGGCTGCCAGAAGCCCTGGTGCGGAAAGCACATCAGTTCGCCATCCGCCGCCAGCCGGCGCAGGGGCGCCTGTTCGAGCACCTGCCCCGGGTCGTCGTCGATGTAGCGCAAAACCTCGCGCTGGAAGACGAAGAACCCGCCGTTGATCAGGCCGCCGGCCGACTGCGGTTTCTCGTTGAACTCGACGACGCGGTGGTCGCGCATCGAGAGTTCGCCGAAGCGGCCCGGAGGCGAAACGCCGGTCAGGGTGGCGAGCTTGCCGTGGCGGCGGTGGAATTCGAGAAGCGCGTCGAGGCGGATGTTGCCGACGCCGTCGCCGTAGGTGAGCATGAACGTGTCGCCCTCCAGGTATTTCTCAATGCGTTTGACGCGTCCGCCGGTCATCGTCTCCTGGCCGGTGTCCGCGAGCGTGATGGTCCAGTTCTCCTCGGGGAACGCATCGAGAAACTCGACGCGGGCCTGTTGGCCGAGGGTGACGCGGCAGTCGCAGACGGTGGCGCGGTAATTGAGAAAGTAATGTTTGATGGCCTCGCCTTTGTATCCCAGGCACAGAATGAAGCGGTCGTGCCCAAAATGAGCATACAGCTTCATAATGTGCCACAGCACCGGCCGGCCCCCAATGGGCACCATCGGTTTCGGGCGATACTCGGTTTCTTCGCGCAGGCGCGTGCCTTTGCCGCCGCACAGGATGACGACTTGCATTGTGCCCTTGTAGGCCAAACCGGGGCCGAATCCAACGCGAAAAAAAACCTGCCCGGCGGGCGCCGTGGCTCACCACGCAACCCGGGGGCCGCCATGCAGCTTAGCCCGCATTTCCACCCGCCCGCTGAGCAATGCAGGTTAGAGGTCCTCGTGCCGGCACATCTTGCCGATCCGCCACAGCATCCACGTCATCTCCGCCAAAAACGCCGCCTTCGTCGGATACGCGAACACGTCTTCGGCGTTCTCGTTCAGGTGCATCGCGCCCCGGTTCAGCCCGGCGTGCGGCGCGCATTGGACGAGCTCCTGCACGAGCAGGGCCAGGTTGGTTTTTGGGCTGGGGGTGCAGCGGCTGCCCAGGTGATCAAACACAAACTCGTCGGCATTGATGCTGAACCGGCTGCGGCCGTCCATGAGGACGATGTCCAGCAGCAGGTGCCATTCAAGCGCGTCGGCGGGCCGGCCCTGGGCTTTGACTGCGGACGGCGTGTGCAGGCTGTTGGGGCCGCGCGGCCGGTGCAGGTTCGGCAGCCGAACCCGGCCTCCGGCGAGGAACATGACATCGGCCCAGGCGATGTCATGGGAACGGCGCAGGGGATCGTAAAGCGTGAGGTGGTGCGGCAGAAACTCCACCTGGTGGATCACCTTGGCCGGCGGAATCGCCGGCAACTCCGTCTCCGCCACCACCCACATGCCCAACCCCTCGCGCACCAGGGCGTCCTGCAGCGCGCTGGCCGTTTCCACGTCCAAACCCCGCAGAAAAATCCCAAACGCGTCGTGCGCCACGTTCTGCGCGTCGATCGGCCGGAAATGCCCCACCCCCTGAAACGCCCGCATGAGCAGTTCCACTTCCGGCTTGACAAGGTCTTTCTGCAGCAGCGCGTACGCCATAAATCCCACGCCCACGCCCCCTTGGACGATCCCGGCCCGGACGGTAATCGGTCAAATCCCCCCTTTTTTCTCGCGCCCGGTTCCTGGGTGATTTAGAACCCAGGGCATGCAGAGCACACCAAGACACAGCCCCGCGCCGTGGGCGCTTGCGCTGTTAGCCGGGGCGTCCGCCCTGGCCCTCGCGGCGGCGCCAGCCCCGGAGCCGGAACGGGTTCCGACGGCTTTTATACCGCTGCGGCTGTTGCCGGCGCCGCGGGTTGTGGACAGTGCCGTGGCCTATCCCGGCGGGCGTTATGCGGCGGGGAACCTGGTCGACGGCGATGCCCGGACGGAGTATTCCTCGGACGCCCGGGGCACGAACACCTTTGTCGTGTTTGATTTTGGCGTTCCGGTGGCGCTGGCCGCCTTTCGCCACCAGGATCGCAACGACCCCGCCACCGTGGCCGCCTCCGAACTGGTCGCGCTGGACGACGCGGGGCGCCCCTCCGCCCCTCTGCCCGCCACCCACGTTAACATGCGCGCCGGCGTCACGTTCCACGTGTTGCCCTCCCCCGTGACGACCCGCCGGGTGCGGTGGCGGCCGACGGTCCTGGGCACTTCCCACACAACCGTGGGAGGTGCGGAGGTCAGTTTCTACGCTGCCGGCGAACCCGAGGCGGCTCCGCGCAATATCCGCATCTCCAGCCGGGCGTTCCCCATCCTGCAACGGGGCAAGGCCGCATTGACCCAGCCGGTCCAAGTCACCCTCGATTACCCCTACGCCACCCCCGTGCCCGCTAGGCTGCGCCTGGCGGGGCGGGAACCCGTATCGATGATGCTGACGCCCGGCGAGCACGTGTTGCGGGCGGACCTGCCGTCCGTGAGCCAGCCCGTGGACGCCTCGGCAAGCGTCGATATCGCCGGCCGGGTGGTGGCGACCCACACCTTCACCCGCAAGCCGATTCGCAAGTGGGAAATCCATATTCTGCCGCATTCGCACGTCGACATTGGCTACACCGCGCTTCAGGCCGATGTCGCGGCGAAGCAGAACCGGAACATCGACCGGGCGCTCGAGTTGATTCGGGCCACGAGGGATTATCCCCTGGACGCGCGGTTCAAATGGAACGTCGAGGTGCTGTGGCCGGTGGACAACTACCTGCAGGCGGCCACGGCCGAGGCGCGGGCCGCGTTCATGGCCGCGGTGCGCCAGGGCCGGATCGGGCTGGACGCGCTGTATGGAAACCTGCTGACCGGCCTGTGCCGGCCCGAGGAACTCGTGCGCTCGGCCACCTACGCCACCCGCCTGGCCCGGCAGTCCGGCATCCCGATTTCGTCCGCCATGATCAGCGATGTCCCCGGCTACACCTGGAGCACCGTCACCGCCCTCGCCGAAGCCGGCGTGAAATACTTTTCCTTCGCTCCGAATTATTTCGACCGCATGGGCCGCACCATGGTGACCTGGCCGGACAAGCCCTTCTGGTGGATTGGCGCCGACGGCGTCTCGAAGCTGCTGTGCTGGTGTCCGCCCAAGGGCTACGCCCTGGGCCATCTGCTCGGCGAGGCGCCGGCCCTCGAACGTTACCTGCCCGATTACCTGCGCGAACTCGAGGACGGCGGCTATCCGTTTGACCTCGCCTACCTGCGCTGGAGCGTGCACGGAGACAACGGCCCGCCCGACGAAACCCTGGCCGACTTCGTGCGCGACTGGAACCTGCGGCACGCGACACCCCACCTGGTGATCTCCACCACCCGCGAGGTGTTCGAAAAACTCGAGCAGCGCCATGGCGATCGCCTTCCCAAGTTCGCCGGCGATTACACGCCCTACTGGGAAGACGGCGCCGCGTCCTCCGCACGCGAAACCGCCCTGAACCGGGCGTCCGCCGAGCGCCTGGTCCAGGCCGAGACCCTCTGGGCGCTGCGCAGCCCCGGGGCGTTCCCGGCCCGGGATTTCGACGACGCCTGGCGCCAGGTCCTGCTTTACAGCGAACACACCTGGGGCGCCCACAACAGCGTCAGCCAGCCCGACCTGGACTTCGTCACACAACAATGGCACGTCAAACAGGCCTTCGCCCTCGACGCCGACCGCCAATCGCGCAATCTCCTCGCCCGCGCCCTGGGCCAGGAGCAGCCCGGAACGCCCCCTGCCGCGCCCGACGCCGGCCCGCCCGCCCTGCACGTCTTCAATACCTGCGCCTGGAAACGCACGGACCTCGTCACCCTCCCGCCCGATCTCTCCGCCGAGGGCGACCGGGTCACCGACGCCCGCGGCAACCCCGTCCCCTCCCAGCGGCTTTCCACGGGCGCCCTCGCGTTCCTCGCCGAAAACGTCCCTCCGCTGGCCGCCGCCTCCTTCCGCGTCGAAGCGGGCCCGGCCCCGGCGCGCGGCGAGGCGCGCGCCGAGGGTGTCATCCTGCGCCATCCGGCGTTCACGCTGCGTCTGGACGAGCACACGGGCGCCATCCGCAGTTTCACCAGCCGCGTGGCGCGCGCCGAACTGGTCGACGCCGAAGCGCCCACCGCGTTGAACGATTACTTTTACCTGCCCGGCGCCGACCTCGCCCGCCTCCAGCGCAATGGACCGCCCCGCATCTCCGTCCAGGACCCGGGCCCCCTGGTCGCCTCCCTCCGCGTCGAATCCGACGCCCCCGGCTGCCGCAAGCTCATTCGCGAGGTTCGCGTCGTCGACGGCCTGGATTTTGTGGAGATTCGCAACACGGTGGACAAGTTGCCCGTGCGCGCGAAGGAGGGATTGCATTTCGGCTACGGGTTCAACGTGCCCGGCGGCACGGTCCGGCTGGACGTGGGGTGGGCGGTGGTTCGGCCCAACGTTGACCAGCTGCCTGCCGCCTGCAAAAACTGGTTCAGCGTGCAGCGGTGGGTGGACATTGCCAACGAGCACTACGGCGTCACCTGGACAACCCTGGACGCGCCCCTGCTCGAGGTGGGAGGCGTCACCGCCAACCTCGTCGGCTCCCAGACCAACCCGGACGCCTGGATTCGAGAACTGCCGTCCTCGCGGACGATTTACTCCTGGGTGATGAACAACCACTGGCACACCAATTACCGCGCCGAACAGGAGGGCGCCGCCGTGTTCCGCTATGGCCTGCTGCCCCACCGCGCCTATAACCCCGTCGCCGCCGCCCGGTTCGGCCTCGACCGATCCCAACCCCTCCGCGTCGCCCGCGCCGCCGGCTACGCCTCCCCCACGCCCCGACTGAAGATCTCGTCGGACCAGGTGGCCATCACCGCCTTCAAGCCCGCCAACGACGGCCAAGCCTGGATCCTCCGCCTGTTCGGCGCGTCCGGCGAGACGAGGAAGGTGCGCCTGGCCTGGCCCGATGCCAAACCGCGCCATGTCTGGTTCAGCGACACCAGCGAAGAGGCGCGCGGCGAGGCGCCCCGCGCCATCCCCGTGCCCGGCTGGGGGCTCGTGACGCTGCGGGTCGAGTTCTAGCAGGCCGTCGGACTTAGAGAGTCGTGCCTGCATTGTCGCGGCTGGTACGTTCCAGCCGCTCTGGCGTTTTGGAGCCCGGCCTGCTAGAGTTCTTCATCCCTGAGATATGTTGCGGGCAGATCGAGTTTGGACGCCGCCATCCACAGGCGGCGGGGCGATCGTCAAGAACTCTATGCCCCCGCTGCGCGGGTCCCCCCCTGCGCGGGGGCTGTATGTTTGGCTTCCTCGACGTTTTCAGTGGAATGGACATCAGCAAGCCCGAAATCCGAAGCCCGAATCCGAAACAAATCGAAAACATCGCCACGCGCCGGGCCCAATGGGCAACCAGCGAATTGTGCCGTGTCGCGTTGAGCGTTGAGCGTTGGCCGTTGAGCGTTGAGCGTTGAACGTTGAACGTTGAGCGTTGAGCGTTGAGCGTTGAGCGTTGGCCGTTGAGCGTTGAGCGTTGAGCGTTG
>JAFGQR010000089.1 GCA_016935555.1 Verrucomicrobiota bacterium
AGCGAGCCGCACGCAGACCCACGGCCCTCTCGATGAACACCCACGGTTTGTGGCTCCTGCGCACCTCGAACAGTCTGAGCCCGCGGCTCGCTAGGAGAGGCCTTTGGATTCCCAGCCGGGGCGATAGGTGCGGCGGATGAAGGCGTTGGCTTCGGGGACGTTGGTGAATTTGAGTTTTTTGGCGTTCCACTCCAGGGTGGTCTTTGGAAAGCGGGTGGCGACGCTGCCCAGCAGGACCGCCTCGGTCAGCGGACCGGCGTAGTCGAAATTGGCCAAAGGCGGTTTCCCGTTGTCGCGGGCGGCTTCGAGGAACTGGGTGTAATGGTGGGGGGTTTCGACGTTGGGCATGGGGTAATCGTGGAACTGGTCTCGGGGCAGGAGTTGGGGCATGGCGATATGGGGGATGAGCATGGTGCCCCGGGAGCCGATGAGGATGGAGCCCTGGCCGGGGAGCCTGGCATCGCCCAGCAAGGCCTGGACGTCCTTGGGCGGCCGGGCATCCCCGTCATACCATGTCACCGGCACGGTTTTGCTTTCGGTGAACTGGGTGCCGGGAAACACGTAGTGGATGATCGCGTTGGTGGCCCAGTTCCAGGCATTCGGCGCGGGACCCTCGGACCGGATCGAGAGCGGAGCGGTCAGGCCCAGTGCCTTGAACACGGGATCGTAAATATGGCATCCCATGTCCCCAAACGTGCCGGTGCCGAAGTCCAACCGCTTGCGCCAATTGCCCGGGTGATAATACCCGCTGCCGATGAACGGACGCGCGGCGCAGACGCCCAGCCACAAATCCCAGTTCAACGTCTTCGGCACGTCGTCGGTGCGATCCGGCAGCGGTCCCATGTCGCCCCATTTCTTGTTGCTCCAGGTATGGACCTCCCGGATCTTGCCGACGGCGCCGTCCTGCACAAGACGCACCGCGCTGCGGTATTCCCGGCCGGAATGGATTTGGATGCCCATTTGCGTCGCCCGTTTCTTCTCGCGCGCCACCTCGGTCAGCCGGCGGGTTTCGTACACATCGTGCGTGAGGGGCTTTTGGACGTAGGCATGCCGTCCCAACTGCAGGGCGGCCATGGCGATGGGCGCGTGCATGTGGTCGGGCGTGGAGACGTTCACCGTGTCCAGGTCCTTCTCCCGGTCGAGCAGCTCCCGCCAGTCCTGGTAAATCCTGACCGACGGGAACTGCGCCTTCCAGCGTGCGGCGTGGGCGAGATCGACGTCCGCCACCGCCGCGAGCTTGACGAAATCGTGGTGCAACAGGGTCTCCAGGTCGGCCCCCGCCATGCCGCTGCCGCCGAAGCTGGCGTGAATGAGCCTGCGGCTGGGGGGCGCCGCGATCAAATCGCGGGCGATCATGGGCGCGGTGAGGCCCGCAACGCTGAGGTGCTGGAGGAAGGAGCGGCGACTGGCGCGGCGTGATGCATTCATGGGGCACGTTGTACGACGGAGGCCGGCAGGCCGAAAGTGAAAAGTTCGCGCGCCGGGCGATTACTGCCCCGCGTGGCATTCAGCGACCTTGGCGTTGTAAAACGCGTCGGTCAACACGCCTTCGTCGAAAAGCAGCTTAAGCTGCCGCAGGCGCCCGGCGATCTGTTGCGCCGTGAACTTGGGTTTCGCCGCCGTCCCTTGGGCGTCCGCCATGGCGTTCGTCGCGGCTGCCACCGTGTTTGTCGCGCCTGCCGGCGCCGGCTGGGCCCGCGCGATGCGCCGGGGCGGCTGCGTCTTGCCGGGGTTGTACACCAGCGCTTTCAGGTCGCTCGCCGGAACCAGGTGCCGCCACAAAAACGCCTGCATCCGATCCTCGGCCGGCACGGCGGCGCGCACGACCTCGCGCTTGCCGATCCGGGCGCTGCCCACGACGGACAGGTTGACCGGTGCCGCGGTGGACGCCAGCCCGCTGCGAAGGGTCAGGTGCCCGACGGTTTTGTCTGCAGGGAGGGTGACGGGCGCCGCGGAGAAGCCCGCGGGCGGGTCGTGCAGCGTCAGCCGGATGGGGCCTGAGAAACCGTCCCGGCGCACCGCATACACCGTGACGGCTGCGGAGGATTTGCCGCGGAAGGCGATGCTGGAGGGGACCACGCGCAGGGCGAAGTCGGGTTGGGGCCGGCTGAGCCGCAGCCTGTAGGCGTACGCGTCGCCGCCCTGACCTGAAACATCCCCGAGACGCACATGGTAAACGCCGTCGGCCGGCAGGCGGGCCGTGAACCACGAATCCGCGTGGTGCGTGTTCAGACCCGCTGCAAGATCCTCGCGATCGTCACTGAACGCCAGGAGCCGCCCGGACGCGTCCGTGAGTTGGATCACACTGTCGAGCGGGGAGTCGAGCCGGCGGGCCTTGACTTCGGCCACGAGCGTGTCGTTCGACCTGCCGCGAAACTCAAACACATCCCAGTCGCCCGGCCGGTCGATGCGCCCGTTGACCATGATCGGCAGCGTGACTTTCTGGGCGCGGGCCGGGGTATTATTGGTTTCGCGGTCCCATCCCTCCGGCAGCGTGTCCAGCGCGTAGGGGACCGGGTTGGACAGGAACTTTCCCGCGCGCGCCACCACGGGGTGAATCCCCGGCCCGGCGCCTCGAGCCGGCAGCACAAGTTCCGCCTCCTCCAGGTTCCAACCCCGTATCCGGGGGGGCCTCGGCGCGGCGGCGGGCGCGCCCAGGGGGAAGAGGCTGGTGACAAACGGCAGCGAGCCCACGCTCAGCCGATACACGAAATCCTCCCGGCCGCGGTAGATGGCATCGTAGATGGTGAGCACATAATCGCCGGCGGCGGGCACCTCGAAGAGCATGACGGGATCGGGTTGGTAGCGGTAATCGTCGGCATACGCCACCTCCTTGCCGTGCGCATCCCGCAGCACCAGCACCGGCTGGAACCAGCCGGGCACGGCGTCGGCAATGAACGGCACCAGTTGTCGCGCCTGGGTGATGACGACCAGCCGCTGGCCGCGGCGCGCGGCGAATCGGTATTGGTTGATTTCGCCGGAAGCGATCTGGCCATTGAGCGTGCAGGGCAGGACAACGCGGTCTTCGACCTCTTCGGGCGGCCGTTGACGCAAGGCCTGGGCCTCCTTGCCCAGCACTTGAAGCGGGGCCGTCCGCATCGGTTTCCGCGAATACTCGCGCAGCTGGCCCACGTGAAACACCAACGGGTTGGAGACGCCGCGAGCAGTCACAAGCCGAAGTTCGCGCGCGCCGGGTTCGGCCTCAGGTGCGATCGTGACGTCGACCATGACCAGGCTGGAGATGGCGGCGCAGGCCGGGGTTTGCACGTATTCGTGGACCCGCGTTTCAAGTTTGGCGACCAGGTTCGCCGGAGCTGCCTCGCCGTCGGCGTCCGCGGCGTTGCGATCCGTCTTGCTGGCGGACCGCACTGCCGGCGCCTTGGCCCGGGCAACGGAGGACGTCGCCCGCCTCAGTTCCTTCAGTTGCTCGTGGATCAGTTTCATTTCCTGGGGCCCCAGACGCCGGAGGTACTCGGCCACGTGGGCGGTGACCCCGGAACCGGTCACCAGCACCGCGTGCACATCGTTCAGCCCTTGCCCGCCCAGCCGGACGCGGACCGTGGTGCCCTGTTGTCCGCCGGCGGGGTAGACGTAGCCGATGTAGGGCCGCGGCTGGGCCTGCGCGCTCCACGCCGCGGCGACCAGAGCGGCCACCGCCAGGAGGACGCCCCCGCCCGCGAAGCCGGGGCGCGGCGGATTCACGAAGCGCCGAGGCAGACGGGAACAGTCGTCATTCATGGGGCGGAATTCTTGGAGCGAGGGTTTCACTGGCGTTGACCGTTGCGAGGGCGACCGTTGCGCACGGGGCGGCCCGCGGGTGGGCTTACATGATTTCGGTCAGGAGGCCGGCGGACTTGGCGCCTTCGGCGGCCGAAGGCAGGACATGGGCTTCGGCGCCCATGGGGTGGGGGAGGGTGGCGTGGGGGTCGATGCCGCCGAGGGCGTAGATGCTGCCGAGCAGGTCGACCGGGTAGACCGGCCGTTCTTTGACCTCTTCGGCTTTGGCGTCGGAGGCGCCGACGACATGGCCGCCTTTGAAGCCGCCGCCGGCGACGAGGGCGGTGAAGACGTTGCCGTAATGGTTGCGGCCCCCGTTCCACGGCGGCTGCCAGTCGATTTTGGGGCCGCGGCCGAACTCGCCGCAGCACCAGACGATGGTGCTTTCGAGCAGGCCATGATCGTGCAGGTCCTGCAGGAGCATTGCCAGGCCCTGGTCCAGCTGCGGGCATTGCCGACGCATCGTTGGGAAATGGTTGCTGTGAGTGTCCCAGCCGCCCGGGTAATTGATCACGATGTAAGGCACGCCCACTTCCACCAGGCGCCGGGCTGCCAGGCAATCCTGGCCGAAGGTGTGGCGCCCGTAGCGGTCGCGCAATGCCGGGGCCTCCTTCGAGAGATCGAACACGTCCCGACCCTCGCCCAGGATCAGCTCATACGCCTGCTCCCGGGCGTTCGCCGCCGTCGCCAGCATCGGGTTGCCGGCCATCGCCCGGCCCATGGAATCCATCTTCATGAGCAGGTCCCGACGAGCCTTCTGGCGGGCGTCGGAAATGCCGCGGGAAACGATCCCCTCGACTTCGAAACGCGTCGCGTTCGGGTCGCCCCCGGTGGCGAACGGCTTGAGTTTGGGCCCGAGAAATCCTTCTTCGGAGAAGCGTCCCTGGGGGCGGGTCAGCACCACATAGGGGGGGATCATGCCTTTGTAGGTGGGGCTCTTGAACAGCGCGAACACCGCCCCCACGCTTGGATATGCCAGCCGTTCGCCGGGCGCGTGGCCGGTTTGCATGAGGTAGGCGGCGGTTTCGTGGCCGTTGTTGCGGTGCGTCATGCTCCGGATCAGGGAGTATTTGTCGGCCTGCTTGGCAAGGCTCGGGAATAACTCCCCAATCTGGATGCCGTCCACGTTGGTGGGAATCGCCGTCTTGAACTCGCCCATGTAATCGTAGCCCGAGTCC
Organism: Verrucomicrobiota bacterium; assembly: GCA_016935555.1. Taxonomy (GTDB): domain Bacteria; phylum Verrucomicrobiota; class Verrucomicrobiia; order Limisphaerales; family JAFGQR01; genus JAFGQR01. The sequence continues at coordinate 4,956 of JAFGQR010000089.1, forward strand.
GGTTTGGGGTCCCACGTGTCGTTGTGCGACATCCCGCCCCAGAGAAAAATTTGTATGACGGACTTGGCCGTGGCTTTGAGCGGCGCCGCCGGGCCGGCTGTTGTCGCCGGCGCCGCCGCCGGCGCCCCCTGCAGCCGACCGTCGGCCAACAACAGCCCGGCCGTGCTGAACAATCCGACGCGCAGGGCGTCGCGCCGGGACATTGGCAGGCTCAGACTCAATCCCACAGGGTCAGGAAAGGAGCGATGGGAGGCGGGATTCGTGTTCATGGCAGGATGCAATGTTCGCAATTCTTCAGACCGCTCGCAGCGTAGCATATTCAACCACAAATTCCAGCCCCGCTTTCACCGCCTGCGACGAACCGCGCCGAGAAAGGACGCGCCCGGCGCCGGGCGTCCGAACAGGCGCTGCCATCCTTCATATTCGCCTTCCCGTAGTCTGGACGGCAGTGCTGTTCAAACTGAGCTTGCTTTTGTTGGGGATTGGGCGCTAGACTGGCCGTAGTTCTGGAAAGAGGCCAAGTTGCGGGCTTCTTTTTGGCGCTGGGGGTTATGGAATGGCCTGTGCCAGAATCGTCGAGGGGGAGGCAGGGGGGAGAGGTCACTGCCGTGGCCACCCCGCCGCCAGGGTCCAGCCAGGCGTCGGCCCCCATGCTGTCGCAGTGTGCGGTTCCTTCCGTGCCGGACCATGAACTGCTCCGGTGCATCGGCCGGGGCGCCTATGGCGAGGTGTGGCTGGCGCGAAATGTCATGGGCACCCACCGGGCCGTCAAGATCGTGCCTGTGGAGCCGGTCACGCACACCCGTCCTCTGAGCCGGGAATACGAAGGGCTGCTGAAGTACGAGCCGATCTCCCGTTCGCACCCCAACCTGATGCAAATCCTGCATGTGGGGCACGGGCCGAGGTGCTTCTACTACGTGACCGAGCTGGCGGACGACGTGAATGCGGACTCGGGCGCGCCCGGCGTCGCCTTGCCGGTGGGGGAGTCGGCCCGCTTCGATCCCGGCGGTTACGTGCCGCACACACTGCGGGAGGATTTGGAGCGCCGGCAGCGATTGCCGGTGCGTGAATGTCTGAAGATCGCGGTGGCGCTGGCGTCGGCACTCAAACACCTGCATGACCACAAGCTGGTCCATCGCGATGTCAAGCCGTCGAACGTGATCTTTGTCCACGGAGTGCCGAAGCTGGCGGATATTGGGCTGGTGACGACGGTGGGCGATTCGCATTCGGTGGTCGGCACCGAAGGTTATCTGCCACCCGAAGGCCCGGGCAGTGCGCCGGGGGACATCTACAGCCTGGGCAGGTTGCTCTACGAGATCAGTACCGGGATGAACCGCAGGGACTATCCGCGCCTGCCTCCGAATTTGCGGGAACTGCCGGATGCGAAGGAATTGCTCGAGTTCAACGAAGTGTTGCTGCAAGCCTGCGCCAACGACATCGCCCGCCGGTATCGGGATGCGGACAGTTTGCTGGCGGATCTGGCGCTGCTGGAACGGGGCGATTCGGTCCTGCGGCTGCGGCGGTTGGAGCGGCATCACGTTATGCTCAAGCGGCTCGGGGCGGGCGTGCTGGTGTTGGGGCTGCTGCTGTTCGGAGCATGGTGGCAGAGTTGGCGGATGCACCGGATCGCGAGTCGTCACCTGGCGGAACTGCACGTCCATGAGGGCACCCAGCGGATGCTGCAGGGGGATTACACGGCCGCGCTGCCCTGGCTGGTGGGCGCGCTGCAGCTGGACGGGGACAACGCTGCCAGCGAGCGAGCCCATCGAACGCGCATCGCCGGGGTTCTGGAACAATTCCCCCTGCCGGTGGCTCGGTTTTCCGGTTCGGAGTCCGAGGCCTGGTCGGCCGACTTCAGCCCGGATGACACCCTGGTGGCGACCGCCCACGAAAGCGGCCTGGTGCAACTGTGGGACAAACGGTCCGGGAAACCGGTTCGGCGGATGTCGCATTCATTCCCGGTGGTGCTCTGCCGGTTTGATCCTGCGGGCGAGCACCTGCTCACCCTCACCCTGGATCAGAAGATTCATCTGTGGGACCTGAAGGGTCCCGGATCCGCTCCGGTCACCCTGACCCATTGTTTCAGGGTGGATGGCAGCAGCTATTCTCTGTCCGTGGTCGAATCCCCCGGAGCATACCCCACAGGGACTTACCTGGGGAAAGGTCATCACCGCTTGATCGCAAAGCACCCCGCTCCCGAGCAGTATGCGAACCTCACGCTCGGATTGACGCTGATCGGCCAGGGTGCGGACCTGCTGGTCCGTTATGAGATCCGCCGCACCAGGCCGGACGGTCAAGTTCTTTGCCAAGGCGAGTTCCGGGATTCGCCTGAGGCGGAGGGGTTGTTCGCCGGTCGGGATGAACCGCCCGCGCCCGTGATGGGGAAGGTGTTGCTGTGTCTGCTCGACGATCCCCTCGGCAACCAACCTGGGGAGCGTGGCCAGATCATCTGGGACGAACTGCGCGTGCGCTCGTATGCCTCGGGGGCTCGGCCTGGTCCGTGGCGGGTGGTGGACGATTTCTCGGGGGGGGAGTTGAGCAGCTGGTTTCAACTGGCGGCCGCCAGCTCGCGGCCCGCCTGCCAGGTCCGGAACGGAACCTTGATCGTCTCGTATGAGAATCTGCCGTTGAGCCCGGCGGGCTGGACAAGCATGGTCTGGATGGAACTGTTCCCAGTCAGCGGTGATCGAACGCTTCAGGTCGAAGCGGATGTTCTGTCAGTCCAAGCCCCGCATCCGAATGCCGGACTGGCCATCAGCCGGCCGGACTTGGGTCCGCTGAGCGCCCTGGATATTCCCCTGGTTCAGCATGGGCGGTGGGTGCCTTTAATTCAGCGGGACGGCACGATCCAGATCTGGGATCTTCAGAAGCAGGGCTTGGCGACCCCCCAAACCGACGGTCATAGGGCGCCGCTGCGGTTGCAGGATTCCGACTTTGTTCGGAGTGTCGACCTGCGACCGGATGCACAGGTTCTCGCCTCGGTCACTCGAACCGAACAACTCACGGTGTGGGATCTGAAAACCGGCCTTGCGATCATTCCCGATTCGCCCATGCATCCTGGCGTCACCGGCGCCCGGTTCAGCCCCGACGGCCGTTTCCTGGCCGTGAGCCACCGGGACGGCTTGGAACTGATCGGCACGCGAGATTGGCGGTTGACGCACACGCTGGAGAGCGGGGTGGCTATTGGCAGCCCCTGCTTCAGCCCCAGAGGATCCCGCCTGGCCGCGGTCCGGGGTGGGCGTGAGATCGTGGTCTGGGATCTCGGCGACCTATCCGCATCCTCAGCCGGCTTCCCGCACCACCATTACATCACCGGCCTGAGCTTCAGTCCGGACGGCCGCTACCTTGCCTGCAGGTCCACCGACGGCATGGTGCAGCTCTGGGACCTCGCCCGGGGTGAGCGATTCGGTCCACCCCTGCCGGGAGGACTGCGCCGTTTCAGCGCCGACGGCAGCCAGATGCTGACGTTGGACGCCCGAGGTGATGTCTGGCTGTGGGACCTCAGCCGCGTGAACACAACGCTCATGCCCGTGCCGCCGCTGCCCTCAGACCAACCGTCCGCCTCCTCCGCCGATCAACGCAGCACCGCCCGGATCCGAGGTTCGGACATCCTCTTGCGCACTCCCGAGGGCCAATTCGCCCTGGCCGTGCCGGGCTCGACGTCGCTGCGGCGCGTGGCGTTCAGCGCGGATGGTCGATACCTCTTCGCCGATGGCGCGGATATGCGCTCGTGGATCTGGGATGTGGCCACGCGCACCCTGGCCGTGCCGCCAAGGCCAGCCCGATACGAGGCCACCCTGCAGAGCCATTCGGGCCCGAACCTGCCGGTTGAGAACCGGGATTGGCGGATGCTCTCGGAGTGGGCTGCCTTGCTCGCGCGACAGCAGCCCGACGGCCAAGGCGGCATGGTGCCCAACGATCCCGGCAGCCGAGCCCGCCTTTTCGACAAACTGCGCAAGGCGCATCCGGCCGAGTTCGTCTCCGATCCGGCGCACCTTGCGGCCTGGCACGGGGCTCAGGCCGGGGAAGCGGAGCGGGCGATGGCTTGGGACACGGCGGTGTTCCATTGGGAGGCGGCGGTCAAGCGCAACGGGGCCAGGCCGTCTTCCGAGTCAGCGTTCCGCGAACTGCGACCTGAGGTTCCATTGGAATTGCGTCTGGCCTATGCGCGCCAGGCCGCCGCGGTTCATGGACAGGCGCTGTTCGAGGGACGTTCGCGCTGGTCGGTCATCCTGCCGCGCCAACCGTGGGCCGCGACGGCGATGCTCGACCTGACTTCATTCTACAATCGGCCCTTGGGCGACCCGGGAATCGAGCGGCAATCGGCGGCCGCATTCCGCGAGTTGGCCGGCGGCGTGCACGTCCTGGGGGGACTCGGCTTTGATGCGCGCGGGATCATTCACCTGGGTCTGACCAACGCCGTCACGATCCCCGTGGGCCGGCCCTGTCAGCGCATCCATTTCCTGCATGCGGCCAGTCAGGCGATCGCAGATCTTCGTGAAGCGGTGGGGACCTACCGGGTGCTCTACGCCAACGGGGCCACGGCGTCCACGCGATTGTTTAACCCCGAAGATGTCCAACCCTATTGCGACAGTGGCTACCAATGGGTATCCGCCCTGGCCCAGGCCAGCCCATCTCCCAACCTCCGGTCCGTCCTCCGGGCGTGGTCAGGCTCCCAGCCTGGCCTGGCTGGAACGAAACGCTCCGTGTTCCTCACGCACACGACGTGGGAACTGCCGGAGGATCAGCGGGGGGAACCGGTGGTTTCCCTGGAACTGCGTGCGGGCATCTCGGTATCGGACTTGCTCGTCTTTGCCATCACGGTGGAGCCGGTCGAATGAAAAACTTGAAAGAAATGCCGCCGTCGACCGTTACACCAGAGAAGATAAACGCCTACGGGCAACTTCTTATGGAGAACTCCGTGGCAACTCATGCCAGTTTGCTGGCCCGGCTCAAAGACCTGGGTGATCAGGAAAGCTGGCAGGAGTTCTACCGGACCTACCATAAGTTGATCTATGGATTCGCCCTCAAACACGGCCTGACCGCGTCGGAGGCGGAGGAGGTGCTGCAGGAAACGGTCATCACCGTGGCGCGAAACCTGCCTGAGTTCCGGTATGATCCAACGCAATGCTCGTTTAAAACCTGGCTGTTTACGCTGGCCCTGTGGCGCATCGACGATCAAATGCGCAAGCGTCAATGGGACGTGAAATCTCTGCACCGCCCGCCCGGCCGGACGGATCGCACCGCCACCGTGGAACGCGTGGCGGGACCCGAAGGCGAACGGTTGGCGGCTCTTTGGGATGAGGAATGGAGGAAGGACCTGTTCGAACGAGCCCTGGACAAGGTTCGGCCGCAACTGGATGCAAAGCAATTTCAGATCTTCGACCTTTACGCCCTGCAGGGGTGGTCGGCGCGCGAGGTGGCGCGGAGCCTGGGGGTCAGCATCGGCCAGGTGTATTTGGCCAAGCACCGCGTCGCCAGACTCCTGGCCGCCGAGGTGAAGCGACTGCAACGCCAGACCGACTAGGGCTCGTAACAGCGTGCCATGCACCCGCTCATCTGCGCCTTTTGGCGTCCCTTCATCGAAAGGGGATTAGCCGCGAAAAAGCGCAAAAGGCCCACTGCGGCCCAGCCGCAAGCGAAGAAATGTTGACCACGGATGACGGACAGAATGAACCACGGATGACACGGAGACCACGGATGGGGAGAGCTTCGCACTTCCTGTGGCCCGCAATCCCAGCTTCACCTTGATGAGGCGCGGCTGTCGGTCCTGGAACGTGCGAAGCACGCAATTTATCCGTGCCCTCCGTGTCATCCGTGGTTAAAAAGGAAGCGAATGGCCTGCGTCTGCAAGCCGTGTATCGGCGCGAAGCACGCAATTTATGTGTGGCCTTCCGTGTCTTCCGTGGTAACCCTAATCGCAGGAGGTTACATGAAACACGCGGAAATCACCGAATCAATCATAGGCGCGGCGATAGCCGTTCTGAACGAACTTAAACCGGGTCTGGACGAGAAGCTTTACGAAAACGCACTGGTCATCGAGCTCCAAGAGCGTGGCCACACGCTCGACCAGCAGCGCGAGTATCCTGTCTACTATCGGGGGCACTTTATCGGTAAACTGGTTCCGGACCTCATTGTGGACGGCCGAGTGATCGCCGACCCCAAGGTGGTGAACGCGTTCAACGACACCCACGTCGCGCAGATGCTCGGCTACCTCAACATCACCGGACTGGAGGTGGCGATACTGCTCAACTTCAAGCAAGCCAAGCTCACCTGTAAGCGCGTGGTCCGAGGAGAACCAGAAGAGGACCAGGGATAGAATGAATCACGGATGACTTGGCGCGGCCCAGCCCCAACCCAAAGGCATTGTCTACAGGAGGAAACAGAGAGAACAGAGAAATCCAAACTCTCTGTTTCCTCTGTTTTCTCCCGTTCAAAACATTTCGCGGCTAGACTTCCTGGATGTTTTCAAAATGGCAAGTCCTCAGGCGCGTTTTTTCGGCTTGGGCAACGAACTCCTCGGACTCTTTCCCGTCGTGTCGCTCTTTGAGGCGCATGGGGGAGTTCTGGCATGGTTCGTGACGGCCCGGCGACGGTGGGGCCAACACCGGCGTCGTTCATTTTTCGTGAGATTTCTGAAAGAACCGCCTTTCCCGTCCGTTTAACCTCATAATGCCAGAAGTGGTTTTAGAGAGGCAAAAGGCAACTGTTCGGGTTAACCGCGAATGGACGCCAATGAACGCGAATTCAAGAGTGGCAAACGTGCGTGTCCTTGCTGGATTCGCGCCTATTCGCATTCATTCGCGGTTGACCACCTGAATAGTCGCCGCAAAAGCGCAACAACCTAAAGGAAAGAACATTATGAAAACGGCGTGGATTCGTAAAGCGAGTGGTCTTGCCGCAACCAGCATGCTGGCCCTGGCACTCTGCCAGAGCGGCGTGCTCAGGGCGCAAGGAAATGGCCCGACGCTCTCCATTCAACCGACAACGCTGCTCACCTGGCCCGAAAGCCCATTCCCCTGGGTGCTTGAGACTGGCCCGGACCCGGCGGGTCCCTGGACACCGTGTGCGGGGGAGTGCAGCGAGGCCGCAGGAGGGTATCACCGGGTGTATGTCGCGCCGGATGACCAGGCCAAATGTTACCGCACGGCCAAGACGCTCTATTACAACTTCACTAACCTCTCAGGTTGGATAGGGCCGGACTCGCGTGGAACGGCGGTAGTGACAAACGGGAACCTCCTTCTCCACTTCAACAATATGGCGGCCACTCCTATTGACAACTGGGGCAATTATGCTGCCAGTATGTACCCGAATGCCTCGTTCAGCATTCCCAGGACCGGGACGCTGGAGGTCAGGGCCGACGTGTTGGAGGCCAACCAGGACGACGCCTTCGCAGGGGTATCCTTCTGGAGGACCACCGTAGGGCAACATAATGGTTACGGCGTCAGTAAAGACCAAAATGAGATCATCATCTGGAAATGTTGCGGAACGGCACTTTTTCACTTGGAGGAGGTGGCGATTAAGAACGAGAACATCACCCTCTCGCTAGCCCTGACTCCTCGGGGGTCGGATCTGGAGATTCGCGTGCGGGTGTTCGACCGGGACAACCAGAATGCACTCTTGTGGGAGAGAGTCGTGATGGACACTCCTGCCGCCGATCCGACCGTTCCCAACGGCGCGTGGAAAGGATGTGTCACCGACCCTGACGTGAACCCGGCGCCCTACAGCGGTGACGGCTTCCTCGCTCTTTTGATCGTCCAGTATGTCAATCCCCAACAACCACCCGCATCGCCCGGGGCCGAGGTGATCTTCGACAACTTCGCCGTCACGCAATACGAGGTGGCCGCCCAGGAGACTGAACAGGGGGTCGTTCTTTCGAAAGACTTCACCAGCCTCTCGGATTGGAATACCAACGACACGCGTCTGACAGTGTACGTGATAAACGATGATGTCCTTCTCCACTTCAACAGGACGGATCCCACTCCTATTGACAACATGGGCAATTGGGGCGGCAGCATCTACCCGAGTGGCATCTCCCTCACCATGCCAACGAACGGGACGGTGGAGCTGAGGGCCGACGTGGCGGGGGCCAACCAGGACGACGCCTTCGCCTCGGTAGCTTTCGGGAGCAGCCCACCACTTAGAATGTACGGCTTCAGCAAAGATCAAAATGAGATCATCATCTGGAAAAACCTCGCGCTTTTCTACGAGGAGGAGGCGGCCATTAAGAACACGAACATCACCCTCTCGCTGGCCCTGACTCCTCAGGGTTCGGATCTGGAGATTCACGCGCGGGTGTTCGACCGGGACAACCAGAATGCACTCTTGTGGGAGAGAGTCGTGATGGACACCCCTGCCGCGGATCCGACCGTTCCCAGCGGGTCTTGGAAAGGACTGGTTACTGACCTTGACGAGAACCCGGCACCCTACACGGGTCCATGTTTCTTACCCTTTATTTGCTGCCATTATTGGAACACCCAACACTACGCCAGCGCGCCCGGAGCCGAGGTGATCTTCGACAGTTTTACGCTCTTGCGGGACGAGGTGCCCGTGTTGAAGATTGCACCCGCGGCCGTTCTGAGCTGGACCGAGGACCCGAACCCCTGCCGCATCATGGAGGCCGCCACGTCACTTCCGGGGCCTTGGACGAGGTTACTGACGTGCTGCAACAACTTCGTGGATACTCAGCACCGGACCTTTGTCCCGGTCAATGAACAAGCCCGGTTCTTCCGGTTAAGCGAAGGGTGCACGGTGCGGATCATCTCCTGGCCCGCGTCCACCAACGTGCAGGAGGGCACCAACATCACGTTGCACGTGGAAGCCACCGGCCCGGGTCCACTAAGCTACGAGTGGCGGCTCGATGATGAGGTCATCCCGGGAATCACCGGCGACTCCTACACCATCCCCAGCGCCCAGACCAGCGACGCGGGCACCTATCGGGTGACCGTCTCGGACGTCTGCGGCTCGGTCACGACGGACCCGCTCATCTTGACGGTGTTGGTAAAGCCCACGATTGTCGAGCATCCGCAAAACCAGACGGTGCGTGTGGGCGACAGCGTTACGTTCAGTGTGACCGTGACCAACACGGCCACCTTGCCCGTCGGGTATCGATGGCGACAGGCAGGGACGACGGTGACCAACCAGGTTCTCTGGCAACACACGGCTTTTTACACGATTGATAACGTGCAACTCAGCCACGCAGGGGACTACACCGTGGCGGTAACCAACGCGGCCTATCCCTCCCCCGGGTATTTAAGCAATCCGGGAACCTTGACCGTGGAACCGTGACCCTCAGCGGCTCGGTTTGCGTCGGTGGTCGGTCGTAGGCCACTCGGATTGGCCACCAACGCACCGCTCCGCGTGGGCCGCCTGGTGAATCCGGTCATCCTGGGTCGGACCCTAACGCATTTCTCACCAGGAACCTGGTGAGAAATGCAGGTCAGTGCCGGTGGAGGAATTCCGCGCTGTTGATCAGCGCCCAGGCGATGTCGACCCAATCCTCGCGCGCTTTGCCCACCGCCGCTTTGGCGCGCCCGGCGGGCGCCCTCCCGGTCTTTGACCCCGGAGCCGGTTTGCCGGCCTTGGCGGCGGGGGCGGATTTGCGGGGTTGGGCGGCTGGGAGGGACGTGGCGGGCTGGGTTTGGCCGTAGGCGGCGAGGGTTTTCAGTTCTTGGGGCGTCGGGAGGCGGGCGAGGATGGTGAGGTAGAGTTCCTCGACGATTGCGGACGGTTGGCGGCGGGAGCTAAAGAGGGTTTTGAGTTTGGGGCCTTGCTCGAGCTTGCGCTGGATGTGGCTTGAGTTAAGCAGGTGAAGATACTGCGCCGGCACGGGTTTATGGTCGCGCTCATTATCCATGCCGGTGGCCCGGGCGGAGCGTCCGAACAGGGCCAGGAACGGGCTGGTGATGCTGCCGTCGGCAATGGCGATGGCCCGCTGGTCCTGGGGGATGTAGGTGTAGGGCTCGGGGATGGCGCTGGTGTAAAGGTCCGTCGTGCCGGTGATCTGGTTGAGGGCGTCGATAAGCACCTCGGCCTCGAGCCGACGCAATTCATAGCGGATGACGTCGGTCTTGGTCCCGGCGGCCCCGGGTTGGGGGAGGGAGGACAGTTGGTAGGGGGTCGAGTTGAGGATCAGCCGGAACAGGCGCTTGACATCGTAGCCGCCTGCGATGAATTCCCGCTCCACATGGGCCAGCAGCGCCGGATGGCGCGGCGGATTGTCGTCGCGGATGTCGTCCGGCTCGTGGATGATTCCGCGGCCCAGGAGCCAGGCCCAGACACGGTTCGCCATGCACCGGGCAAACCAGGGGTTGTGCGGCGTGATCAGCCAATCCGCGAAAACCTCGCGCGGGTCGCGGTCGGGCCGCAAGGAGACGGGGGTGCCGTCGGGAAACAGTGCCGTGGTGGGCGCGCCAGGATTGGGGGCCGGCAGCGCCGTCTGCGAGAGGGTATTGGACGTCTGGCCGATCGCGGCGACTGCGGCGCGGCCGGGTGCAGTATGGCCGGCGAGGGCGCCGGCGCCCAGCGGGTTCCAGAACACGTGTTCTTCTTTCCATTCGCTGGTGGGTTTGTAGCCGATTTGGGAGAAGAACGCCGCCATCCCCGCCACACGATTGCTCGGCCACGACTCGATCCGCGTGCCCATGAAGGTCAACGCAACCGCGCCCGCGATCCCTTCCGGCGTCCGGTTCTGCACCGCCCGGTAGAAGTTCACCGGGCCGACGCGGAAATTGCTCCCGCTGGATGTCAGCAACTCGCGCACGAAGCGGTCGTAGGGCAGGTTCCGCGCCAGGGCGGCGCGGACCCAGCGGTGGTAGGCCTGGGCGGCATTGGGCCACAAATTGACGGGGAATTCCGCCTTGATCCGCAGAATGTCCCCCCACTTCATCGCCCAGTAGTCCGCATACTCCTCCCGCTCCAGCAGCCGGTCAATCAAGCGCGCCCGCTTCCGCTCCGTGTCCCGGTCCAGGATGAACTCCCGCGCCTCGGCCGCTGTCGGCAGTGTGCCCGTCACATCCAAAAACACCCGCCGGACAAAGACTGCGTCGGAACAGAGCACCGGTTTGATCCCCGCCCGCGTCCACTCTGCAAACACCAGCCGGTCCAATTCGCCGCGGGGCTTTGGAGGCACCGCGCTCTCGAATACATTCCCGGCGTCCGAAACCGCTGCATGCCCTGCGACTGCCAGAGCCGCCGCCGCCACCGCCAGCCATGCCCGCCTCGCGGCGCAGCCCCTGATCGTGCCCCGATCGCTCCTCGCGGCGCGTGCCGGAACGCCGCGCCCGCCCGAAACCCGGGCCGATGCGCAGGATGCACCAGGAACCCGATTCCGGGCAGATCTCCGCTCCGGGTTCGATCGTTGAACCGTCGTCATGGATGCAGGGTGCACCATGGAATCAGATGGTGGGTGGGCTGTGCACATTCATTTGGGATTCTCATGGATGCCTCGGGTTTTCGGCAGGTCTTGCCGGGTGGAAGGGCAGGGCGAGCCTGGGATGGCCAGCGATGTCGCCCTTTGGTGGGGTGGGGACGGCGCTTCACAGTGTGCGGCCGGATCCGTACTCGTGAAGGCGCTGAATGGCGCCGCCTGCAACGCGTCTGTGAAGGCCGTGCTCGTCACAAGCAGAGTGTGCCAGCACCGGGGAGAATATCAAGTTCGGGGCGAACCAGTTCTGCAGATAGGGATTCTTGGTTATGCAACGCGACCTAAAACACCCGCGAGACGCGCTTGGAGATCACGATTTCCTTGCGGGGAACTTCGCGAGATCGAAACGCGCCTGTCATGGACGCGGGCCAGGGGTGGGGTTCAGACCAGGGTCCGGTGCCGTTTGTCGGCGGCGAGCTTGGCGACGAGCTGTTTGACCTTTTGGGCTTGGGACTTGTGGGCGACGAGCGTGGCGTCGTCGGTTTGGACCACGATGACATCGCGCAGGCCCACGAGCGTGATCGGGGTGCGGTGGCGGACGCGCGCGTCGAAGACGACGTTGCGCGCGGCATCGATGTGCACCACGTCGGCCCGGACGCTGTTGCCGTCCGCGTCGGTGGGCAGGTGCCGGCCCAGGGCGGTCCAGGAGCCGAGGTCGTCCCAGGCGAAGTTCCCATTGGCGACGACGACGTTCTGGGCGTTTTCCATGAGGGCGTAGTCGATGGAGATGCGGGCCAGGCCCGGGTAATCCCTGGCCAGGGTGCGGGCGAGCGCGGAGGGTTGGGAGGCGACTTTGAACCAGCGCTGGCAGGCGGCGGCCATGTCCGGCTGATGTTTTTCGAGGCCCTGGGTGATGGTGACGAACGACCAGACGAACATGCCGGCATTCCAGCGGAACCGCCCGCTTTGGACGTATTCGATGGCGCGGTCGTAGTGCGGTTTTTCGACAAACTGCTCGGCTTTGAAGAAGCGCGTGGCGTAGCGGCGCACGCCGGGCGGCGGGGGCAGTTCGACGCCGGTGCGGATGTAGCCGTAGCCGGTGGCCGGTTCGGTGGGCTGGATGCCGATGGTGACGATGACCTGGCCGCGGCTGGCCAGGTCGAACGCGTCGGCCAGGGTCTGGCGGAACGGCGCCGGGTCGGGAATCACGTGATCGGCCGGCAGAACCGCCATCACGGCGGTGGGGGATCGCGCGCCGACGAGCGCGGCACCCAGCGCCACCGCCGCGCACGTGTCGCGTCCGCACGGTTCGGCGACGATGTTGTCCTTGGGCAGTTTGGGCAGCTGTCGGCGCACGGCGGCGAGCTGGGCGGTGTTGGTGATGACGAACACGTGGCTGCTGGGGACCAGCGGGAGGACGTGGTCCACGGCGCTTTGCAGGAGGGAGCGTTTGCCCACCAGCGCCAGCAGCTGCTTGGGGACGCGTTCGCGGCTGACCGGCCAAAACCGCTCCCCGCGGCCGCCGGCCATGATGATGACGAACTGGTTTTTCGTGTCGGCCTTGGTCCCGGCTTTCGGATGGGGCTTCGTCTTCATGCCTGTTTCACCGCCTCAATCAGGGGTTCCACGAATCGCCTGACCCGTTCCACAAGGTCCGAGTCCGCGCCGTGGCGGGCAATCTCGTTCACAATCGCGCTGCCCACCACCACCGCGTCCGCACTCGCCGCCACCTCGCGCGCCTGTTGCGGCGTCGAAATGCCGAACCCCACCGCGACCGGGAGGTCCGTGTGGGCGCGGATGCGGGCGATCCCGGTGGCGATCGAGTCGGCCACGCGCGGCTGCATGCCGGTGACGCCTTCCCGGGAGACGTAGTAGATGAAGCCCGCGCCCCGCTGGACGATCATGGCGACGCGGTCTTCGGGGGTGGTGGGGGCGACCAGGTAGATGGGGCACAAGCCGGCGTCGCGCATCTGGCGGTCGTAGTCGCCGGATTCCTCCGGCGGCAGGTCCAGCACCAGGAGCCCATCGACGCCCGTCCGGGCGGCGTCGCGGGCGAACGGTTCCAGGCCGTGGCGGTGGATCAGGTTGAAATAGAGGTAAAGCACGATCGGGATTTGCGCCTCCTGCCGGATGGCCGCCACGGTGTCCAGCACCCGTGCCGGCGTGGTGCCCGATGCGAGTCCCCGCTGGGCGGCGAGCTGGTTGACCAGGCCGTCGGCCAGCGGATCGCTGAACGGCACCCCAAGTTCCAACACATCCACGCCGGCGGTGTCGAAAGCGACCGCCAAGCGGCGCGTGGCGTCGAGATCCGGGTCGCCTGCGCCCACGTAGACCACAAAACCCTTGCGGTGATCGCGGCGCAGCTGGCGGAATCGTTCCACGATGCGGTTCATGAATGCGCGCCCAGCATGCCTGCGCCCCGTCCGGGTGTCGAGTCCAACTCGCGCCGCCCCCGGCTGCGGTGTCTCCGGCGGCTGAGGGTGGCGAGCGCGGTCCCGCAGCCGCGTCAGGACGTTCACGCAAGTCGCGGCAGCGGCGAACGACGGTAGCCGCGGGTGGCATCCGCCATGCCGGATGGCGCCATCCTCATGGCGTCGCTGCGCGACGGGTTCATGGGGGCGTCCCGTTCAGGTTGAGGCGCATCCGCAGCTGCGCGATGCAGGCGAGGGTCTGGGGACGGTATCCCGGGTCAGGGGCGTTCTCCGTCGTTCTTGGGTTTCAACTCGGCGATGAGTTTCTGGTAATCGGGGAGGGGGTGGAGTGCGGCGAAGTGGGTATTGGTCGCCAGTTCGCGATACAGGTCGCGGGCTTGGGGCTGGGAGCGGAGGCGTTGGGCGCTGAAGGTGAGGGCTTGGCGGAGTGCGCTGATGGAGCCGGGGTGGTTGCCGAGCAGGACTTGGACGCCGGCGAGGTCGAACCACGCCTCGGGGTCTTGGGGGGATTGGACCACGAGTTTTTGGAGGGCCAGCTGCATGCGGTTGAGGTCGCGGAGGCGGTCGCAGACTTGTGCGGCGTAGACCAGGGCGTTGCGGTCCAGGTTGGTGGCCTGAAGAATCCGGTCGATGGCGGCGGCGATTTTGACGGGTTGCTGCTGGCGGAAGTAGGTTTCGATGAGCTGGGAGGCTGCTCCGAGGTGGGCCGGGTTGGCGTGGAATTGTGTTTCCAGTTCGGCGGTTTGGTGGGGGGTGGGGGCGGCGGCGGCGGGGGAAGGGGCGGCGGGCGGGGGGGCGGGCTGGCTTTTCTGGATGCGTTCGAGTTCGACGATGAGGCCGGCGATCTGGCCGTTGTCGGGATCGAGTTTGATGGCGGTTTGGGCGATGAGCAGGGCGTCGTCGATGCGCCGCACATTGACCAGGAGGGTCACATAGCGGAAGACGGCTTCAGGGCTGTAGGGGCAGTAGGCGAAGGCCTGTTTGAAGGCGAAGTCGGCTTCCCTGAGCATGCGCTGTTGTTCGAGGCTGAGGCGTTGGATTTCGGGGATGCGGGCCTGCTGTTCGGCCGGGGGGCGGCTTTGCATGGCGATGAGCTTGTTGGAGGCGTCGGCAAACCGCCAGTTGTAGACCCCGGCGATCGAGCTGCGCAGCTTCGAGAAGGCCTTTTGGGCGTCGTCGTCCCGGACAAACCGCGGGTCGACCTTCTCGTTGCGGTAGTCGCGCCGGATATACACCTTCTCGGCAAACGCGCAGATGGCCGACACCGGCGTTTCATTGGTGATCCAGTTGCCGATGAGCCGCTGGGAATACTCGCTCCAGAAGTAATGGTCGCGCTGGCAGACCTCCTCGGTCAGTTCGAGCAGCGGCTGGCGGTTGATTTTCATGATGATCCCCGAGGGCGTCAGGTGCCGGTACATCCATTCCAGGGGGAAGCTCTCCTCGACGTAGAACTCGTGGTCGGGGTTTTTGTCGAACATGATTTTGGTGATGAGAGCGTTGATGGCCATGACGGCCACCTGGCCGGACACCTGGACCCGGTTGTCGATCATCCTCACGTCCTCGCCCGGTCTGAGCTTGTTTTCCTTCAACCGGCGCTGGGCGTCCGTGAGGTATTCGGAAAAGGCGCGTTGGGAGTCTTCGGGCGTGGCGGTGAGGATTTCGCGGTCGGGGTAGACGCCGCCCGGGCTTGTGGCGAGGTCTTGGGGGAAGGCCTCCTCGAGCAGCAGCCGGTTGAGGCGGATGCGGGTATGGCTTTGGGGGTTTTCGCGGATGAACCGCCGGGTGGTGTCCTTCAAGGCGATGCCGGCGAAGCGGTTGGTGGCATGGAACGGCGTCACCGCCGCCAGCGTGTCCATTTCGGACGCCAGGGCTTTCTGGCGCTCTTCGAGCTCGGCGATGCGCGGTTCGCGGTTGGCCTTGACCGCGTCGGACGCCGAGGGATCGCGCAGCTTGGCCAGCTCCGCGTCAACCGATTGCGCCTCGGCCCGGGCGCGGCCCAGGCGTTGGGTGGCCGCCAGTTCGTCTTCGAGGAACTGGTTCAGGTCCCGCGCCAGCGCCGCGGTCAGCGCCTCGTCGCTGGCGTCGGCTCCCAGCAGCTGGCGGGTTCTGTCGCCGAGCCGGCCGTGCAGGTAGCGGGTCAGCTCGGAGCGGCCGCCGTTGTGGAGCTTGGCGGCGAAGGACTTGATGTCGAGGAAGTCCGAGCGCGAGAAGTAGGAGGAGCCGGCGCGGCGGTTCTTTTCGATGACATCGTCGCCGAGCCAGAGAAAGAAGCGGTCGAGAGGGATGGCCATGCGGGCGATGAAGTTCGTGTGGATATTGAGCTGTTTCTCGCGCGCTCCGCGGAGCAGCTGTTGGAAAAAGGGGAGGTACTTGGGGTCGATGGCCTCGAGGTGGCGCTGGTAGCTGCGGTTGTATTGGGCGCGGATGTAGTCCAGGTAGGTCCCGTCCGCCAGCGCGTTCTGGGTGATGAGGTAGACGTCCCGCCGGTCGAAGTCCGGGTCATGGGGTTTTTTGCTTGGGGGGATGAAGCTTTCGCAGAAGATCATGTAGGTCGGGTTGAACCGGCCCGGGTCCGTGCCCCCGTACAACACCGTGTCGCGGTCCATCTCCGGATAAATCAACCTGGCCTTTGCCGGGTCTTTCATCATCTCCGCCCGCAGATTCCGGTCGTAGGACAGCGTTCCATCGGGGGCGGTGAAGGGCGGCGTGAACATGTCGTGACCGAACCAGTAGCCGAAGAGGTGCCCGTGCTGCTCGTTATCCTCCCAGTGGCTGAAGATCGGCCACAGGGGCATCAGCACGAAGACGGCCAGCAGGCCTTTGATGTGGATGCGGGTTTTGGAGAGGGCCACGACACCGACGGCGGCCAGGGCGAGGGCCAGCCCGGTGTAGGCGGTGAGGCGCGACACGGGGTTGGGGGTGGACCAGACGGTTTGGGCGACGCCGATGAGGGCGATCATCGCCGCGGCGCCGAAGCCCGCGAGTGCCCACTGCCGGTAGCGCTCGAAGTGGGCCACCAGGGTGGCGGCCAGCAGCGTCAGGCCGTATCCGATGCCCATGGCGACCATCACGTGGGACGCGGTGAAGAAGACCGCGTTGAGGTCGCGGCTTTGGCGGTCGGGTGCCGGGTTGAGCAGGATCAGGAGGAAGAAGCTCAAGCACAGGTAGATGGCCGTGACGCCGATCATCCAGGCGCGCTCGCGTTTCTGCATGGCCTTGTAATAGAGGAACGGGATCAGGCCGATGAGCACATAGACCAGGTTGAACTCTTCCAGCACACCCGAGCAGTACATGCCGATCTGCCCGATGAACCGCTGCAGATCGGCGAGGAAGCTGCCCTGGCCGAAGGTGGGATGGATGCGCTCGTATTGGCCGCGGGTGAACGCGTGGAAGAAGCCTTCCACCGTGCGCGGGTAACCCCATTGGAGCGGGGGATTGCTCATTCCCGCCAGCGGCATGTAGAGATAAAACGCCGCTCCCACGGACCATGAGCCGCCGCACGCCAGCGTCTTGAGCCACTCGCGGCCCATGTGCCGGGTTTGCCGGATGAGGTGGACGAACAGGGCGATGCAGCCCAAGCCGACCAGGTTGAACAGGACGAAGGAGCCGGCGCTCACCGACAGGGAGTTGCCGCGGTAGAACAGGGTGGCGTAGCTCGTGATGTGGCCGAACAACAGCAGCCCGTAGGCCGCACTCGCAACCATCGCCCCGTCCCGCCCCAGTTCAATCCAGCTCTTTCGGGTTCGCGCCACCAGCCAGACCCAGGCGACCAACGAGCCCAGTCCGATGCAGTTGTAGATGAGCAGCAGTGGCGGATTGTCGTTCAGCACCCCCACCAGGCCCATCTTCCGCCCGATCAGCCCGCCGATCCAAATCAGCACATTCCAGAACAGCAGATCGCGCCCCAGGTTGGCCTGGGTCACGAGGATGGCGATCTCGAGGCCGATGGCGATGACGAGGAGGGACTGGTGATTATTGAAGGTGATCCCGTACCAGAAGAACGCCAGGTAAAGGTAGCGGTGCTGGTGCGGGGCGTAAATCCAGCGCAGCAGGCACAACATCACCCCCGCCAGCGACAGCACACTCAGCGTGTAGACCTCGACGATCACCGCCTGGCTCCACATGAACCCGTTGAACCCGATCAGCATGCCCGCCACAAAGCCCGCCACCACGCAGATCGCATTCTCGAGCCGCCGGCTGCTCTCCTGGATGCCTTTGAGCGCGGGAATGCCTTCCATCAGCATGCTGCTGCCGCGCGAGACCATCAGCGCCACGATGCCGCATGCAAACGCCGCGGCCACCGCCGACGACAGCCCCACCCGAAACGCGATGTTCGAGATGGGCAGCAGGGTGAACAGCCAGGTGTAGATCGTCCAGACCGGGTATCCGGGGGGGTGGGGGATGCCCGCATACATCGACGCCACCGCCAGCTCGCCGGAATCCTGCAGCGTCATGTCCGGCGCCAGCGTGCACAAATAGCCCACAAACACCAGCAGCGTCGTCGCCCCGAACGTCAGGTAGTCGATGCGCCGAAACAGCGGCGGCACCGTCGTGGGCTGTCCCGCCGCAGACGCCGGCGCAGCGGCCTGAGCGCCTCCCGCACGCCGGGAGGAGTCCTTTCTCGGGGCGGTCGGCTGCGGTTTGCCCTGTGGGATGTTGGGGTTTTTCGTATTCATGCGTTATGGGCTTCCAGCATTCGTGTCGGACAACCAAGGCGCCCTTCTTAAGGCATCGCCGTCACTTGTCCATTGAAAACTGGCCCATGTGTTCTGATCGATCTTCAATGTCACCTTATAGACCCCGGCCGGCGCCGGATTGGCATGGCCGTTTTCGCTGTGGCCGCGCCCAGGCCGTTCAGAATACCGCACCGGGCGGGACTACGCCACTGCAATTCATTTTGCTCGACGAGCCGGAGCCTGTTCTGCCACGCTTTCGCATGGAATTACGGTTCATAAGGTTCGATCGGTTATGAGAACACGGATGATCAGGGCGATCCCGGGGGCGTGTCTTGGGGGGCTGCTCCTGCTGACAGCCTGCCGCAGCCCCGAAGCGCCCTCCGAACGCCAGAGCGCCCAGCCCGCTTCCGCCGTCCCGTCGGGCCGGCCCGCAGACGGTTCCCGGGCGGCGTCGGAATACGTGCCGCCGGCGGTACTGTACAACCCGCTCTACGATCCTGAGATCAAGGACATTCTCGCCCTGGCCGGCAAGGCGGAATGGGAGGAAGCCGAACACAAGGCGAACCTGCTTGCCCAACGCGCTCCCGACGACAACGCCATCAATCGGCTCAAGGAGTGGGTGGGGAAGCAGCGTCAACTCCAACGTGAAAAGGCCCTCGAAGACCGGATCCGCCAGATCGACGCCAGCAGTTCGCCGTTCAATCCCACCCTGCTGGACCTCATCAATGAGAAAAAAGACCGCGGGCTCCCGCCGCGCAAGGACGTGCGGGACACCGTGGGACGGATCGAGTCAACCCCGTACATTCCGGACACCTACGGCAAGACGGTGCATCAGCAGGGGCCGCTGTTCGACGTGGCGTCCACCAACAGCCGGATGCAGGTGCTGCTCGAGAAGGAGGTGACGATCCACCTCGACAACGTCACGTTGGAGGCCGTGATTCAGCAGGTCAGCCAGACCGCCGGCGTCAATTTTGTGGCCGACAAGTCGCTGCCGGCCTTCAAACAGACGCTCAGCATCCACCTCGACAAGGTCAGGCTGGGCGAGTTCCTCAAATACCTCGCGCGCAACTACGAACTCCAGTTCCAGATCGGCTCCGAACTCATGTGGGTCGTGGACGCCAAGGACCCCAAAAAACTGATGGAGGAAACCCGCTTCTATCGCCTGCGTAAAGGGTTCGTGCTGCCGGCCAAGTTCGGCTCCGAAGACATCACCAAACAGCGCGTCACCACCGGCAACGTCACCACCCAGACCGAAATCGAGACGTTCAAGAAGTTCGTGAACGACGAGGCGCCGGAACGGCCGTATCTCGAACAGGCCATCACCAACCTGTTCACCGGCAAATACCTCATCGACTACGAGCACAACCTGATTGTCGCGCACGGCACGCCCGAGCAGCTGGAACTGCTCGAGAAGATCATCGAGGAATTCGACCGCCCCATCCAACAGGTCCTGATCGAAGCCCGGTTCGTCACGCTGTCCAAACCCGCGTTTCTCCAACTGGGCGTCCTGTGGGAAACCGGGCGGCGCGTCTCCGACACGCGCAGCGCCCAGGATTACACCGGCATGATCAGTTCCGAGAGCCTCCAGAACGTCGGGCTCGGTCTGCAGGAGACCTTCACCAACATCCTCGACCGCGAAACGCTCAGCGCGACCATCAGCGCCTTGGAGCAGACCGGCGAGAGCCAGACGCTAAGCGCCCCGCGCCTGACGGTGCTCAACAACCGCCCCGCGACCATCCGCGACGGCCTCGTGCAATACTACTACGAAGAGTTCACTGTCCGCACCTCCGCGTCCACGGAGAGAATCTCCGTGTCCAGCTTCGTGCCCTCCGGCAAGCCCAGCAAGGTGACGGCGGGGGCCGAGCTGGACGTGATGGCCAGCGTGGGCGGCGACGGGCGCAGCGTGGTGCTGGCCCTGAATCCGCGGGTGAATTCCGAGGTGACCCTGCAGCAGAGCTATTCCCTGCAGGTCGAAGGCGCGGACGAGCCGTTTGTCATTCTGCTGCCCCAATACCGCACCCAGGAACTCGCCACCCGCGTCGTGGTCCGCTCCGGCGAAACGGTGGTCATGGGCGGCGTGCTGGAGCGCCAGCAATCCACCTACGTCGAGTCGGTCCCGGTTCTGGGCAACCTGCCGCTGCTCGGCTGGCTCTTCCGCCGCCGCACCGAGCTGGATCGGCCCCGGTACCTCCTCGTTTTCGTCACCGCCACCATCCTCTCCGAGTCCGGCGAGTTCGTTGTCTACGACGAATCCGCGCCGGCGGCGGACGTTCGTGCCCCGTGATGTGAAGCGCTTGTCCTCCATGCCGGCGGCCGCACGGTTGGAGCCGCCCTTTCGCCGGGTGCTGGCCCTGGATCCCGGCAGCCGCACGCTCAGGCTGGCCCTGGTCGAGCTGGCGTTCGGGCGGATCCGGGTGCTTTCGGAGCAGTCGTTGAATGTCCCCCAGGAGGGATCGCCCGCCCCCGAGGCGTTCCAGGCCCAGCTCCACGCCCGCCTCGCCCAACTCGGCCAGCCTCCCCTCGCCCTCACCCTGCCCCAGCACCTCTCCACCTCCCAGATCTTCGACCTCCCCGCCGAGCCCGGCGCCGACGTCGCGTCCCTCGTCGAAGCGGAGATCACCCGGCTCAGCGGCGTGAGCGACAGCGCGTTCATTTACGATGTGATCCGCCTGGACGCCCCGGCACGGGGCCGCCAGCCCTTCTGGGTGACGCTCTGCCAGGAACGGGAGCTGCGCAACCAGGTCCGCGTCCTCGGGCTGACACACGAAGCCCTCTGCGAAATCACCACCACCGCCAATGCCCTGATCGCAGCCTTCCGCGCCGCGTGCCCCGCCACCCCCGAGGCCATCCTCATCCACACGGGCGCCCAAAACACCGTCCTCGTCATTGTCGTCGGCGGCCAGGGCGTTCTGGCCACCAGCTTTGCCACCGGCGGCGACTATTTCACCCGCGCCATCGCGGCGGAGATGGGCGGCTCGCCGGAGGGCGCCGAGGCGCTGAAGCGGACGCGGAATCTGTTTGTTGGGGCGGACGCCTTGCCGGCGCTGCTGCCCAAGGTGGATGCCTGGTTGTCGCAGGTGACCCAGGTGCTCAACGACTGGTTCGAAACCGCCCCGCCCACCCTCAAGCTCGCCGCATTCCGCATCGTCGCCTGCGGCTGCAGCTTCGATCAGCCCGGCCTGCTGGATTATCTGAAAACCCGCAGCGGATTGCCCCTCGAACGGTGGCCCGTCACCGGATTGACCACCACCGACCACCCGGCCCGCGGCTTCGAGGTCGCCTTCGGCACCGCCCTGCATGCCCTGCACCGCACCCCGCAGCCCGTGTCCCTCCTGCCGGCCGACCACCGCCAAGCCTGGCGAAAACGCCTGATGCGCCAATGGATCGATTGCGCCAGCGGCGTGCTGGCCGTGGTCCTGTTCTTTCTCCTGTGCCTGGGCTCGTGGCAGGCCTGGCGACTGTGGCGTTCGAAGGAGTCCCTCCAGGCGCGCGCGCAGCAGAGCCTCGAACACCTCCGCCGCACCCAGCTGGCCAGCACCCGGCTTCTGACCGAATACGAGGCCTGGCGGCCGCTGCTGGCGTGCCAGAAGCTCACGTTCGACACGCTCGACACGCTGGCCCTGCTCCAGCAATCCCGAAGCAACCGCAATTTCTGGTATGTGCTGTTCGGCGACCAGACCACCTATTTCACCCGGCCCCTTCCTCCCCCGCTTGCCCCGCCCGGCGCCACCAACCCCCCGGCGTCGCCCCCCGGCCCCGCCGCCGCGCCTCCCCCCACCAACGCCGCCCCCGTCACGGCCCGCGCCCTGGCCGCGAGGCAGCCGACAAACACCGCGCCTGCCCGGCCGGGGTTCATCGCCGAACTGTGCATCGCCGAGGAGGCGGATGCGGCGCGGCGCATGTTCAGCCAGGTCGTCAGCGAACTCAAACACGTGCCTCTCTTTGCCAAGGTCGACGCTCTCTCGGGCGACCTGCGGCGCAACCTCGCCGATCCCAAAGTCCTGCTGCCCGCCCGGCACTTCGCCATCGCCTTCGAACTGGCCGGCACCGATTTCCTCCAGCCGACGACCCTGCACCCCCGCCCCGGCACCGGGCCCACCAACAGCCCCGCCCGCCCCCGCCCCCACGCCCCGCGCTCCGGCTCCAATGGCGCCAGCCTCCAACCCGCGCCCTGACATGTTCCTGTCGCCCTTCCGCATTCCTGAACGCCGCCGCCGGGCCCTGCTGCCGGCGGGCGTGCTTCTGTTGGCGGCGATGTTTTTTCTGGTGTTTCGCCCCCTGCGACAGCGCGGCGCCGAACTCGACCGGCCGCTGGCCCAGGCGGCCGAGGAACTGGCCTCTGCGCTTGGCCAGCCGCGGGTCGCGCAGCTGGATGCGGAGCGCATCGAGCGGCAGCGGCACGAAACCGAGCGTTGTCTGGCCGCCATGCAGGCCGCCGCCGGGCGTCTCGCCTGGCGCATCGAACTGCGCGGGGAAATCCAGGCCCGGTTGGGCGTGCCGTTCGAACTTTTCGATTACCAGTATGAGCGCCAGCTTCAGATCGATGAGCTGGCCCGCCTGGCGAAACAGCACCAAGTCAAACTCGAGGACGCCGTGCTCGCCGGGTTTCCCCAGCACACCATCGACACTCGCGCCCCGGCGCTGCTCTGGGCGCGGCTTGAACTGCTGCAGCACCTGGCCGCCACCGCCATCCAAAACCGGGTCGCCGGCATCCACACCCTCCGCGCCCCCGAGCCGGCCCGCGACCCGGCAGGTTCGGACCCCTCGAGTCCGCTGGTCGTGGTGCCGCTGGACATCGAGCTGACCGGCCCCATGAGCTGCGTCACCCGGTTCCTGCGCTCGCTTCCGCTTCGGGCCAGCGAACTCAAGGCGGAGGGCCTTCCCGAGCTGGCCGCCTCCAAACCGCCCCTGTTTGTGGAGCGCCTGCTCCTCCTCAAACAGTCTCCCGCGAAACCCGACGAGGTGCGGCTTTCGCTGCACGCGTGCGGATTCGTGCGGCTCGAGGGCGAGGCGTCGCTGCCGGCCCCCTGAACCTGCCATGCTGAACGTCTTGCTGCGCAGTCGAGCGTTTGCCCTGGCCATCCACGCCTTGCTGTGGCTTCTCCTGGCCGCCTGCCTGATGAACCTCGGCACTGCACCGCCGCCGTTCGTGGAATCCGGCTCCGGCGCCATGCCCGTCGACAGCCCCGCCCCCATCGCCCGCATCACCCATCTCCTCGCCCGCGGCGCCGGCACCGGGGCCGTTGCCGACACGAACCTCGAGAACCCGTTTGCGACGCGCTATTTCATTCCGCCGGTGGTGCCTCCCCCGCCCCCTCCGACCACCCGCCAGGTCCAGGTCACCTACCACGGCTACTACCAGACCGGCGAGGCTCCTGCCCGGGCCTTTCTGACCGTCGACCAGAAAACGGTCACCGGTCCCGTGGGCTCCTTTGCCATCAAACCCTGGATCATCGCGGGAATTTCCCCGGCGGAGGTGACCCTGACCAATTCGCCGACGGACGGCAAAGCCGCCGCACAAACCCACCGCATCCCGTTCAACAAGACCGCGTCTCTCGAGGTCCCTGTCCCATGACGTCCGACTCCCCGACGCCCCCCCCGGAAGCCGGCGAGCTGCTGTTGGCCCAAGGCAAACTCACCGCCGCGCAACTTGACCAGGTCCGCCGCCGCCAGCAACGCCTCCATACGCCTCATCACCGCGCCATCGTCGATCTGAACTTCGCCTCCGAGGAGGACACCTACCGCGCCCTGGCCCAAATCCACCGTCTCGAATTCGTCGACCCCGCCGCGCTCGAACTGTCCCGCGAAACCCTGGACCTGGTGCCCATCAAGTTCATCTTCCATTACCGCATGCTGCCGCTGGACGCCGACGGCGAGTCGTTGACGGTCGCGTTCAGCGAGCCGCCCCGCCAAATGGAGCTGGGAAACCTGCGCCTGGTGCTCGGCAAACAGCTCAAGATCGTCCTCGCCACCCCCAGCGCCATCCACGCCGTCATCAAGAAGCATTTTGGGCTTGGCGCGGAAACCATCCAGAAACTGCGCGAGCAGCGCGGCGCGGCCGACGCCGCCGAGGAGATGGTGTTCGATGTGCAAGGCAAGGAGACGGACACGGCCCTGGAGGCGACCATTGCGGCCTTTGTCGACCAGATCCTTCAGGAAGCCCTGCGCCTTAACGCCACCGACATCCACCTCGAACCGTATGCGGGCGCCACCCGGCTGCGCTACCGCATCGACGGCGTCCTCGAAACCGTTCCCATGCCGGCCGACCTCCACGCCCTCCACCCGGCGGTCGTCTCCCGCCTCAAAATCATGGCCAGCCTCAACATCGCCGAGAAACGCCTGCCCCAGGACGGCCGGATCGCCATGAAAACCGCCGACACCGAATACGACCTGCGCGTTTCCGTCCTGCCGACCAAGCACGGCGAGGCCGTCTGCCTCCGGTTGCTGGGGCGCGAAAGCCTGTTTCTCGACCTGGCACAACTCGGCATGGAACCGTCCCAGGAAGCCGTGTTCAACCAGCTCATCCGCCTGCCCCAGGGGCTCGTTCTCCTCACCGGCCCCACCGGCAGCGGCAAAACCACCACCCTCTACGCCGCCCTTGCCCACGCCAACGACGAAGGCCGAAAAACCATCACCTTCGAAGACCCCATCGAATACCAGCTCCAGGGCGTCCTCCAAATCCAGGTCCGCGACTCCATCGGCCTCACCTTCGCCGCCGGATTGCGCGCCGCCCTGCGCCATGACCCCGACGTCATCCTCGTCGGGGAAATCCGCGACACCGAGACCGCCGAGATCGCCATGCGCGCCGCCCAGACCGGGCACCTCGTGTTCTCCACCCTGCACACCAATGATAGCATCAGCGCCGTGACGCGCCTGCTCGAGATGCGCATCGAACCCTACCTCGTCTCCTCCTCCCTCGTCTGCAGCGTCGCCCAGCGCCTCCTGAGACGCATCTGCCGGCATTGCGCCGCCCCCGATCCCTCCATCCCGGACACCCTCCGCGACGAAATGGCCGCCGCGCTCCGGCTGCCGCCCGGAGACATCCACACCTGGCACGGCCGGGGCTGCGTCGAATGCAACCACAAGGGCCACCGCGGTCGCATCGCCGTCTACGAGTTCTTCCTCCCCAACGAATCCATCGCCGACCTCATCCGGCCCGGCCTGCACACCGCCGCCCTCCGCGACGCCGCCCGCCGCCTCGGGTGGCGCTCGCTGCGCGACATGGGCTGGCCCAAGGTCCAGGCCGGCATCGTCCCCCTCTCCGAACAGGAACGCTGGACCCGCATCGTCGATCCGACCGCCCTCGGCATGGAAGCCGCCCTGCGGCCGAGCGGGGATCGCTGATCCCGAGCCGCGCCGGTGGCGGATCAGGCCGGCGCGCCGGAAGACCGCGGCCCGCCCGCAACCGCGGCACAACCGCGCCTGGGTTGACAACCAAGCCGCGTATGGGCGGGCCCGGATGGGGGCGGGTCCTGGCATCTCGTGGCCGTGCGAGGGGCCGAAGGGTTTTGAGCGCGCCGCCGGCCCGGCGAGTTTTTGCGCTGTTTCGCCGACCCGTCTGGCATTCTATCAGCTTCGCAGACCAGCATCAGTATGCGCGGCACCTATGAACCAGCCTTCCTCGCGGCCCATCAACGATGTAGATCCGTGGTTTGTCGCCCGTCCTGCCTCTCCGGCTGTTCATGACGAGCACATTCTTGCCTGTCTCCAGGATGGCATTGCCGTTTTGGACGCGGATTTGAAGTGCCTCGTCTGGAACCCGGCGATGGAGGACTTGACCGGCATTGGGCGGTCGTCCGTTTTGGGCTGCATTCCGCTCGAGTGGTTCTCGGCCTGGCGCCAGGCCCAAATCGAGAGCGGGCTGTCGCGCGCCCTGGCTGGGGAATCCGTGACCTTGCCCGATGTGGCTCTGGCGGGGAAAACCCTGCCGGGTTGGGGGGCGCCCCGGATCGGGCCCTGGAAGGACGAGCGCGGGCGCATCCGCGGGGTGGTGGTATCCGTGCGCGACGTCACCGCCCGCCGCAACGCCGAAGCCCAACTGCGCGTCCAGGCCGCCGCCCTCCAGGCCGCCGCCAATGCCATCGTCATCACCGACCGCTCCGGACGCATCACCTGGGTCAACCCCGCCTTCACCCGTCTCACCGGCTACGCCTTCGACGAAGCCGTGGGCCAGAACCCGCGTCTTCTGAAATCCGGCAAGCAACCGTCGCCCGCCTATGAGGCGATGTGGCGGACGATTGCCGCCGGCGACGTGTGGCATGGCGAAATGATCAATCGCCGCAAAAACGGCGTTTTGTACATCGAGGAGATGACCATCACCCCCGTCCATAATCCCGCCGGCGAGATCACCCACTTCATCGCCGTCAAAAGCGATGTCACCGCCCGCCGCGACATGGAAACCGAGCTCGCCCAGTCGCGCGAACGCTTCGAACGCATCTTCCAGTCCAACCCCGCGGCCATCGGCATCTGCACCCTCGCCGAGGAGCGTTTCCTGGACGTCAACGAGAGCTTCCTGCGCCTCGTCGGCTACGACCGCGAGGAGGTCATCGGCCTGAGCGCCGACACCCTGGGGCTGTGGAACGACCACGCCGAGCACGCCCGCCTCATCCAGCAACTCCAACAGCAGGGCGCCGTCGCCAACCACGAAATCCGTCTCCGCACCAAACAGGACCAGGTCCGCGACACCCTCGTCAGCGTCGAACGCATCCAGCTGGGCGCCGACCGCTGCCTGGTGTTTCTCCTGCTCGACATCACCGTGCGCAAACGCCTCGAGGAACAGTTCCTCCAAGTCCAGAAAATGGAAAGCCTGGGCACCCTCGCCGGCGGCGTCGCGCATGACTTCAACAACCTGCTTACCATCCTCCACGGCCACGCCAACCTCGCCCTCGCCGCCGAGCCGCTGCCGGCCCGCACCGTCGATTCGCTCCACCAGATCATGGAGGCCACCGGCCGCGCCGCCAACCTCACCCGGCAGCTGCTCACCTTCAGCCGCAAACAGCCCATCCAGCCCCGCCTCCTCAACCTCAACGAAGTCGTCAATAACCTCACCAAAATGCTCCGACGCATCATCGGCGAGGACGTCCTCCTCGAAGTCCCCAACTGCCCCCCCGTGCCGTACATCGTCGGCGACGTCGGCATGATCGAACAAATCATCGTCAACCTCGCCGCCAACGCCCGCGACGCCATGCCCCAGGGCGGCTCGCTCCGCATCCGCACCAAAACCGTCCGCCTCGACCCCGCCCAGGCCCAGCAACGCCCCGGCGCGCGCCCGGGCCTGTTCGTCCGCCTCTCCGTCCGCGATTCCGGCGTCGGCATCCCGCCAGCCGTTCTGCCCCGCATCTTCGAGCCGTTCTTCACCACCAAGGAAATCGGCAAGGGCACCGGGCTCGGCCTCGCCATCGTCCACGGCATCGTCCAGCAACACCAAGGCTGGATCGAAATCGAAAGCCGCCCCGACCACGGCACGACCTTCCGCCTCTATTTCCCCGCCAGCAACCTCAAGAAATCCGCCGACCTCGACACCAACCTCCTCCCCAAGGTCTGCGGCGGCACCGAAACCATCCTCCTCGTCGAAGACGATCCCGCCGTCCGAAACCTCGTCCAGCAAATCCTCACCCGCTACGGCTACACCGTCCTCCTCGCCGCCTCCGGCGCCGAAGCCCTCGAACTCTGGAACGCCCAACACCCCCGCCTCGACCTCCTCCTCACGGACGTCGTCATGCCCGGCGGCCTCTCCGGACGACAACTCGCCGCCCGCCTGCGCGACCTTAAACCCGGCCTCAAAGTCATCTTCACCAGCGGCTACAGCCCCGAGGTCGCCGGCGCCACCGACCCCAAGGACGCGTCCGTCCAATTCATCCCCAAACCCTACCTCCCCCACAACCTCGCCCGCGTCGTCCGCGATTGTCTCGACGGCAAACCGCCCCAAACCCTCAACCCCGACCTCCAACCCGCCGCCCCCGCCACCGAAGCCCCCTAGTGTGGTGTCTCACAATTGGCTGGAGTTTCGCCGCAAGGGATTCTCGCCTCCCGCTAGGCACAAAACCGGCGCGGACGATCTCGTCGGCAATCGTCAGTCCGTCCTGCAGCGGGGTGCTGTCGGCGGGATGGCATCGAGGATGAAGGGCGCCCAATGATTGCTGTGCACCCCGTCCCGAAGGTTCGGCGGCAGCAACAGGGGGGTATCGTGCTCCACATTGACGAAGCGCGGACCCGTACGGCTGCGTATGGATGGGGCTGAGGTCCTTCGCATTCAAACTCCCTTGCGCAATTCCACAGTCTGGCACGCCGGCGCAAGACGGCCTGCCTTGGCAGCCTGTCCCGAACCACCGTAGAGGTCGGTACCTTCAGCAGGCTCCGAAGTTCAAGCAATGCCGGATAGACCTGAGTCCGACAGGCTGCTAGGCCCCTGCCTGCGTCCGATCTTGCCTCCTGCCTTCCGGTTTTTCTAGTTGCGCCGCCGGTTGCTTCCGTGGCGAAATGCCGCCATGCATTACGGGTATGTGTATGGGAGTGTGTGCCGGGCGGCTGCCGTCGCCTTGTGCCTCGAGCTTGCCGGCTCCGCGCTGCGGGCCGCCGACGACGCCGGCCCGCCGCCGAACACGTTGACCCCCGCCGAACAAGCCGCCGGCTGGCGCCTGCTGTTCGACGGGCAATCCCCGGCGCACTGGCGCGCCTTCGGCAAACCCGGCTTCCCCGCGCAGGGCTGGGTTGTCGAGAATGGCTGGCTCAAAAAAGTCGCCGGCATCCGCGGCGGCGACATCATCACCCGCGAGACCTTCACGGACTTCGAGTTCGCCTGGGAATGGCGTTTCCCCGCCCGCGCCAACAACGGCGTCAAATACTTCGTCGTCGAAAAACGCGGCGCGGTCGGCCATGAATACCAGATGATCGACGACTCCGGACGGGGTCCCAGCAAAGGTGGCACCGCTTCCTTCTACGAAGTGCTGCCCCCCAAAGCCCACGCCCCCGTCCGGCTCGCCCCCCACTCCAACCAGGCCCGCATCCGCGTTCGCGGCAACCGGGTCGAACATTGGCTCAACGGCGAGAAAGTCCTCGAATACGATTGCGGCAGCGACCCCGTGATGGCCGGCGTCGCCCGAAGCAAATTCAAAAACGTGAACGGTTTCGGCCGCAAACTCACCGGCCACATCCTCCTCACCGACCACGGCAGCGAGTGCGCGTTCCGCAACCTCAAAGTCCGCCCCCTGCCCGCCGCCGACTGAGCTGGTCCGCTTTGCGCTGACGCCGCGCTGCCGGCAGCTCGCAGGATTGGCATTCGGGCGGCAGCCGGGCTTCAGGCGGCTTGGAGGCGGCCGGGTTCGGCGGCGGGCGATTCCGGCGCTGCCAATTCCTGGTAGATCGCCGCGTATTGGCGGACCATCGTGGCGGTTGAAAACCGCGCCGCGTTTTCCAGGCCTCGCTCGATGCGTTCCTTTCGTTCCGCCGTTCCTTCGTTCAACGCCTCCCACACCACGTCCGCAGCTTCGTCGACACGGCTCGGATCAAAGTAGAACGCCGCCGTCCACCCCACCGTCGTCATCGGCGCCCGGTCCGACGTCGCCACCCGGCACCCGCACGCCTCCGCCTCGGCAATCGGCCAGCCGAATCCCTCGTGCCAGGAAGGAAACACCAGCAGCTCCGCCAGCGAATACAGCGCCCGCAAGACCTCATCCGGACAATCCTCCACCGTCAACAGCCGCGACTCCATCCCCGCCTTCGCCGCAAACACCCGCATCTCCCGCGTCAACGGCGGGCCCACCATCACCAGCGCCGGCACCGTCGGCGCCCGCGCCACCAGCCGCGCGTAGAGGCGCAGCAGACCCAGCCGGTTCTTATACCATGGATTGCCCCCCACGTGCAGCAGATACCGCGGCGGCCCGCCTCCCCCACTCCCCCCCTGCCGACACGCCAACACGCTCTCGACCATCTTCGCCGCCTTCGCCGCCGGCATCGGCGCAAACCCGTAGTTCAATCCCATCTCCGTCACGTCCGCCCCACCCGCTCCCGCCCCCACCAGACGCTCCACATCCAGCCGCGTGGCCTCCGACACGCACGTGATCCGCCGCGCCCGCCGCAACCCGTCCAGCATCATCCGCGGCCACCACTGCCCGGTCCAGCGCGGCGTGTGTTCGCGGAACTCCCCCCGCGCCGCCCGCACCGCGAGCAGGTCGTGACAGGTGACCAGGTGGGGCACGCCGCGCAGGTGGCGCGTATACATCGCATTCGCGTGGTCGCACACATGCACCACAAACGACGATTCCGACATCGTCCGATGCCACCGCACCGCCTGCCGCAACTGGCGCGGAAAATCCACGAACTTGTCCGCATACCCCAGCCACCTGCCCAACCCCCTGCTCCGGGCCACCCGCCGCCCCCAGCGCACCGCCGGCCGCAGCAGATGCGTCCCCACCCCGAGGCCCGGCAACTCCTCCGCCAATACCCGCCCAAAACGCCGCATGTGATCCTCGCCGTCGGGAAGATAATTGCCAACGAGCAGCACCCGCACAAACGCGCTGCCGACGGGACGGGCGACGGGCTTCATGCGGCGAGGCGCGCCGGCGGTTGAACGGCGCGGAGGCCGGCGGCGGATTCGTAGCATTGCAGGTAATCGCCGATCATGGCCGCTTCGGTGAAAAACCGTTCCACGCGGGATCGTGCCCCGGCGCCGCACGCGCTCCTGAGCCGGGGCGATTGGACGGCCTCCTGCAGCGGTTGCGCGAGCGAAGGCCCGGAGATCTCGGCGCTCAACAGGCCTGTCGTGCCATGCTGGATCTGTTCGATCCTTCCCCGCGTCGGCGTGGCGACCACGCAGCATTCCGCCGACATCGCCTCGAGAACCGCACAGGAAAAGGTCTCCGTCGCCGAAGCAGCCACGAGAATGTCCGCCGCCTCGAACCACGCGGACATGTGCTGGCGCGACGCCACATGCCCGGCATCCACCGCGCGCAGTCCGGGCGGCAGTTGGGCGGCGGCCCCGACGCTGCCCTGGCCGGCCAGGACCACGTCCACACCGCCGGCATGAATCTCCGCCAGTGCGGCTCGCGCGCGGGCGAACCCAGTGCGGGGGTCCCGAAAGTTGGGGTTGACGAGGAGAATCACGGTGGCGTCGGGCACCAGGCCGAGGGAGGCGCGAAACGCCGAATCGTGCTTGCGCGTGCCGCGGAAACGGTGCGGGTCGACGCCGTGGGCGATGTGCTGGACCCGCCAATGCCGCCCCACCCGGCTGCCCCGGATCGTCTCGGCCAGATGGCGCGAGGGCGCGACAATGTGCAGCGGCGCGGACGCGAGCAGCAACCGTTTCCGGGCCAGATGCTCCTGGGTCCGGTCTTCGCGCCCCACCGGCCAGCGCCCAAGCTGCGGACACTGGCCGCAGGCGTCCTGGTAGCGGCGGCAGTCCATGGGATGATCGCACCCGCCGGTGACGCCCCAAAACGTGTGAAACGTCCACACAACGGGTTTGTGCCGCGCCAGGTCCGCCAGCGAGTCCACCGTCGCGTAATCCCCGTCAAAATGATGCACGTGCACCACGTCCGCGTCGCCCGCCGCCAGACGCCGAAACGCGCGGTCGGTCCATGCGGCGCGCGGCCACAGACGCTCCACAACCCCGTGGAGCCGGGTGCGGCTCAATCGGCCCAGCCAGCGCGGGTAGAGCGGGACCGCGTCGGGCGGGTGGGTTCGGCCGCTGGCCACGTGGAGGGTGGCCCGGTGCCCGGCCTTGAGGATGCCGACGCGGAGCTGTTCGACCACGGTTTCGGCGCCGCCGAGCCGGAGCGGGTTGTTGACGAGGGCGATGTTCATATGGTGCGTCAGGTCAAACGGGCTGTGGGAAACGGCCGCCATGGCGGTGCCCAGGGCGGGCGGACCGTCGACGCGCGCTGCCGGAACTCCGCTCGGGTGCGACCCGACGCGCCCGGAAAGCCTGTCGGTTCGATTGCCCGCTTGAAAACCCGCTTCCTAGAGACCATCGCGCAACCTTGCGGAGCAGCTTCAACGCCACCAGTCCCTGCACGCCCGCCGCCAAACAGCGCTCGCGCAAACCCCCACACGCCGCGCTTGCCGAAGCGGCAGACGCCCCCCCCCAAGCGCGTTGCCGCAAAGGCGGCAGGATTTGCCCCGAGACGACCCTGCACGCCTCGCAAGCCCCCGATCCGCCAAAAGCCCTGTTCCCGCCGGCGGGGCGGCGGCATGCACCGGCCCAGGGGGCGTCACCGGAGAATGCGCCCGTGACGGGCCGGATGAAGCCATTGCCGGGCTTGGACGGAAGCGGGTCGGAGGACGGGGGCGAGGCGCGGTGGCTGCTGAGGGGCGGCAGGTCAGACGCGGGGGGCGGCTTCGAGCAGGCACAGGGCAATGTCGGCGCGAAGGTTCGGGAACCACCGGACGAAACCGCGGCGATTGAAGTAGGCGGAGGCAACGTGGCGGAGCCGCATTTCGCGGCAGAAATCGCGAAAATCAAGAATGGTGAAGAAGTGGATGTTGGGGGTGCGGAACCAGGGGGAGGGGAGGGCGTCCGTCACGGGGGTGCGCCCGCCCACGAGCAACTGCCAGCGGACGCGGATATGGCCGAAGTTGCTGAACGAGACGACGAGGCGTCGTCCGACGCGGAGGGCTTCGCGGACGAGCTGTTCGGACGGTTTCAATTCCTGGAAGGTGCCAAGGAGCAGGATGTAGTCGAAGGCGCCGTTGCCATATTGGTCCAGACCGCTCATGACGTCGCCCTGGTGCACGGCCAGACCGCGTTCGATGCAGCGCGTGACGTGTTCGGCGTCCAATTCGACGCCTTCCCCGACGACGCGATTGGTTTTGACAAGGCGCTCCAGAAAGGCGCCGTCGCCGGTGCCGAGATCAAGAACGCGGGACGTTGGCGGAATCCAGGCGGCGACCTGGTCGTAGATTTGGGCGTACGGCATGGGAGGCTAGCGGGTGCCGCCCAGAATCTGGGTGGTTTTCTTGAGGGGAAGGCGTTGGCGCCGGTATTCGGCGTCGAGAAAATGGCCCACCGCGCGGGAGAATTCCGGGTTCTGGATGAGAAACGAATCGTGGCCGTAGGACGTTTGCAAGTTGAGGTAGGTGACAACCGCATTGGCGCGTTTCAGGGTGCGAACCAGTTCGCGCGCCTGGGCCGGGGGGTAAAGCCAGTCCGACTCGAAGGAGATGACGAGGAAGCGGGCTTTGACGCGGCCGAGGGCGGCGTGAGGGGGGCTGCCTTCAAGCAGGTCGAAGCGGTCGAGCGCTTTGGTGATGTAGAGATACGAGTTCGGATCGAATCGTTTGACGAAACTCTCGCCCTGGTATTGAAGATAGCTTTCCACGGCGAAAAACTCGGGAAAAAGATCCTCGGGTTTGGCCTCGCGCTGGAGCTGGCGCCCGAACTTGGTCTTCATGGCAAACTCGCTCAGGTAAGTGACGTGGCCCACCATGCGCGCGACGGCCAGGCCGTGTTCCGGGCGGCGGTGGGCGGTGTAATGGCCCTGGTTCCATTGGGCGTCGGTGATGATGGCCTGGCGACCGACCTCGTGGAACGCGATTTGCATGGGCGTGTGGGCCAGGCACGTCGCGATCGGAATGCAAGTCTGGACGCGGTGCGGGTAATCAACGGCCCAAACCAGGGCCTGCATCCCGCCCATGGAGCCGCCGACCACGGCGAACACCTTGGAAATGCGCAGGTGATCGAGCAACCGGACCTGGGCGGCCACCATGTCGCGGATGGTGACGGGCGGGAAGGTCATGGCGTAGGGACGGCCGGTTTGCGGGTCGACGGACGACGGGCCGGTGGAGCCGCCGCAGCCGCCGAGAACATTGGTCGAAAGAACGAAGAACCGGCTGGTGTCGATCGCCTTGCCGGGGCCGACGTGGT
This sequence comes from Verrucomicrobiota bacterium, assembly GCA_016935555.1. GTDB lineage: Bacteria > Verrucomicrobiota > Verrucomicrobiia > Limisphaerales > JAFGQR01 > JAFGQR01. Next base: position 39,288 of record JAFGQR010000089.1, read on the forward strand.
AATCCCACCACCCGGGCCGGCCCGTCTCGGGGTTCAACCCGGCCACGTGCGCGTCGCCGGACAAGGCGTGGCACACCAGAACGACGTTGTCCTGGGCGGGCGAAAGGGTGCCAAGCGTCTGGTAGGCCAGGGTGATCTGGGAGAACGAGTAACCGGACTGGGTGCGGATGCCGGGCAGAGTAACCGTGCGCGTATGGGTCACGCCCAGGTCCGATGTATAACGGCCGAGACGCTGGTCCTGGAGGTCGCCCTGCAGGAGACGTTGGTGGGCGTGGGTCATGACCGCAGGACGCCTCAGCTCCGCTCCAGGGCCTGCTGCAGGTCGGCTTCGAGATCCGCATCGTCCTCAATCCCGACCGACAGCCGGATGAAATCGTCCGTGACCGCCGACTGCAGCCGCTCCTCGGGCGTGAGCTGCGAATGCGTGGTGGAGGCGGGGTGGATGGCGAGGCTTTTGGCATCGCCGATGTTCGCGAGGTGCGAGAAGAGCTGCAGCGAGTCGATGAATTTCCTGCCTGCAGCCAGCCCGCCTTTGATGCCGAAGCCGACCAGCGCGCCGCACCAGCCGTTTCTCAAATACTTGCGGGCCAGGGCGTGCGTGGGATGTTGCGGCAGCCCGGGGTAGTTGACCCACGACACCTTCGGATGGCCCTGAAGAAATTGGGCAACCTTGAGCGCATTGTCGCTGTGCCGGGGCATGCGCAGATGAAGGGTCTCAAGACCCTGCAGAAAAAGAAACGCGTTGAACGGCGAAAGACAGGCGCCGGTGTCGCGGAGCCATTGAACGCGGGCTTTGAGGATGTACGCGATGTTGGCGCCCCCAAAGGGTTCGAAGCGGCCAAAGGTGTCCCAGTAGTTGAGCCCGTGGTAACTGGGGTCCGGAGTGGTGAACATGGGGTGGCGGCCCTGGTTCCAGGCAAAGGCGCCGCCGTCAACGATCAGGCCGCCGATCGAGGTGCCGTGGCCGCCCACAAACTTCGTGGCGGAATGAAGCACGAGATCGGCGCCGTGGGCGAGCGGCTGGCAAAGATACGGGGTGGTCGTGTTGTCCACCATGAGCGGGATGCCCTCGGCATGGCCCAGGCGCGCCACCTCGGCGATGTCAAGCAGGTCCAGCCTGGGGTTGCCAACGGTCTCGCCGTAAAACGCGCGCGTCTTCGCCGTGATGGCCCGCTTGAAATTCTCCGGGTCGGACGCGTCCACAAAGCGCACCGTGATGCCCAGCTTGGGCAGCGAATAATGGAAAAGGTTGTAGGTGCCTCCGTACAGAGACGACGCGGACACAATCTCGTCGCCAGCCTCGCAGAGGTTGAGCACGGCGCACGTGATCGCCGCCGACCCGCTCGCCAGCGCCAGTGCCCCCACACCCCCCTCGAGCGCCGCAACGCGCTTCTCAAGCACGTCCGTCGTCGGATTCATGATCCGCGTGTAGATGTTGCCGAACTCCCGAAGACCGAACAGGCGCGCCGCGTGCTCCGCGGAGTCGAACACATACGACGTGGTCTGGTAGACCGGAACCGCTCGCGACCGCGTGGCCGGGTCGGGAGCGTGTCCCGCGTGCAGAAGAATCGTGTCGGGTTTCATGTCGGGGCAGGGAACGGATCACCTACGACAGCAGACGGGAGGCGCCTTCGGCTTTCTCCTTGAGGAGACGGAAATTGCCCTCCTCGCAGCAGCGCACGAACAGCTCGGTGACGGACTTCAAATCCTCCCAGCGAGCGCGGATGGCGGTGGCCTCGGGGGCGTTGATTTGGTTGTCGGCGGCGGCGGCGGCGATCACGGCGAGCAGGTCGGCAAACTCCTGAACGATCTGGTTGGTGGCAGGAATAAGATACTCCGGATGGGGATGGGTGGACTTGGGGTTTTTGATGTAAAACCCCCCGGCCCGCTGGCAGATCCACTGGACGATGCGTTCGTCGTGCGTGGAACCCAGCAGCGCCTCGATGCGGTCCAAAGGATTCACCGCGCCGCTGCCGGCTTCCGCATCGGCCGGTTCCCCCCACTTGTAGATCATGGACAGGGACAACCCCAAGTCCGCGGCAACCTGTTTGGCGCTGGTCGATTGCCATACCTCGCGCAACAATTCGTGCGATTGCATGCGCGCAACATGCGGGAATCGCCGGCCTCTGGCAAGTCCCATACTCGCCCCGCGAACGCGAGACGCCTTAGCCCGCATTGCTCACCAGGTTCCTGGTGAGCAATGCACTGG
>JAFGQR010000090.1 GCA_016935555.1 Verrucomicrobiota bacterium
CCTGCGTCGCCTCTTTCCCTCGCCGTCAGCGCCGAAGCGCTCTGCCCTTATTCGCCCGCTGCAAGCGGCGGCCCTCGCCCCGCCCGTGACGCCCATCTCAGAACACAAAGTGCTTCGCGCGTGCGTTGCTGCCCCTGCAAACTCTGTGCTGATACCCACCCCGTCATCGCGAGGAATCGTTTCATGAACTGCGCCAGGAATTGCTTTTCCAGCTACGCCGGCCCGACCTCCGTCCACCAAAGCGGCGTGCGGGTAATTCGCCGAACGGCGATCTCGTGGATCGGGTGGCGTCGATCCGTCGCGAATCCAGCCGCTTTCAGCAAGCCATCTGGGGCACCGGGCACGCTTGGCCCTCGGTTCGTTTGACCCCCCGCCTGGGGGGGCTGTTCCGGTTGTCAGCGTCTGGCGAAGCCGGGCGCTATTACCAAGTCGAGGACCGTTGCGATACCGGGCCCAGTTCCGCTTGACTCAGAAAAGCTTCATCCACGCATTCCGCGAGCGCCTGAAATACCATGGCATCCGATGTGGAGGTTGCCAGGGATCGCCCGTTGCCGGCGAGGGTGGCGGAGTTGTGGCCGTCAGGGGAGGGAGCCGGAGGCGATCGAGGAGGACGCTGTGGCGGAGATCCTAGCGGCACCGAGGCCCTGGCCGGTGGAAGGAAGAAGTCCCGACACGTCTTGCTGACCGGAAGCCAAGTCCGGGGGAGGACGCATCGGGCCTTCCAAAAACCTCCGAGCCTAGTGCTCGGACGCGCAAAACCTCCCACCAATCGCCACAAACGTCATGTCTGAGCGCCAGCATGCCCTGAGACGCGGCGGGAACCCGGCCGGTGTGGTGACCCCAATGCCCCGAAGAGGTAACGCCGTGCAGAGCTACGGTGGAGCGCAAAGAGACCCCGTCTGGTGCTCGTCTAGTGTCCCGGTTGTGGTTCCTTTATGGTTCCTTTGTAAACGTCGTACCCGCCGAGAAGCCAAGAGCCGGGAGCGTCACAGAAGCGCACAGGCTCAAAATGGCCAATGCTCACGAAACATGCATGGATATTGGCTTAAATTGCTATTTCCCCTTGTTTTTTTGTTGGTACCGATGGAGGGGCTCGAACCCCCACTCCCTCACGGGAACCAGATTTTGAGTCTAGCGCGTCTGCCAATTCCGCCACATCGGCTGCCTGAATGCCAGGCACTTGCGAGCGAACATCGGCTTGTCACCTGAATGGGCGACACTCATTGCAGCACCGCTGCGCGATGCAAACCCCAGGAGTCACAAATCACAATGGCCACGCCCGTCCGGCAACAAGCCCGGTTCACACCGCCACTCCTACACCAGGCTTGAAGACAACCGCAAGCACCGAATTCGCGCCCCCCGCGACACCCAACGCAAAGTTCAAGGCACGCCTCGGGACGGGGCACGATATGGGACGGGAATCGGTGAATGATCAGGGCGGGATCGTGCCTCTCGCCGGAAACACGCAGCAAACCGCCGGCTCAATCCGGCTGTTGGATTTTCGCGCCGGGCTCATTGGGGCTTTGGCTCTGGCGCCGCCGCAACCGGCAGGGCCCGGGCGCAGAACTTGAAATCCGCAAATCGCGCCGCGAGAAACTCGTTTCCGGTGTGGTGGGGGTTGCCGCCGAGCGCGCAGTCAGCCGCACGCGTGGACGAATACTCCGGCACGGTGCAGCGGCCCACCGGCTTGCCGTCCACCCAGAGGACCAGGCTGCCGCCCTGTTTCACAACCGCCACCGCATACCACCGGCCGGTTTGGATCGGCACCCCAGCCGTCGAGTGGACAGCGCCCGCTTCGACGCGCGCGAACAGCTTGCCCCCCTCGATGACCAGCCGCAGCGGGTCGTCCATGGCGGCGTGCCACGCGCTTAGAACCTGCCCGAGCCGCCCTTCGGGCAGGGCGCTCACGCGGACACGGACCGCGGCGGTGAACTCGTCCTCCGGCCACTCCGGCACGTGGTAAACGAGCATCTGGCCCCGGCCGTCGACCTCGGTTCCCTCGCCGTCGCACTTCAGAAACGCCGCCGACTTCACTTGGCCAAACTGCGGCGGGCTGCCGCCGCGAAGCGAGTGAATCACGATTTCGCCGTTGGGACCCGGAGACGACTCCTGCCCGATGCGCGCCGGCGGCATTCCGGGGCCCAGGGTAAACTGCGCCGGCGGGACGTCCGCGGCGGTTTCCCCGCTCGGCCCGAGCGCAACCACCCGCCACCAAAACGGCCGTGGAACCGTTGGCGCTCCTGACCCGAGTCCGGCCCTGAGAAAGCCCGACGTGTCCAGCACGTGGCGCGTGCCGCCGACATTTGTCGTCCATGGGACCGCGTTCCGGAACGAGGCGGTGGCGGCCACTTCCACGCGAAAGCCGGTGCGGTTCGTGTCCCGCCGGCTGCGCCATCGAAACAAGGCGGGGCCGGGGGACACGCGCGCACCGTCCGGCGGGCATTGTGTCAAGGCCGGCGCCGGCCGCGGCCGGGCGGGGATGAGCCAGGAGCGGTAGGGTGTCCCGCGCGCGCCCGCGCCGGCAAAGTCCACCAGGCGGACTGTCCGCCCGTCGGCGGTGGGAACATCGACGGCGAGCCAGGGTTGGAGCAGGGCGTCGCGTTGAGTGGGCGGCTCGGGCCATGTGACCTCTTGTGCCTGGGCCAGGCGCTCCAGATCCACGGGCGGAAGGTCGTCCTCGTCGAACGCGTTGTGCGCGGGATCGAAGGCCAGCAGGATCGGGCCGCGGTACAAGGAGACTTTGCCTGCTGCCTCGTTGGCGCCGGGGGTGAACCTGACCGGCAACTCGAACCGCAATGCCAGCCTGTCGTCAGCCCTCCAAACCCGGCGGACGCCCAGGTAAGCGCCGGGAACGACGTGTGGAACGGGGGCGCCGTTCAGGTCGGCCCGGGGTTCAACGGCCCAGGCTGGAATCCTCACGCGCAACGTGCGGGGGGCGGTTGTGGAGGAATCCACCCGCAGTTCTGTGCGACCCTGGAGCCAGGCATCGTGGCTGAGCGAGATTGTTGTCCGGGCCTGTCCCTGCCGGCGGTGGGTGAAGCGCCCGGCGCCAAGCCAATTGACCACCCACCCGTCGGGCGCGGTCAGCACCGCCCACTCGCTGAGAATGCCGAGGATCCTGGGGCCATTCACGGAGCAACAGTTCAGCTCCGGCGTGCCGGCGCGGGCCTGGAACACGATGGAATGCGCGCTGGCTTCGCGGGTGCCGTCCATGGGGGTGTTGTAGGTCCACCATCTTCCGCTGGGATGCTGCGCGCCCAACCCGCCGTTGAGCGTGGCCAGTTCCAGCGCGTCGGCGGCACCGGCGTCGCCGGTCAACCGGAGGTAATCCAGGGTCACGGCCATCCACGCCACGGTGCAACAGGTCTCGATCGCCGACGGCGCATAGGGGTTTCCGGTGGCTTGTTCGCCCGAGCTGAAGCCGCCGGTATTGCGGATGTCCCAGCGCCGGAGGCTGCGCCAGTGATGCGCGAAGGCGGCCCGGTATTTCGGCTCGCCGGTCGCGCGCCACAGTTCCACCAGGCCCTGGAGATCGTGCAGGCTTTCCCAGCGCGGCCGCGGCGACTGGTAAAACTCGCGTCCGTCGAGTCCGGCGCGCACGTAGTCGCCGGCGCGTTCCCAGTCCTTTTCCACCTCGCGGGCCATCTCCATGTAGCGCGGCTCGCCTGTCATCCGGTGCAACTGCACCAGCCCTGTCAGGATCGACATGTTCATCTCGGGATCGCCCGCGTCCAGAACACGGCGCCCGGTGCCCAGGTAGGTGGCGCACACCAGGTCGGCGGCCTTGCGCGCGCACGCCAGGGCCGCGGCATCTCCGCTGTGCTCATGCCACATCAGCAGCGCGCGGATGGCGTGGTAATGCCCCCACAAGTCCCAGTGCTTGAGAAGACGCTCCCCCTTCGGAAACGGGCCGAGGTAGCCGTCCTCCGCCTGACTGGCCATGAACTCGCCCACGATCTCCGCCACCTGCCGCCGCAAGCGCGGATCGTCCGACATCCGAAGCGCCTGCACTGCGGAGATCAAATACTTGCCCACAAATTCCCCCGCCCACGGCACAAGCTGCGGCGGCGGACGCCGATCCCGGAACCGAAACATCTCCAGCATCCCCGGATTGGCCCCGGGCGCGCGCAGGAGCCAGTGCTCGATATTCCGCCGCACCCGCTCGCCCACCGGGCCGCGCAACTCACAGCGGGCACCCGGCGGGGTGTCGAATTCGAGGCCGCCCGCCGCGGGGACGGCACCGGAGAGGTTGCCGGCAACTCCGAGCAGGCCGAGAGCGATCACCAACGCGCGCGGTGTCATGAACCTGAGCGGATCCTTGCAGGCGCCGCGCGCCGCCGCAAGAACGAAGGACCCGGCAGGTTCTCAGGGGTCGTGGCTCGTTTCGATTCGCGTTTGCGAATGTCCCGGTCCATGAACGGTCGCGGCTTGAACCGGGCTCAAGCCCGCGCGCCGGGAGCGGAGCGCAGCGCGGCCTGCTTGCCCCTTTCCGCCGTGCATGGCTCCTGCTACGTTCTGGCCCGCATGCGCAATGGGCAACGACCGGATGGTGCGTTTTGGCTGACCCTGGCGGCGATGGCCGCGCTTTGGGGGGTCGTGATTTACCGGATTGGCCCGCCGTTTTGGTCGACGTTCCCCGACTACAGTTTCGGGTGGGGCGTGCCGTTCTTGTGCCTGTATTTGCTGTGGGAACGGTGGAAGAGCCGCGGGGCGGGATTAAGCGCGGCGGAGGAGGAGCGGGGGGCGAGGGCGGCGTTGGCGCTGAGGCGGGCGGCGTGGGGAGCGGGGCTGCTGCTGGCGTTGAGCCTGCTGCCGTCGTTCCTGGTGCAGGAGGCGAATCTGATCTGGCTGCGGATGGGCTGGATCGTGACGTTGCAGGCGCTGGGGTTGACGGTGTGCCTGTTGTTCCTGGCGGGGGGATGGGGGTGGGTGAGGCATTTCTGGTTCCCGTTTTTCTTTTTTCTCACGGCGATTCACTGGGGGCCGGTGGAGGCGCCGCTGATCGCCTTGTTTTCGCGATTGAATGCCGCGACGGCGATCGAGGCGCTGGGGATGTGGGGGATTCCGGCGGTGCAGCACGGCAACGTGCTGGAGGTGAGCACGGGGCTGGTGGGGATCGACGAGGCGTGCAGCGGGATTCGGTCGTTTCACGCGGTGCTGATGATTGCGCTGTTTTTCGGCGAGCTGTATCGGCTTGGAGCGGGGCGTCGCGGGCTGCTGGTGCTCGCGGGGGTGCTCCTGGCGTTCGCCTGCAACGTGGGCCGGACGCTGACCCTGACGGTCGTGTGCGCGCGGCAGGGCATGGCGGCCATGGAACGGTGGCACGATCCCACGGGTGTCAGCATTCTGGTGGCGTGTTTCCTGGGGTTATGGTGGCTGAGCCTGGCGATGGCCAGGCGGCGGCGCCCGACGGCGCCCGTCCAAGCCGGCACGACACGCCTTGCCCCGTCACTGTCCAGGCCTTTTCCCAGCCTGCCCCGTGGGTGGTCCATCGGCCTGATCCTGTGGCTGGCGAGCGTCGAAGTGATGGTCAACGCCTGGTACCGCCTCCACGAAATGCCGCGCCAGGAGACGGCGGCGTGGTCCGTCACGATGCCCGCCGACCAGCGCGGGTTCCGCGAGGTTGGGATCTCGAAAAGCGTCGCGGAGAATCTCAAATTCGACGAGGGCCGCAGCGCGAGGTGGGAAGCGGACGACGGCGGGACGTGGCATGCCTATTATTTCCGGTGGGCCCCGCCCGAGACGCGCTCCCGACGCGCCTGGGTGCAGCGCGCCACCGGCCATCATCCCGAGCGCTGCCTGACCGGCGCCGGGATGCGGCTTGTTGCCGATCGGGGGATGCGGCTGTTGCCGCACCGGGGGCTGACTCTGCCGTTTCGGGTGTTTGAGTTCGAGGCCCAGGGGCGGCTGGTGCACGTGTTTCAGTGCATCTGGCATGACGGCACGCCCCCGCAACTCCGCCAGAACGCCCGGGAGACCGCCACAACCATCCCGCGTCTGACCGCGGTGCTCACCGGGAACCGGAGTCGCGGCCGCGGGCTGCGTTCCCTGGAGCTGGCGGCCTGGGGTCACCGGGACCTGCCGGCAGCCGAGGCCTCGTTGCGGGAACAGTTGGACCGGCTGATGATGGTCCACAAGTAGCCCAGCACCCCGCCATCCCGCCGGGTTCCCGCGTCGCCCGCATGGCGTCTGTCCCAAAACGGGACAACGGTGTCCGGAGAATGTGCGGGCGTCCGGGGAACCGGGCGCGGATTTCGGGGAGCGAACCGGGAGGAAGGGGTGGCGATGGCGGCCTTGGGGGCCTGATTTCGGGGCGGGGGCGGCATGCATCATCAGTTAAACTGCATTGGCATCCCGGGTGCTAGAAGCCTGCCTGCGGTTGGCAGCGGGCAATAAGTGAACGAGCAACCTGAGAAGTACAACCCCGCCCGACGCCGTCGTTCACGCCGCGACAGAGAAAGGCAAACAGAACATGAAAATCAACACATCACGCAAGGCCGGCTTCACGCTGGTGGAAATCATGATCGTGGTGGCCATCATCGGCCTGCTCGCCGCCATCGCCATCCCGAACTTCGTCCGCGCCCGGCAATCGAGCCAGACGAGCGCCTGCATCGCCAATCTGAAGCAGATTGACGGTGCGAAGGCGACCTGGGCGCTGGAGATGAAGAAGACCAACCTCGACACGCCCACGGATGCAGACCTGTTCGGTGCGACGCTGTATATCCGCGAGAAGCCGCAGTGCCCCGGAGGCGGCACCTACTCCCTGAACGCGGTGGACACCAAGCCGACCTGCACCGTGGCCGGCCACACGCTCTAGACCGTTCGCCGCATCTTTCGCGCAGGCTCGGGGGATTCGTTCTCCGGGCCTGTTTTGTTGTTGCGCAGGCCGGCGCGAGCCCCCACGCGCCGGAACTCCCGGCACGGCGAGGAGCCGGAGCCGATGTGCGAGATGCGCCCCCGGCCGGCGCCGCGGCATTTCGGGCCGGGGGTTGGGCCCGGGGCGGGGAACGGGGGAGGGAAAGGCTTGCGCCGGTGGCGGGGCGGGTCGTACGCTCGGCATCTATGAATCCCATCAACCGGCGAACCTTCGTCAAACAGTCGGTCGCCACCGCCGCCACCGTGTCCGTGCTGGGGTCGCCCCGGGCTTATGCGGCGAACGAGACGATCGGCGTGGCGTTCATGGGCCTGGGCGGGCGCGGCGGCGGGCTGCTGGAGATGTTTGCCCGGCGGCCGGACGTGCGCGTCGCCGGCCTGGCGGACCCGGACACGCGCCGGCTGGAGCGGGCGCGGGGCGTGGCCGAGAAGATCCAGGGCCGGGCGCCGAAGGCGGTGCAGGATTTCCGGCGGCTGCTGGAGGACAAGGCGGTGGAGGTGCTGGTGAATGCGACGCCGGACCACTGGCATGCGCTGGGGAGCGTGTGGGCGTGCCAGGCGGGCAAGGATGTGTATGTGGAGAAGCCCATGGCGCACTCGATCTGGGAGGGACGAAAGCTGATCGAGGCGGTGAAGAAACACGGGCGGGTGCTGCAGGTGGGGATGCAGTCGCGCAGCGCCCCTTACATGGAGGAGGCCGTGGCCTATGTGAAGTCGGGCCGGCTCGGTGACATCCGCCTGGTCCGGGTCTACAACATGATGCAGCACCCGATGCAGCACGCCGGTCCCGACCGCGAGCCGCCCGTCGGGTTCGACTACGACCTGTGGTGCGGGCCGGCGGCCAGGCTGCCCTATAACCCGAGCCGCTCCTGGTTGAATCTTGCCGAGTTCAGCTGCGGCCCCATCCCCGGCGACGCCGTCCACCAGCTGGACCTCGCGCGCCTGCTGATGGGCGACCCTTCATGCCCGCGGAGCGTCTCGGCGACGGGCGGCATCCACGTGCTGCGCGACGGGCGGGACACGCCCGACACGCAGCTGGCCAGTTTCGAATACGACACGTTCACGCTGCTGTTCCAGGCGTCCCTGTGGACGCCCTACATGAAAAAAATCCCCGTGAACATCCGCAACTCGGACGCCTTTCCCGACTGGGGGTTTTGCTCGACGAAGATCGAGCTGCTGGGCACGCGGGCCTGCATGGTGGTGGGCCGGCACGGCGGCGGCTGGCAGGTCTACGACGCGAACAACGCCTGCGTCGCCTCCACCCCGGGACGCCCCGGCGACGCGGAGCACATCGACAATTTCCTCGAGTGCGTGCGGACCCGCGCGCAGCCGAAGGCGAATGCCGAGCAGGGCCACGCCTCCGTATTGCTCTGCCACCTGGCCAACATCGCCTGGCGGACCGGCAACCAAAAACTCGCATTCGATCCGCAGACGGAATCGTTTCCGGGGGAGCCGGCGGCGAACGCGCTGCTGAAGCGGGCACGTTACCGCGAGCCGTATGTGCTGCCGGAGGCGGTTTAGCCCGCATTTCTCACCGGAGCGCCTGGTGAGCAATGCAGGTCAGGCGGGGGTTTTGAACTTGGGGCGCTGGCTGAGGAAGCGGGCCGGGGATTGGAGGATGACCTTGTCGATGCGCTGCGGGGACTGGCCCCGCTGGCGCCTTTCAAGCGCGGCGCAGGGGAGGGCGAGGGGGACGGTCAACGCCAGGACATAGGCAGGCCATGGAGGAGATCAGTTCCGCCGCCGCCGCCGCACGCCCGCCGCCAGCAGCACCCCCAGGCCCACGGCGCCCAACGCGAGCACGCCGGGTTCCGGCACCGCCTTCGGCTCCCCAAAGTAGACATTGTCCATGACCACCACGTCCACGGCGCTGCCGTCCAGCACACCCGGTCCCGGCGCGCGGTTGCCGCTGGTCAGGCGCACCCGGCCCACCTGTTCGCCCGCGTTGAAGCTGACCCCGAGGAAGGAGAGTCCGCCGTCGGGGCTGACGGGGGCGTAGCCGGTGAAGAGGGATTGGCCGTCCGGGTCCAGCAGTTCGATCGACGTTTCGCCGACCTGGTCCACGTCGCAAAACACCGCGCCAAACCCGTGGACGTACGCCGGCTGGCCGGGGTCGCCCGGCATGAAGAAGGCGACCTCGGTGACGGGGTCGCCCAGGGGGGTGAACAGGCGCTGCGCGCTGAACGGTTGAAAGGTGGCGATGTAGCTCGAGTCCAGGTTGCCGAAGTTCACCGCGACGCCGCTCTCCACGGTGCCGCTGACCTGGAACCCCGTGCCGGGCGTGGACAGCACGGCCCCCCGCGGGAACACCGAGTTGTACAAATCCGCCGGCAGCAAGGCGGGGGCTGCGCTCGAGTCGGGGACATCGTCCCACGCGATGCTGCGGTAGCCGGTGGTGTGCGGATCGGGGCTGTCTCCGTGGTCCACGCCACCCAGGTCGGCCTGGAAGATGGCGAGGATGTTCTCAAGATCCGCCGGTGCGGCGCCGAACCCGGATCGCATCAGGGCGTCACCGCGGACAAGCGGAGCTGAACCGATCCAACACAAGGCCAGACACAGGCCGAGAGACGATGGGGTCGCAATGGTATTCATAGGGGAACAATCAATGCCACCCGGCCGGCAGCCCGCGCCGCCATGGCAATGGCGCCGCGCGCAACACGTGCCGGGTCGCGCTCAGGTTCATGAAATCGTTGGATGAAACCACACAAGGTTCGTTTCGTCAAAAACCATCCTCTACCGCCCCGCCCCGGGCGCAGAGCGCCGGGAACAACATCCCCCATGCCCGGGCGCGGCGTCCCACGGACGCCCCCTCCGGCCGGCGCGGGTGCGGGGTGCGGCTGGATCGGGCCGGCGTCTCGGGGGGGGGGAAGGGGTGTATGGGTGGGCGGGGCGCCGCCTAGTTTGGGACGATCTTCACTTCCCCGGTATCGGGCTGGTAGTCGTATTTCAATCCCTGGGGAAGGTCGGGCAGTTTGGGGAGGTAGTCCGGCGACACCAATTCGTCGAGCGTTTTGGGGAAGCGGCCTTCCTGCGCGTGGAACATTTTGATGGCTTGATTGACGCCGGCGAGGTCGACGGTTTTAACGGCTTGTTTTTGGGCTTGGACCAAGACGTTGCCGTAGCGGCCAGGCGCGTCCAGCGGGTTCTCGCTGCCTTGCGGGGCCTGGCCGGGCGCGGCGGGTTTGGGTTTGCACCCCGCGAGCGCGAGGCCGGCCAGCAAGGCTAGAAAGAGAGTGGCTTTCATAACATGCTGGCCGGCTTCAGTAGCACCGGCCCGGTCCGGCGTCAAAACAAACCTGGCCCGGTGCCCCGGACACCGTGCGGCCGGGTCTTACTTCGCCGGAGCTGGCGGCGGCGTTGCCGGGGCGTTGGTGTCGGGTGTCGTGGGAGTTTGCTGTTCGGGTGCGCAACCCATCATGATCAGGCATCCGAGCAGCGCCAACAGGGAGATGATTCGTTTCATAGTGATCGATGTAGCGTGTTGTCTTTCCGCTTCTGCCACAGGCAGATCATGCGGCAGACCCAATCTACCCGCCGCCGCCCGCTTGCCAAGAAGATTCTGCGGAGATTGCCAGGCGCCGTCCCCGGCGCTAAGATGCCCCATGGAAAACCGTCGGCGCGGCAACGGCGCAATGAACACTCACTCTGGCTGGTGGCGGTCATGGCCGGTGCCCCTGACTGTGGCGGTCCTGTCCGCCTGCTGCGGGACCGGCAGCGGGGCGCCGACGCGCGACGCGTGGCCGATGTTTCGAGGCGGGCCGGGTTTGGAGGGGGTGGCTCCGGGCCGTCTCGAGGCGGCTCTGGCGTTGCGATGGAGTGTCAAGACCCAAGGGCCGGTCAAGTCCTCCGCCGCCATCGCGAACGGCCAGGTGTTCATCGGTTCCGGCGACAGCCACGTCCACGCCTTGAGCCTGAAGGACGGCACGCGCCGGTGGACTTTCAAGACGGGAGACGCGGTGGATTCGGCACCGCTGGTGCTGGGCGGGCGGGTTTATGCGGGGTCGAACGACGGCGTGCTCTACGCCCTCGACGACGCCACGGGCGCCTTGCAATGGAAATACCCCACCGGAGACAAAATCGTCGGCGGCCCGAATTGGGTCCGGTCGCCGGACGGCCGGGCGACGTGGATTTTGGTGGGCAGTTACGATTTCAAGCTCCATTGTGTCGATGCTGCGACCGGCAAGAGCAACTGGGTCTACGAAAGCAGCAATTACATCAATGGCACCCCCGCCGTCGCCGACGGCAAAAGCGTTTTCGGCGGTTGCGACGCCATGCTGCATGTCGTGTCGCTGGCCGACGGCCGGAGCGTTCGCCAGATCGCCGGCGGCGCTTACATTGGCGGATCGGCGGCGCTGGCGGGGGGGCGCGCGTATTTTGGGCAGATGGAAAACGAGTTTCTGTGTGTGGACCTGGCCCAAGGCACCAACGCCTGGACCTACCGCGACCGCAATTTCCCCTACGTTTCGTCGCCGGCACTCACCCCAGACCGGGTGTTGTTTGGCGGACGCGACAAGCGGCTGCACTGTGTTGGGCGGGCCGACGGCCGGCCGCATTGGACCTTCACCACCCGGGGCCAGGTGGACAGTTCCCCGGTCGTGTGCGGCGACAAGGTGGTTGTCGGTTCCGGCGATGGCCGGCTGTACCTCGTCTCGCTGGCCCAGGGCAAGGAACTCTGGTCGTTCGAGATCGGCGAGGCGATCGAGAGTTCGCCTGCCGTGGCCGGGAACACTGTCGTCATCGGCAGCGACGACGGCGGCGTCTATGCCTTCGGCCCCGCCGCCGTGCCCCCGCGGTAGAATCCGCCGGGGACAACCTCGAACCGCGGGCCCGTGGCGGAAGGCGGCTGCGGGTGGCCGGGGAGTCGGGCCTCAAGATCCGCTTGCCAACGGGGGCTGCCGGGCGGACATATACCACGGCCATGAAACCGTCCCTGTGCACCCTGCCCGGACGGCCGCGCTGGCGCGCCGCAACGGCCGTGCTGGCCGTGGGCGCCCTGCTGGCGGCCGGCGCAACGCTGGCCTGCGGCCAGACCAACCCATGCCTGACGCTGCTGCGCCCGCTTGAGAACGGCTGGTGGCGGCTCGAGTTGCCGGCCCAATCCACCGAGCGCGTCGACCTGGTCGCGTCCACCAACCTCGACGCCTGGACCGTCATTGCCACCACGCACGGCGGCCTCCGCGCCTACCCGGACCCCGCCAGCGCCTCCGTCTCCCGCCGCTTCTACCGCGCCCGGCTGCAACCCCTCACCGCCGCGGACGACGGCAAGAACCAGGTCTGTTTTCCCGAAGATGACTTCCTGGCCGGCGTCTCCTCGGAGGCGCAGCCGCGCTGGATCAAGTTTGCGATTCTCACGGAAGATCCGACGCGCGTTTACTATCAGGACAGTGGCAAATACGAATTCCACTACGAGTTCGCTGTCGCGCGTCTTGGTCCGCTGGCCGGCATGACGCGGGCCGAGTTCGACGAGGTGTCGCTGCATCCCACCAACCAGCAAGTGGTGCTGGGCGCCGTCCTGGTGCCGCCCCGCGGGAACACCGCCGAGTTCGGCATTCAGCTGGTCGGGCTGGAGCCGTATGCGCCGGAACAGGTCGCCCGCTGGTTCGAGTTGGTGCGGGCGACGGTGGCCGCCGTGCCGGGTGTCACGGCGCTCTATCTGCCGACGTTCGAGCAAACGGCCGCGGCCGAAGCCCAGCGCGAGTTCCTCGCCGGCCGGGGCATTCCTGTCAGCTCCGTCGAACGCTGGGCTCTGGGCAACGCGGTGTACGCCCCGGGCTGGGCCCTGGGACGACTCCGGTTCTTCGCGTCGGCCGACGTGGCCGCCGCGCATGCCGACGGGCGGCTGCTGCCCACGGACATCCTGGTCACCGACGCAGTTCCGGCGGAGCTGCCGTTCGTGGCCGGGATCCTGTCGCAAACGCCCGCCACGCCCAATTCCCACGTGGCGATCCTGGCGCGCTCATACGGGGTGCCGTTTGGGCATTTCATCGACCCGGCTGACCGTGCGCAACTGCTGGTGTGGACCAACCATGAGGTCATCCTGCGGGCCTATGCCGGCTATGCAGGCGCCACGCTCGAGGTCCTCGACGTGCACGACCAGCTCGACCCGGCATTGCGCGCCGAATTGCTCACCGTCCAGAAGCCGCCGGCGCTGGATATTGTCCCCGCAACCGCGCTGGGGGCGTATTGGGTCGACACCACGAATTTGGTGCCGGCCGATATCCGGCATGTGGGCGGCAAAGCGGCCAACTACGGTCTGCTGCGGCGGCGGGTGCCCACGAACTGCCAGCCGGCGATTGCGTTCACGTTCGACTTGTGGGAGGCGTTCATGGATCAGGCTTTTGGCGCCGGGCAGACGCTGCGGGAGGCCATCAGCAATCGGCTGGCCCACTATGCGTATCCGGCGGACATCCCGGCGCTGCAGGCCGACCTCGAGATCGTCCGGGATTGGATCGACGACCTGGCGGTGTTCAGCGAGCCGCTGCGGCAGATCGTGGTGAACGCCCTGAGCCGGTTCGACCCCCAGCGCAAGATCCGATTCCGCAGTTCGACCAATGTCGAAGACAGCGAGCATTTCATCGGCGCGGGCCTTTACGAGAGCCGGAGCGGCTGTCTGCTGGACGATGTGGACGGGGACAGCGCGGGCCCGTGCCAATGCGATGCCGCCGAGCCGGATGAACGCGGCGTGTTTCGCGCTCTGAGGAAAGTCTACGCCAGTCTTTACAACGAGCGCGCCTTTCTGGAACGCCGGCGTTACGGGGTGGACGAGGCGCAGGTGGGGATGGCGGTCCTGGTGCATCACTCGTTTCCGGACGACCTCGAACTGGCCAACGGCGTTGCCACGCTCACCTGGTCCGGCGGCTCCAGCTACCGGCTCGAGCTGGTCACCCAAAAGGGCGCCGTGTCCGTCGCCCAGCCCGACGGCAGCGCGCTGCCCGAAATGGTCCAGGGCAGCCAATACGGCTCCAGCCGCTACGTCAACCTCGAGCAGCGCTCCAGCCTCGTCCCCTGGGGCGGCTATGTGATGGATTGGACCGCGGATTATACGGAATTGATCCGACTCCTCGGGGCCGTGGCCGACGGCTACCGCGCGCTGGATCCGGCCCGGACCGGGTTCGTGCTGGACTACGAATACAAAAAGATCGTGCCGGGACGGCTTGAGGTGAAACAGGTGCGCGAACTGCCCCCGGTCCCCGCCACAAATGTCGCCCCCTTCCTCATCAACCAGCCCGCCGTCTGGACCGTGTTCCAGGGCGAGTTCGGCGATGTGTTTGCCAATCACCGCCTGAAAAGCCGCTGGCACCTCGAAACCCGGAACCTGCGCCTGACCGCCGGCAGCCTGGCGGCGTGCTTTTACACCAACGTGACGTGCGCCTTCGCCGCCGACGGCGCCATTCATCAGCTGACGGGGTCGCCCGCCGACTGGCCCAAGGCCGCGCACGGGAGCAAGTCGGGCGTCGTCACCGACGTCTGGACGTGGGGTGAGGGCGCGGCGCGGCGCGACTCCACGCTCGCCACCCACACCGTCACCGAAAAACCCCTGTCCCAGGCGATCGTCACGCTTGGCGATTTCATGCTGCAGCTCGACGTCACCCACGCCGAGCCCGTGTGGAGTGTCGATTACGCCGGCCGGCTGGTGCGGGTGACCAACGAGACCGCGCGGCTGACGCCCGCCTTGGAGGACACACCCGCCCACCTGCGGCAAACCCGCTCCGCGTCCGGGACCAACGGCGCCGCCGTGCACACCCTTTTCGACTGGCCCGCGCCCCCGACCGGCGTGGTGGCGGGCTACACCGCGCCGCTGGTGGCGTTCGTGGAAACGCGCATCGAGGGCGTCACCGACGAGCCCCTGGTCCTGGCCGATTTCTTCTCCCAGACCTACCGGCCCGGCCACCATAATTTCTCGGAGGAATTCCTGTTCGAACCGCGCCTGGACCCGGGGGTGTCTGCGGCCCAGCAGGCGCAGTTGACCGCTCTGAACGTCCAGTACATCTACGTCCGCGTCGGCTACGTCGAACCCCGGGTGCTGCTGATCGGCTTTGACGGCCGCGCGCGCTGAGCACGCCCCCGGCCCGGGGCGCGCGGCCCCGGCTCGCGCGCAGCGACGCCGCCCGGCGTCCGGGTTGAAGCCCGGGGCGCCAACGCCGGCCGGCGGGTTTCCCCCCGCAAGAGCCCCATGAGGCGCGCCGGCCGCGGGACGACGGCATTGGGGCGGGGCGGCTTTGTCGGCGGCCTTGCCAAGGCGTTGGCGCATTGTGGAAAAGGATTCGCCTCCGAGAAGGGCCGGATGCGACACTGGGCCGGCGATGCAATTGATTATTGTCCATCATCATCTCCGGCCGGGCGGGGTGCGGCGCGTGATTGAGCTGGCGACGCCGCACCTGGTGGCGCACTTTCCGGTGCGGATTGGGGAGGTGGTGCTGGGGACGGGGGAGGCGCCGGAGCCGGCGTGGCTGAAGGCATTTCGGGGCCGGCTGGGCGGGACTCCTGTGAGGGTGCAGGTCCAGCCGGCGTTCGGGTACGTCTCGGAGATGTCGCTGCGCGGGGATCGTCTTGAGCGCCGGATGCAGGAGGCCATCATGGAACTGACGCAGCGGGGTTTGCGCGAGGGGTGTCTGGTGTGGGCGCATAATCTGGGGCTGGGGCGCAACCTGGTGTTGTCGCGGAGGCTGACGTGGGCCTGCGACGTCTGGGGGATTCCGATGGTGGCGCACCATCACGACTGGTGGTTTGAGAACCGGTGGCAGCATTTTGGGGCGATGCGCGACGCGGGGTTTCTGAGGCTGAACGGGGTTGCCAGGGCGGTGCTGGCGGATTCGGCTTGTATCAGTCACGTGGCCATCAACCGGGCCGACGCGGCGGTGTTGGCGAGACATTTCCCCGGGCGGGCGGGGTGGCTGCCCAACCCGGTCGAACGGCTGGCGCCGCCTTCCGCGGCCAGGATGAAAGCCGCGCGGGGGTGGCTGCGGGAGCAGGTGGGGGGGGAGGCGCCGGTGTGGCTGTTGCCGTGCCGGCTGTTGCGCCGCAAGAACATTGCGGAGGCGGTGCTGCTGACGCGCTGGCTGCGGCCCGAGGCGTGGCTGGTGACCACGGGCGGCGTCAGTTCGGCTGACGAGCAGCCCTACGCCGAGGCGCTGGCGGGGGCGGCGCAGGCTGGCGCATGGCGGTTGCGGCTGGGGCTGCTGGGCGAGGACGAGGGGTCGAAGCCGACGGTGGCGGAGTTGTTGGCGGCGAGCGAGGCGGTGTTGCTCACCTCGCTGCAGGAGGGCTTCGGGTTGCCGTGCCTCGAAGCGGCGGCGGCGGGACGCCCTCTCATCGCGCGGCGGCTGCCCAACATCGCGCCCGACCTGGCCGGGTTTGGATTCAGGTTTCCCCAGGGTTACCGGGAGGTGCGGGTGGACCCGTCGTTGTTCGACTGGCAGGCGGAGCGACAGCGGCAGTGGCGACAGTTTGCCGCATGGAAAGGCCACATGCCCCGCGCGGCCGTTCGAGAGGTGGGGACGCCCGCGCTGCTGGCGTTGGGATCCGGGCCGGCGCCCGTGCCCTTCAGTCGTCTCACCCTTGCCGCGCAACTCGAAGTGCTGGCGAAGCCCCCGGCGCATTCGTGGGCGCGCTGCGCGCCCCTGAACCCGTTTCTCGCGCGGTGGCGCAAGCGGGCTGCCGCTGGCGCTCTCGAGGCCGGCCCGTGGCCGGGAACTGCCTCGCGCTGGCTCAATGGCCGCGCTTATGCGCGGCGCTTCCTCGAAGCGTTGCCCTCTCTGCGGCGGTCTCCACGGCGCCCCGACGCCAGCCTGCCCGCGCAGACCGAGTTTCTCCGGCGGAAGCTGCGCGCGGACCATCTCTACCCGCTGTTGTGGCATTCCCGCACGTGAACGCCCGCGCGATCATCTTCGACGTCTACGGCACGCTGCTGGAGGTGGGGCCGCCGCCGCCGGACGGCGAGGAACAGTGGGAACGGCTTTGGGCCGAGCTGGGCCGGGCCGGGCCGCGTTTGAGCCGGCTGGAGTTCTCGGTGGCGTGCCACCAGGTCATCGGCCGGCGACACGCCGCCGCCCGGGCCCGGGGCATTGCCTGGCCCGAAGTGCATTGGCCGTCGGTGGTCATGGAGGTGCTGCCGGAGGTGGCGAGGCTTTCCCCGGCCGACCAGGACGAATTCGTGTTCCGCCAGATTCAGACGGGGCGCACGACGCGGATGGGGGCCGAGGTGGCGGCGGCGTTGCGCCGGCTCAGCGACGACGCCTGCCTGCTGGGGATCGCCTCCAATGCCCAGGCCTACACGGTGCGCGAGCTGCGCGATGGCTTGGCCCCCCACGGGCTGGCGTTGGACTTGTTCGACCCCGAACTCTGTTTCTGGTCCTTCGCCCACGGCTTCAGCAAACCCGACCCGCACGTCTTCCAAATCCTCGCCACCCGCCTCGCCGCCCGCGGCATTGGACCCGGCGAGGTCCTTATGGTGGGGGACCGTCTCGACAACGACATCCAGCCGGCGCGGGTGCAGGGCTGGCAGACATGGCAGGTGCGCGCGCGGGACGACGCGGGTTGGGCTGGTCTGCGGGGCGGTTCGGGGTAGAGTCGCGTCCGATGGCAACCTGCATTTTCACCACGGGCGCCCCTCGGCGCATTGGGTTTGTGTCCACGCGGATTGAGGGCACGGACGGCGTGACGCTGGAGGCGCGGAAATGGGCGCAGATCCTGGGGGGGCTGGGGCATTCGTGTTATTGGATGGCGGGCCAGTTGGAGGCGTCGGCGGGGGCGGGTGTTGTGGCGCCGTTGGCGTCGTTCAACCATCCGGAGGTGGTGGAGGTGCAGCGGCAGCTGTTTGGGGTGGCGGTGCGGAGCCGGGCGGTCACGAACCGGATTCAGTCGTTGAAGGAGCAGCTGAAGGACGAGTGTTACCGGTTCATGGAGCGGTTTGATTTGGAGGTGCTGGTGCCGGAGAACATCCTGGCGATCCCGATGCACGTGCCGCTCGGATTGGCGGTCACGGAGGTCATCGCCGAGACCACCCTGCCCGTCATCGCCCACCACCACGATTTCGCCTGGGAACGCGAGCGTTTCACGCTCAACGCAGTCAACGATTACCTCCAAGCCGCCTTTCCGCCCCTCCTCCACACCATGGAACATGTCGTCATTAATTCCATGCAGCAACGGGAACTCGCCCGCCGCCTCGGCATCCCCTCGCAGATCATCCCCAACGTGCTGGATTTCGAAACGCCCCCGCCGGGGTTGGACGACTATAACCGCGACCTGCGGCGGGAGTTGGGGCTGCGGGACGACGACTGGCTGATTCTGCAGCCGACCCGGGTGGTGCAGCGCAAGGGGATCGAGCACGCCGTCGAACTCGTGCGCCGCCTTCGGGACCCCCGCGCCAAGCTTGTCATCTCCCACCCGGCAGGCGACGAGGGCAACGCCTACATGGCGATGCTCCACGACCGGATTGCCGACGCGGGCATCGAGGTGCGGTTCATCGCCGACCGTGTGGGCGAAAGGCGGGGTGTCAACGCCGCCGGGCAGAAGGTTTACACCCTGGCGGACGTCTATCCGCACGCGGACCTGGTCACCTACCCCAGCCATTACGAGGGCTTTGGAAACGCCTTCCTGGAAGCGGTGTATTTCGGAAAGCCGGTCGTGGTGAACCGGTATGCCGTGTATGCCCGCGACATCGACCCGCTCGGCTTCAAGACCATCACCCTCACCCAACTGGTCACTCGCGAGACGGTCGAGCAGGTGCGCGCCGTGCTTGAGGATTCGTCCCTGCGGGCGCAGTGGGCCCGCACCAACTACGCCCTCGGCCTCAAGCATTTCTCCTACGCGGTTGCCCGCCGCAAACTCGCCGCGCGGCTGGCGAACCTGTTCGGGGAGGGTGTCTAACCTGCATGGCTCACAGGGCACTGAGAAATGCGGGCTAAACCCCGGCCTCCTTGACTTGGCGGGCGCGGCTCCCTTAGGGTGGTCGCATGACGCGCTGGTCCGTTTACGTGGTGGCAATCGCGGTGTGCTGGCTGCTGGCGCCGCAACGGTGTCCGGCTCCCCTGATCTACACGCCGGGCGAGGGTTTGCGTTACGAGCGGGTGGGGGAGCCTTCCTGGCGCCGGACCCGGGCGAAGGACCAGCTGGAGGTCGCGCAGGCGGCGTTTGCGGCCAAGGATTATGGGCTGGCGTTGCGGGCTGCGCGGCACACGATCCACCAGTGGCGCCACACGGATTACGCCGCCGAGGCGCAGTATCTCATGGCACGATGCTACGAAGCCCGGGGGCAAACCGAGAAGGCGTTCAAGGCGTATCAGCAGATCGTGGAACGCTACCCTCAGCTCGACAAGTTCGACGAAATCACCCGGCACCAGTTCGCCATCGCCAACCGGCACCTGGCCGGCAAAGGCTTCAGGATCTGGGGCGTCGTGCCGTGGTTCCGGTCGATGGCCAAGACCATCGAGATGTACGAGCAAATCGTGAAGAACGGCCGTTACAGCGACCTTGCCCCGAAGGCCCAAATGAACATCGCCGCCGCCCATGAAAACAAGAAGATTCTCTGGGCACGCGCGCCCGATTACGCCGAGGCGGCGAGGGCCTATGAACTGGCCGCCGACCGCTACAACGACCGGCCCGTCGGGGCCGACGCCCTGTTCAAGGCCGGGGAAGCCCATGCCCGCCAGGCCAAGACGGCCGAATACGACCAGAGCGTCGCCGGTCTGGCCATCGCCACCTTCAGCGATTTCAGCATTCTGCACCCGGACGATTCGCGGGTGCCGGACGCCCAGCGCCACATTGTGAACCTCAAAACCGAGCAGGCCCGCGGCAGCTTGCGCATCGCCCGTTTCTACGAGAAGCAGGGGCGCTGGCAGGGCGCGCTCATCTACTACAACGAGGTCCTTCTCAAGAACCCGACTTCGGCCTACGCCGACGAGGCGCGCCAGCGCATCGACGCCATCAAACACCGCACCGCCGACTGAGCTTTCCATGCGCGTTTCCGTTCCTGTTCTGTTGCTGCCGGTGCTGGTGCTGCTGGCCGGCTGTGCCGGCTACACGCTGGGGCCGGCGACGGGGCGCCAGGCCGGCGCCACCTCGATCCAGATCCAGCCCTTTGCCAACCACACCCTCGAACCGCGCCTGACCGACGCGCTCACGCTGGCCCTGCGCCGGCGCGTCCAGCAGGACGGCACCTTCCGGCTGAGCACCGGCGCCACGGGGGACCTTGTCGTGACCGGTGCCATCGTCAATTACGAACGGGTGGGGGTGTCCTTCGATCCGGACGATGTGGTTTCGCCCCGGGACTTCCAGTTGACGATGGTGGTGCAATTCACGGCCCGCGAGCGGGGAACCGGGCGGGTGGTGGTGGACCGCAGGATTTCGGGCCGGTCGACCGCGCGTTTGCTGGCGGACCTCCCGAGCACGGAGCGTCAGGCCATCCCGCTGGTGGCGGAGGATCTGGCGCGCCGGGCTGTGGCGCTGCTGGTGGATGGGGAGTGGTGATTCACCAGTTGAGGGTGATGATCGTTTTGCCGACCTCGGCGGGGGGCATTTCATCCCAGTCGGTGACCATGTAGCCGCGCATCGGGCCGTAGTCCAGCAGCGCCTCGTCGTAGTGAAAGTTGAAATGGCCGTTCAGGAGCGCGGTCCGGGCAATCGCAGCCCCCGTGAAATCCGTGATTGTCTTGCCGCCGCCGTTGAGGACCAGGTCGGCGTTGGGGGCATAGAACATTCCGATGAGTTCGCCGTTCCCGCTCATGCTGAGGCTGGTGTTGGAGGGCAAACCGTAGTAGGCGAAGTTGGTGGCGCTGCCGGTGAGGTTGACCACCCCGTTGCCTCCGAGATCGGCGTTGGCGCCGGCCATGTAGAGTTCCAGGGATTGGTTGGTGGCCACCACCAGGACATCCAACCCGGCCATGGCGATGCTGCCGGTGACCAGCAACCTGGCATCGCCCCGCACGTAGGTCTTGCCCGACAGGTTCTCCAGCACGTAATTGTCGCTGTCGAGAATGTAATCGTAGTGGGTGACCGTCCCGTCGGCGTTGGTGATGTCGCCGCCGCCCGGGCTGAACGCGCCGCCGAACGGCGTTTTGACGTCGGGAAACGACACGTTCATGTCGTCGCTGTAATGGCCGTCCTGGACGCCGCGGTTCTTCGCCGCATGCCACGCCAGATCGCCCACCGCCCCTTGCACGCCGACCGCCACGCTGCCCTTGGGGCCGGTGGCGACGTGACCGAAGATGGTCGCGTTGCCGACGTTCAGGGAATTGGTCAGGCTCGAATTCGTGGCCACGTCGCCGTTGTCCCTGCGCTTGAGCACGTCGTAGCGGCCGTCCGTGCTCGCGGTGCTGTCGGTGGAATTGAAGCTGTCGGTCAGGATGTTGTTGCCGTTCATATCGATGGTGTCGCGCGCCACCAGCCCCTTGGTGAACAGGCGATCCTGCCGGGTCCGCACCCGGACGCCGCGGCCCAGGTAATTTCGAGAGGGGGTTGTGCTGGCCGTGGCGAGCAACGGGCCGGAGGCGAGGGAGGCGACGAGGGTGGGCAGGCACACGTAGCCGCGGGATTCAATGATGGGTTGGTTGGTGTGGATGCCCGGGAAGTAATTGGTGATGGTGACGAGGTAGAAATGGTCGCTGACACGCCGGAACATGTGATAGCTCGTCCCCCCCCACCACCAGCCGTCGCACTCGAGGCTGTCGCCGGCATGCGCGCCGAGGTGGGCCAGGGCGTCCTCGACGCCGGCTTCGATCACCGGGATGGCGGCGTTCCAGGCCTGGGAGCGCATGGTGGACATGTTTTGCGCGCGCACGAGATTGAGGTAGGCGATCAGCACGAAGCCGATGATGCCGGCGATGACGAGGGAGAGCAGCAGGGTGTTGCCGGCGGCAGAGCGGCGCGGCGTGGGGGTCAAGTTCATGGGCGGATCGGATTCAGGAGCCTTGTTTGCGGATGACGATGCGGGCCGTCTGGACGCTCTCGGTGTTGGCACGCACGCCCAACACCTTGCGGGAGCAGACCCATGACAGGTTCACCACCTTGGCCGTGTCCGTGCTCGCCGCCGGGTAGACATCATACGAGCCGTCCACGGGATTGCGCTGGCCCAGCGAGAACGTGAGCGAGTCGCACTCGGTGAGCAGGACTTTGGAGATGCCGCTTTTGGTCCGGGTGAGGGTGCGGCGGGTGGGGCTGTAGGCGTATTCGAGGGTGAACCCGTCGGTGTCTTCGAGGGTCAGCACGGTCGAGGTGGCGCCGATCAACCGGTTGGCCTGGCGCAGATCCCGGGTCAGATGGTCCACCGCAAGACGGTTGGCGTCGTCAAGCTCCACATAATTGGCCAGCACGACGAAGTTGCGGCTGCTGAACATCGCGAACGAACACACCACCAGCACCAGCAGCGTCGTGATCCCCATCGCAAATATCATCTCCGTCAGCGCAAACCCCCCCGTGCTCGCCGGGCGCGCCGTCCCCGCGGGCTGCCGGCACGCCCTTTGCCGATCGTGCGCCGCACCCCGTCCCGAAGCGATCCGGGGCTGCGGGGGATTAGTAGATGTAGTTCTGGAGGCCATTGCGGGCGACAAAGGTGGTGAACTCGCGCGTGCGCGGCAGGCTGCCGGAGTTCCAGTCAATGCGCACTGTGAACTGTTTCACGTCGTTGGCATACGACCCTGTGATGGGCGCGTTGGTGATGGTCATGGTGCCCCTGTAAATCAGGCCGCTGTTGGTGGAGTTCGGATCGTAGGCGGCGGTGAAGGTCGCGGGGATGAACCCCGGCGTGTTCATTTGCGACCAGCTGTACAGCCGGATCGTCTCGACCTTCTCGAGCAAAATCTGCGTCGCACGCAGGTTCTCCCGCGCCATTTGGATGGTGAAAAACCCCGAGGTGAAACTGGAAAACAGCGCTCCCATCAGGGTGGCCAGCAGACCCATCCCCACCGCGACTTCGGCCAGCGAGAAACCGGCTTGCGCGCGGCGGCGCGCGGTGTGAGGCGGATATGTCAATTGCATTTTCATAACTGTCCTTCCTGCTGGTGCGGCAAGGATACAAGCAGCCCGCCTGCCAACCCGCCCCACCACCATCCGCTCCCGGCCCAGGACACGCTTTTGGGCCGCCCAGAGCCCGTGAAAACCCTCTCTGCGCGCCCCCGCCGCCGCGCAAAGCATGCTCCCCACCCCAAAACGCGCCGCGCCCATGTCCCGAAACCCTGACGCGTTGTCCCGCCCTGAGACACCCGCGCCGGCCGCGCCGAGAGCCCGCCGCGGCACTCCCAACCGCAAGCGCAACACGGACGACGCCGGCGCAATTCGCACGCCCGGTGGGTCCCACAAAACGCTTGAACTGGCGCGGCGATGCTTTAGGCTCCGACGCCGGAATTCATGAGTCGGCGAAGCCCCCGCCGGGTTTGGCGCCTGCTCGAACTGTCAACCAGCACAACGCAACGAAACTTATGTCCAACAGACCCCTCAACGTCGGTCTCGTCGGCGGTGGCAAAGGCGCGTTCATTGTCCATCCGCATCAGAAAGCCATCCATTTCGACGGCACGCGCCGCGTGATTGCCGGCGCGCTGTTCCCCGATCCCAAGATTGCGCTCGAAGAGGCCGCGCAGTGGCCCTATCCCATCAGGGGCTACGGTTCCTATGACGACATGATTGGCGCCCAGGCCGGGCTGCCGGCCGGCGAGAAGCTCGATTACATCCTGATCGTCACCCCCAATTTTGTGCACTTTGATCCGGCGATGAAGGCGCTCGACGCCGGCATTCCGGTCTTTTGCGAAAAGCCGCTGACGGTCAACCTGGAGGAGGCGGAGGCGATTGTGAGGAAGGTGCGCGAGAAGCAGATTCCCTTTGGCGTCGCGCACACGTATCTCGGGCATTGGACCAGCCGGTTCAGCCGTTACATCGTCCGGGCGGGCCTGCTCGGCGAGGTGCGCTGGGTGGACGCCTACTACCTCCAGGGCTGGCTGGCGACCAAGCTCGAAGACACCGGCCAGCAGCAGGCTTCGTGGCGTGTCGACCCCAAGAAAGCGGGCGGCTCGGGCTGCGGAGGGGACATTGGCACGCACGCGCTGATGCAGCTGCGGTATGTGACCGGGCTGGACGTCACCGAGCTGTCGGCCCATCTCGAGGTGTTCGTCAAGGGCCGGGCCATTGACGATCATTTCACCACCTACTGCCGCCTCAGCAACGGCGCGCGCGCGCTGGTCCGGGCCTCGCAGATTTCCATCGGCCACCTGAACGACCTCGGCTTGGAGGTCAATGGCACCCAGGGCACCCTCCGCTGGCGCCAGGAAGAGCCCGAAGCCGTCACCATCTCCCTCATGGGCCAGCCCGACCGCGTCTACTACCGTGGCGCCGTCAGCCCCGGCGACGGGTTCCTGCCGAAGGATGTGCCCGCCGACCTGATGGCTGAACCGACCATTCCCGCGGGCCACCCCGAAGCCTTCCACGACGCCTTCGCGCGCCTGCATCGGTGCTTCGAGGCCGACGTCCGCAACTTCCAGGCTGGCAAGCCGTTCCAATGCGACGGCTCGAAATACGCCAGCGTCGAAGACGGCTGGATGGGCATGGCGTTCATCAAGACCGCCATCGAGTCCCATGCCCGCCAAGGCGCCTGGACCCGGATGCCCATGCTGGGCTGATTCCAACGGCCAGCGGGACACTGCGGGACGGCCCCGGCGCGGGAACGCGTTTAGCCCGCATTTCTCACCGCCCTGTGAGAAATGCGCGAAGGGCCGCAGAGCGGCGCTAACCCCGCCCGAGCGCGAGAGCACTCTGTGGTGAGCTCAGTCGGCCCATAGAGCGCTGGGCGGCCCGCCCTCCCGGGCGGGTGCATTTCTCACCAGGAACCTGGTGAGAAATGCAGGGCGTCGTTTGGGTTTATTCCCTTCTTTCTGGTCGGACGCGTTGACGGCAACCCTGTTGCCGGGCATGACGCGGGGCACGGTTTCCGGCGGCGTTTCCGGCCCGGCTCATTCCTTCCAGAGACATCGGTAGTTGAACCGCCGGTTGGGAGCGGCATCGCCGCGGGTGCAGAGGGATATCGGGTCTTTGAGGTCGGCCGGGTGGTCGGCCCACTTGAAGTCGAAGCTGAGCGACTTGCCGGGCAGGCCGAGCGCGCGCCGCGGGATGGCGAGTTCGAGGCGACGGTCCCCGGTGCGCATCGGCAGCCTGGCGGCCTCGGTCCAGGCGCCGGCCGGCGTTTGGGAGGTGTGGCGCATGAGGGTGGTGGTGGTGGCGTCGACGACTTCAAGGTTGGCGGCGTAATCATAGCCGGCCCAGCCGGTCTTGGGGTTCCGGTCGGTGTCGAGGAACAGGAGCATCCAGCGGGGGCCGGTGCAGGGGGTCAGGGGGTCGCGGGTTTCCGCATAGAAATAGACGTGCTCGCGGTCGGCGGCCACCTTGAGGGTGACGAGATCGTTGCGGCCGGAGTCATCCTTGTAGTGGAGCCCGCCGTAGCCGGCATGGTTCCGGTGAACCGTGTCGCCGATGGTGTCGCGGTATTCCACCGTGACGCGATCCCAATCGGCGAACTGTCCATCGATCCGGGGGGAATGCAGCCCGCGGAGGACGGGGATGGGCCGGACGCCCTTGTAACGGCGGATATTCCGGGCCATCTGCATGTAATAGTTGTCCGTGTAGCCGCCTTTCATGGGTTGGATGCAGCGGTTGAACTCGGCGTTGTATTGGTCCACGAAGAAGTAGTCGCTTTGCCGCCGCATGAACCCGACCTTGGCGCCGCGCGCGGGCGGGTATTTGCCGGCGGTCCATTCGTTCCAGTCGTTGAGGTAGAGGAACTGCGGGTTGGCGGCGAGCGCCTCGTCCCAGCGCTGCTGGAAATAGATGCCGTAGCCTTCGGGATGCTCGACCGTCTCGCCCAGCCAGGGCACGCGGGTGGGGACCGGCAGGTCGTATTCATTGAGCTCGGGCTCGCCATGCTCGCGGGTCCAGCATTTGCCCACGAGGCTGGACGGGTGCTGTGCGGGGGTGACGGCGGCCTGTTCGCGGCGGCCCTGGTGGGTGGAGAGCAGTTGCTCGGGGGCGAGCGCCCTGACTCTGGCGTCGCCCAAGTCGAGCCCGAAACTCCAGTTGTCCTCGGTCCCGACGAAGCGCCGGCCGGCCCATTCGTAGTAACCCCACCACATGGTCCGGAGGGTGAAGAACGCTTTCACCTCGCGGGTGTAATCCTTGTAGAACGGCTCGGTGTAATCGGGATCGTTGTCGTGCGGGCTCGCCGCATTGGTCCGGGCCGACGCGTCGTAGTGCGGGTTGGGGTTGGGAACGCCGCGGCCGTTGGCGTCCACGGAGGGCGTGCCGTTGTAGAGGAGCAGCGGCTTGCCGTCCCAATGAAACCACAGGTCCCTGGCCTTTTGGGTCTTGTAGATCCGGTCATGGAGGTCCTGCACGACGGTGATGACGGGGCCGTTGAAGGCCCAGAAACAGAACCGGGGCACCCGGTTGCCTTCGGCCTTCATCCGCTGCATCACGGCGAAGATCGCCTCCCACTCGTCCCAATAGCGCACCGCGTTGGTCACGTCCATCACCAGGACATCCACCCCCGCGTCCGCCAGCATCGACATGTCCCGGCGGATCACGTATTCGTCCTTGCTCAGGAAATAGCCCATCTCCGGCTCGCCCCAGTGGTACATGCCCTCGGTCCAGAGCGGGTGTTTGGCATCCAGGCGCGCCTTGGGGTCGGCGGCGAGAATGCGGCTGACGTTGGCGGCGTAGGGTTTCTTGAGCTTGCTCAGCGCATCCCGGTGCCACGTGATGTAGAAGATGCCCACCACCCGCCGCTGGTCCTGCTTGACGGGACCCGCGGCACCTTCATCCGGCATCGCACGCCCCAACGCGTCCGTTCCCACCCACGTGTCCGGAAAGAGGTCGCGGACGGGGCCGGGTTCGGCGGCGGAGGCAACGGACGCGGTGCCCAGGAGCATGGCCAGAGCGTGGGGGAACAGGCCGCGGCCGTGCCGGAACGGGGGCCCTTGGATGGATCTCATGCGGCCGAGGCTAAGCCAATCCGGAGCGACTGTCCATCGAAGGAACGGGAAGATCGCGCCTCGCCGCGGGGCGCAGTTCACTCGCGACCCCGCGCTTGCCGACGGCCTTTGGCTCATTCGCCCGCCTGTTCAAGATCGATTGCGGCGATCTCATCCGTCTTGAAAATCAGGGTGCCGTCCGGTTTCTTGAATGCGGGCAGATCATTGAGGCCGCTCAAGCAGGCGTTGAGCGTCTCCCGGGCCGAGGCGGCAGCGCCCCGGCTTTGTTCAAGGGGCGGCCAGCTCGGCGCGGGGTGAGGGCGGCGAGGCGGAACGCATCTCGAGCGCGGCGGCGGTCACGGCGGCGATGACGGCGGGCAGGGCGCGCTGGAGCGGCTCGGTCATTTGGGTGCCCAGGGTGAAGGGGTCGGCCACTTCGACGGCGAAGATCCGGACCCGTTCGGGCATGGGCAGGCCGAGCAGGCGGCCCAGGGCGAGCGTTTCGCCGACGCCCAGGAAGTGCGGGGTGCGCCCGGCCAGGCGCGGGACGGTGTCGGGATCGATTTCATGGACGGTGCCCGGTGGGGCGGTGCCGGTCTGGATGGCGTCGACGAGGATGACGTTGCGGTAGCCGGCCATGAAGTCGAGCAGGGCGAGGCCCATCTCCATCGTTTCGAGGACATGGACCTCGTGACTGCCGTCAAAGTGCCGGGCCAGGTGCCGCGCGGCGTGCAGGCCGACGGCGTCATCGGTCAGGATGTCGTTGCCAAGGCCAAGGACGAGGAGCGGCATGGGGTCACCCCTGTTTGAGTTCGCGGAGCAGGGAGCGATCGGGGCGGTAGATATGGACGGAGAGGGGGAGGTGGCCGGGGAGGGAGTGGGTGGCGCAGCCGATGCAGGGGTCGTAGGCGCGGAAGGCCATTTCGACCTTGTTGAGGAGGCCTTCGGTGACGTGGCCGTTTTTGATGAGGCCTTTGGCGGCGCGTTCGACGCTCATGGCGATGCGGGCGGCGTTGTTCTGGGTGGCGACGATCATGTTGGCCATGGTGATGCAGCCGCGCTCGTCGGTTTGGTAATGGTGGAAGAGGGTGCCCCGGGGGGCTTCGACGACGCCGATGCCTTCCTTGGGGACGGCGGTGGGGACGCGCCGGACGTCCGGGCTGGTGATTTCGGGGTCGTTCACAAGTTCCTGCATGCGTTCGGCGGCGCAGATCATTTCGATGGCGCGGGCGAGGTGGTTGGCGAGGGTGTGGTGAACCGGTTTGCCGCCGAGGACTTTGAAGAACTCCTCGTAAGCGGCCTGCGCCTTGGGGGTGGGCATGCCGTCGGCGGCGTTCAAGCGGGCGAGCGGCGCGACGGCGTAGATGCTGGTTTCCGGGCCTTCGACGAAATCCATCCAGCCGCGCTGTTTGAGGAAGGTGAACTTCATGTAGCTCCACGGCTCGACGTGCTCCGCCACATAATCGCGATATTGGCGCGGGTCGAACTTGCACACTTCCTTGCCGTTGCAGTCGACGACGCGGAGTTTGCCGTCGTAGAAATTGACGCGGTTTTGCTCGTCGACCATGCCCATGTAGCAGGTCTTGTGCGTGAACGCGTCGGAGGTGATCATCTTCACATAGTCCGGGTTGCCCAGGACGATCTGCTTGAGAATGGCAACGGTCCACTCGGCGAACTCGACGGCATCGTTGGCGAGTTCCTTGAACCTCGGGAGGTCGGCGGGGTCGAGGGGTTTGCTGACGCCGCCGGGCAGGCCCAGGACGGGGTGAACCACCTTGCCGCCAAAGTAGGCGATCAGCTCGCGAACCCGCCGCCGGGCCGAGAGCACCTTCTTGCCGGCGTCCAGCCCGACCTTGCCGATGACGCCGACGATGTTGCGCTCGGCGGGGGGGGCTTCCGGGCCGACGATGAAGTCGGGGCCGCCGAGGACGAAGACATGGAGGGCGTGGTCTTCGAGCATGAAGGCGTTGTAGACCAGTTCGCGGATTTTGCGGCCGGGCGAGGTGGGTTCGACCTGGTAGAGGTCGTCGAGGCACTTGGACGCCGCCATGTGGTGGGCGGTGGGGCAGACGCCGCAGATGCGGCTGGTGATTTGGGGCATGTCCTCGGCGGGGCGGCCGAGGCTGAAGACCTCGAACCCGCGCAGTTCGGGGACCTGCATGTAGGCGCGTTCGACATCGCCTTGGTTGTCGAGGTAGATGTCGACTTTGGCGTGGCCTTCGAGGCGGGTGATGGGGTCGATGGTGAAGCGCCGGCGGCCCATTTCGTAGGCGGCGTTGGCGCGGAGGTTGCCCTGGTTGAAGGCTTGTTTGACGTTCTCTTCCATAAAATCAGCGCATTAATGGTCGTTGCCCGTGGGGGGGAGGTTCACTTTGCGGCGGAGGATGCTCTTGGCCAGTCCGTAGCGATAAAACGTGCCGACGGGGTCTGGGATGCCGGCAAGGGTTTTGCGGATGCCGTCCTCGTCTTTGGCGGCGACGTTCGACGCGAGGGACGAGAGGATTTTGGCGCCCTGGTCGCGGACGCGGGAGGTGGGGCCGAAGCAGCCGGTGCAAGGCATGTTGCCGCGGATGCACGCCGCTCCGCAGCCACTGCGGGTGGCGGGTCCCATGCACACAATGCCCTGGGCCAGGAAACACTTGTTCGGATCGGCCAGCTTCTGGTGCGGGCGGAAAAACTCGGTGAACGCGACGTTGGGGGGTTTGGAGGCCTTCCGGGGGCACTCGTCGCACAGGGCGATGTCCGGCGCAATGACCGACCCCTTGGGCGGCAGCCGGTTCTCCAGCAGGGCGGTGATCGCCTGTTTGGTGATTTGGGGCGTGGGCGGGCAGCCGGGCACGTAGTAATCCACGTCCACGACCTGGTCGAGGGAACGCACCACGTTGTGCAACTCCGGCAGGACGGGCTCGCGGCCATGATCGGCGAACTTCACTTGGGGCCGGGTCTTGCGCTCGTTGACCATCGTGGGGCCCTGTTCGTAGACGAACTGGAGCATGTGTTCGCGGGAGAACTGGTTGGCGAGCCCGGGGATGCCGCCGAGGTGGGCGCAAGCGCCGTAGGCGATCATGTACACGCTCTTGCGTCGC
This sequence comes from Verrucomicrobiota bacterium, assembly GCA_016935555.1. Lineage (GTDB taxonomy): Bacteria > Verrucomicrobiota > Verrucomicrobiia > Limisphaerales > JAFGQR01 > JAFGQR01. The sequence goes on from JAFGQR010000090.1 coordinate 29,903, forward strand.
AGGAGGTGGGCCATTTCCTCCTGCTCCGTGGTGCGAATGGCGCCGTTGAGAAGGGTGGCCACGATGGATTTGTCGGGCATGGCTTGGATGTCCTTGTATTTGAAATCCATCGCGACGGGCCAGAGGACGATGTCGACTTTTTCAACGACGCCGAGGATGTCCTCGGCGAGGTCGACGATGGTTTCTTCGCAGCCTCCGCACGAGGCGCACCAGTAGAAGGCAACTTTAGGCTTAGACATGAGCGGGTTCCATGGTTTGAGGTTCAGTCCCGTGCCCGGCATGGCCGCCGGCGGCGGCTTCCCTGGCAGCGATGCGTTCGGCGAAATCCTCCATCTCGCGGTCCCAGGCGTCGAACTTCTGCGGGATGCCGAGCGGGCCGAGCCGGGTCACGGTCTCGACCATTTCGTTGATGACGCGTTTGACCTTCTCGCCCTCGGCGGCGGAGATCCACTCGAGGCGGAGGCGGTCGGATTCGATGCCCATGTCGGCGAGCATGCGTTGGAGCAGCTCGTAGCGGCGGAGGCACTTGTAGTTGCCCTCGGCGTAGTGGCAGTCGTTGGGGTGGCAACCCCCGATGAGCACGCCGTCGGCGCCCTTGGCCAGGGCGTCAAGGACGAACTGCGGGTCCACGCGGCCCGAGCACATGAGCCGGATGATCCGCACGTTGGAGGCGTGTTTCATGCGGGAGACGCCGGCCAGGTCGGCGGCGGTGTAGGTGCACCAGTTGCAGAAGAACGCCACGATGCGGGGCGTCCAGGAGGTGGTAGGGGTTTTGGATGGTTCAGTCATAATGAGCTCAGTGGATTAAACCCGAATCTCGAAATCCGAAATCCGAAACAAATTCAAATTCCCAAAACACAACATCCGAAACGGCGTCGCATTCGGGCATGGGCTGGATTGGAGGGGACTCATAGGACGCTGCACGCTCTTTCGCGCGATAGATCCGAAGCATGACAACGTCCGCCACCACATGAGCCCACTGTCGAACGAAGGACCACCCGTCCCTCGCGAACTCGTGTGTGCGCTTTTCCACATCGGGTTGCCGGTGTTGTTCGTCGTTCGCCATGCGCCATGTTTTGGGCCTTTGGGATTTGCTTCGGATTTCGGATTTCGGATTTCGGATTTGCTTTCAGGCGGGCACGGGCGCCAGCAGGCCCTCGATTTCGCTGAAGATTTCGTCGTCTTCGAACAGGTTTTGGACAATGGACCCGGAGGGGCACGCGGCGACGCAGGTGCCGCAGCCTTTGCAGAGGGCTTCGTTGATGATGGCTTTTTGGCGCGACTCATCGAAGCTGATGGCGCTGTAGGGGCAGAGCGGGATGCAGGATTTGCAGCCGCTGCATTCGTCGGCGAGGATGTAGGCGGTGTTGGGTTCCTGTTCGATGTGGCCTTTGTCGATGAGCGCCATGGCCTCGGCGGCGGCGGCGCCGGCCTGGGCGACGCTGTCCGGGATGTCCTTGGGCCCCTGGCAGCAGCCGGCCAGGAAGATGCCGTCGGTGAAGGTGCTGACGGGGGCGAGTTTGACGTGGCGTTCGAGGAACCAGCCTTCGGAACTGCAGCTCAGGTTGAACAGGCGCCGAAGGTTGTCGGCTTCCGGATGCGGCTCCAGGCCGACGCTCAAGACGACCATGTCGACGGGGATTTTGAGGATTTTGTTGGTGAGGGTGTCTTCGGCCTGGACCACGACGCGGCCGGTCGCGCCGTCGTTCGGATCGGGATAGACATCGGCGACCTTGCCCCGGATGAGGTGCATGCCTTCCTCGGCGACGCGGTTGTAGAATTCTTCCATGCCTTTGCCCGGGGTGCGCATGTCGATGTAGAAGTTGTACACCTCGGCGTCGGTGTGCTCCTTGATGAGGTGGGCCAGTTTCAGCGAGTAAAGGCAGCAGACCCGCGAGCACCACCGGTTGGTGTTCTCGTCCCGCGAGCCGACGCAGTGGACGATGGCCACTTTCTTCGGGCGCTGGCCGTTGCGCAGGACGATTTCGCCTTCGGTGGGGCCGGAGGCGTTGATGAGGCGCTCGACTTCGAGGGCGTTATAGACATTGGGATAGATGCCATAGCCGAAAAAGGGCGTGCGCCGTGCGTCGAAGATTTTGAAGCCGGTGGCCATGACGATGGTGCCGACGGTGATGTTTTTGGTCTCCTCCGTCTGCTTGAAATCAATCGCCTTGCGGTCGCCGCAGGCCTGGACGCAGGTCTTTTTGCACTTGTCGGACACGGTGTGGGTGCCGTCCGGGTTCTTGCCGCGCTTGAAATTCAAGCAGACTTCCGGGTCGATCATCACGATGGGCGGGATGGCCTGCGCGAAGGGCAGGAAGACCGGCTTGCGTTTGCCCAGGCCGAGGTTGAACTCGTCGGGGAATTTGGGCTCCTTGAAGACGCAGGCGGCGACGCATTCCTGGCAGCCGGTGCAGAGGTCTTCGACGATGTAGCGCGGCTTGCGGCGGACGGTGACCTGGAAATTGCCGACGTAGCCGTCGACCTTGGCGACTTCGGAGTAGGTCCACAGGTGGATGTTGGGGTGCGAGCCGACGGCGGCCATTTTGGGCGAGAGCACGCACATGGCGCAGTCGAGGGTGGGGTAGGTTTTGTCGAACTTGGCCATGTGGCCGCCGATGGTGGGTTCGCGTTCGACGAGGTAGACCATTTTGCCGGCGTTGGCGAGGGTGAGGGCGGCGTGGATGCCGGCGATGCCGCCGCCGACGATGAGCACATCGGGATTGATGGGGACCTTTTTGACTTCGAGGGACTTGTGGTGGGGCACGCGCTCGATGGCGGCGTGCGCCAGGGCCATGGCTTTGCGCGTGGCCTCGGCGCGGTCGGTATGGACCCAGGAGTTGTGCTCGCGGGTGTTGACCATCTGGCAGTAGAAGGGGTTCAGCCCGGCCGCTTCGGTGGCCTTGCGGAAGGTGTGCTCGTGGAGGAGCGGGGAGCACGCTTCGACCACGATCCGGTTCAGGCGGTGCTCGCGGATGTCCTGCTGGATCAGCTCCTGGCCGGGGTCGGAGCACATGTACTTGTAATGGCGCGAGACCGCGACGTTGGGGAGGGTGGCGACGTATTTGGCGACGGCCTCGACGTCGACCATGGCGGCGATGTTGGTGCCGCAGTGGCAGATGTAGTAGCCGATGCGAACGGGTTCGTGTTTCTTGGGCACAATCGGTTTCATAAAGGAGGTCAGGCTAGGGATTCGGCAAGCAGTTCCACCACGTCCCGCACGACGATGGGCTTGGTGTGCGGGACCACTTTCAGCGCGTCTTCGAAACGCGAGATCTCGTAGGGGCAGGCCACCGCCAGAACGTCGGCGCCGGTGGCGATGGCTTCCTTGACGCGCCGGTCGGACAGGCGGTCCATGCCCTTCTGTTTGTAGTAGGTGTCGAGCCACATCCCGCCCCCGCCCCCGCCGCAGCAGAGCGAGTTGACGCGGTTGTGCACCATCTCCACGAGCTTGACCCCCGGGATGGCCTGGAGCAAGGCGCGGCCCTCGTCGTAGGACCCCGTGGCCCGCCCCAAGCAGCAGGCGTCGTGGTAGGTGACCGTGAGGTCGAGCGGCTTTTTGAGCATGGGCTTGAGCCGGTCGAGGTGACGGGCGAGGAACTGCGTGGTGTGCTCGGCCGGCTGGGTCAGGCCGAACATCGGGTAGCGGAAATGAAAGGCGTTGTAGGCATGGGCGTCGCCGGTGACCAGCCGGCGGAACTTGTATTTGTTGAACACCTTCATGTTGTATTCGGCGAGCGACTCGAAGAGCCCCGACTCCCACGTCAGCTGCCCGCACTCGCCGGCGCACTTTTCCTCGTTGCCGAGGATGGCAAAGTCGACGCCGAGGGCGTTGAACAGCCTGGCGGTGGCGCGGCTGTTGTCCTGGCCCCGGGCGTAGAAGGAGGTGTAACACTCGACGAACCACAGGACGTCCACTTCGCGTTTCAGCTCGGCCATGATGGGGATCTTGACGCCGGCAGTGGCGGTCCACGCGGCGCGCTTGCGCGGCGATTCGCCCATCGGATTGCCGTAGCGGTTCATGTTTTCGAGCGACTTCTGGAATTCCGCGGGCATTGGGGTGTGGGTGACGAGCACCTGCTCCTTGACCAGGGGGAGCAGCACGTCGGTCAGGCGGATGCCGCGCGGGCATTTGGCCATGCAGGCATAGCAGGCCACGCACTGCAGAAGACTCTCGGATTTGATGACCTCATCCATGAACCCTCCGCGCAGCATGTTGATCACAAGCCGGGGCGAAAAATCCATGGTGTCGCCATAGGGGCAGGTGCCGCCGCACGTGCCGCACTGGATGCACGTCATCATGCGCTTGCCCGCAGGCGTCTGCAGCAGCGTCTCGAGGGTCGTGGTTCGGTCTACAACGGCAGGCTCTCGTGTGGCAACCATGAGGTTCCTTTCGGGGTGTTCCTAGGTGGTGGCTTCGGCGACCAGTTCGGCCAGGTCTTTCACGGCCATGCGGCCTTCCTGGCCCGTGGTCTTGACGGCGTCGCGAAACATGGCGATGTCTTTCGGACACGCCACGACAAACGTCGTGACCCCCGAGAGGGCCGCCGCCTCGCGAATGCGGTTCTCGGCCGGGCGCTCCCGGATTTTTTCGGTGTCTTCCATCCAGATTCGTCCGCCGCCGGCGCCGCAGCAATAGCTGCGGTCGCGGCAGCGGGGCATTTCGACGACCTCGAGGCCGAGGGCGCGCAGGACGCGGCGCGGGGGGTCATAGATCCCGTTGTAGCGGCCGAGGTAACACGGGTCGTGGTAGGTGACGCGTCCAGCGAGTCGGGTACGGAGGGGCAGTTTGCCGGCCTGGAGCAGGGCATCGAGGACCTCGGTGTAATGGAGCACTTCGGGACGATGCCCGTTCCAGGGGTATTCGTTCTTGAGGGTGTGGTAGGTGTGGGGGTCAGTGGTGAGCAGTTTCTTGAATTGCGCCTTGCCCAGCGCCTGCAGGTTCTTGTCGCGCAGCATTTCGAACAAGCCCTCCTCGCCGATGCGGCGGACATCGTTGCCGGCGTTGCGCTCGGCGTCGTAAAGCAGGCCGAAATCGAGGCCGGCCTGCGCGAACACCCTGGCGGTTTTCTGGGTGATGTCCTCACAGCGAGGGTCATAGCTGGCGTAATCGCCGACAAACCAGAGGTATTCGACGGGTTCCTTGCGGGCGTCCTTGATTTTGAGGCCGGCGGTTTGGGTCCACTTGGCGCGCATGCGGTCGGACTTGCCGAAGGAGTTGCCATAGCGCTGGAGGTTGCCGAGCACGTCCTGGAGGGTGCGTTCGACCTGGCCCTGGCTGACAAGATGGCGGCGGAGGGTGACGATGAGGGGCACCTGCTCGTTCCAGACGGCGCAGATGTTCATGCAGGCCATGCAGGTCGTGCAGGCCCAGATTTCCTTTTCCGTGATGACGTCGCCGATGAGTTTGGGCAGGCTGTTGCCGTTGGTCGGCGCCAGCCCCGTGCCCACCATGTGGTTTTTGACCTTCTGAATGATCTGCTGCGGCTCCAGCGGATACCCCGAGGCCGTCGCCGGACACGCGCGGTCGCAGCGCCCGCACTCGGCGCATGAAAACCCGCCCAGCAGTTGCTTCCACGTGAGTTCCTGCCAGCGGGACGCACCCGCCGTGAGATCCTCCGTCGCGCCGCGCACGCCCAGGTCGCCGACAGGCCGGGTGGCGGCCTGGCTGAAGAACACGTTGAACGGCGCAGCCAGCAGGTGCAGGTGCTTCGAATACGGCAGATACACCAGGAAAAACAACACACCCATCATGTGCACCCACCACATGCCCGCGGCCCAGCGCCGCGCGGTGTCCGCAGCCATGCCCGCGAACGCCCCATGCACCACGCTGCCGACCGGCGCCCACGCCGACGTGTGCCCGCCTTCGCCGACGATGCGGAACGCCGACCCCAAAACCGTGCTGACCATCAGCAGCCCGATCAGCGCGAGAATCAGGTTCGCGTCGAGACTCAAATGCAGATGCGGGGGAGCGAAGAACACCCGCCGGACCAGGGCCGCGCCCAACGCCACAAGCACCAGAACCGCGAAAACCTCCAGGAACCATCCCACCACCCTGACCTCGTCGGGATAAGGCACCGGCAGGAACGGAAACAGCCCCCGGACCAGCCCCCAATTGAAGCAGCCCGCGTACAGGACAAACCCCCAGAAGATGAGAAAGTGCGGCAAACCGATGGCGCGCTCGTTGAAGATGCGCGGCTGCAACAAGACATGCTTGAGGGCGTGGGCAAGCCGCCGGGCGGGCTGGTCGAACCGGCTCTCATAGCGCCCCCGCCGCAACAGGCCCACCAACTGCCCAACCCGGTATCCGAAGACGCCAAACGCCATGAGGGTCAGCACCCACAGCAGAGGGACGCCCGGCAGACCGAACCATGTGATTTTGACCGGATCCATAATGTGTTAGGCCATCACGTTCCACGCGCCAACCGGCACCGCCGCCATCCCCAACCCACGCGGCCACCCCCAAAAAAACCGTCCCCGCATCGGCCACGGGACCCGCAGCCGGGTTGTTCCGGACGCCGAGTCCGGGCGTGCCTTCGGATGGCGGATGTCGGTATTGGGGGGATCATGTGGCTTTGCGCGCCTTGATTTTTTCGGTGAGCACCGGAAGCAGTTCCAGGACGTCGCCGACGACCCCGTAATGCGCGCCGTCGAAGATGGGGGCCTTGGGATCGGTGTTGACGGCGATGATGCATTGGGCGTTTTGCATGCCTTCCCAATGTTCCGGCGCCCCGCTGATCCCCAGGGCCAGATACACGCGCGGTTTGACCGTCATGCCGGACTTGCCGACCTGCCGGCTCAGGGGCAGCCAGCCTTGATCGATGACGGGGCGCGACGCGCAGACGGCGCCGCCCAGGATTTGGGCGAGGTCCTCGGCCAGCTGCACGTTGTCCTGCGTCTGAATGCCGCGCCCCACGCCCACCAGGACGTCTTGTTTCGTGATGTCCACATCCCCCGTTTCCGGTTCCACGTAGCGCTTGAAGACCGCCTTCGGCGCTTCCACTGCCAGGTCCACCTTCTCCACCGGCGGAGTGCCGTCGTGTTTCCCCGCGTCCACGGGAAAGGCGCCGGGGTAGACGCTGACGATGCCGCGTCCGTCGGCCAGTTTGACGTCCGAGAGAATCTTGCCGCCGAACAACTGGCTGGTGCAGGTGAGGGTGCCGGCCTGGAAGGTGATGGCGCGGCAGAAATTGACCAGGGGCAGGCCGCTGTGCGCGGCGAGCATGGAGCCGATGCCCAGCGACACGTTGGTGCAGCCGAGCAACACCAGCCCCGCCTGTGTGTGATCCACCAGCCCTTTGAGCGCCGCGGCGACGGTCCCCGCCGGGGCGAGGTCGAGATGCGGGTGCTCCACGGTGAAGACCTTGTCGGCCGCGCCCAGCTTGGCCGCAAGCGGGGCGGCTTCGCTGCCCAGCAAGGCGGCGTAAAGCGGCGCGCCCGAGGCGATGGCCAGGGCGCGCCCCGCGCCCAGCATTTCAAAGGTGATGTCGGCGAGTTCGCCCCGGACCTGCTCCGCCAGAACTAAAATTGGGTTTGCCATGAGATGGGTTTCCTTAAACCACGCTGTGTTTTGCCAGCACGTCGACCAGCTTGTCCGCAACATCCGCCGGCGCGCCCTCGACCATTTCCGCGCGGCCCGCCGCCTCCGGTTTGTAGAGGCGCGCGATGTCGAGCTGGACGGGGCGGTCGGGCGGGGCGAGCTCCGCGGTGTCGATCGTGGCGGATTTCATTGCCGCCCGGACTTTGGCGACCGGGACGTAGCGCGGGGGTTTCTCGGCGGATTGAATGCCGAGCACGGCCGGGAGCGCGACTTCGAACTCGGCGCGGAGGCCGCCGGCAAACTCCTTGAGGATGGTGGCTTTGCCGTCGGCGGCCTGGACGCCGCAGACCACGCCGACATAGGGCAGGTTCAACGCGGCGGCCAGCAGGGGCGCCAGCTCCCCTTCGAGGTCGTCGATCGCCTGCGACCCGGGCAGCAGCAGCGTGTCCGGGGTGATCGCGCCGGGGGCGGCGAAGAAGGCGGCCAGGACGCCGGCCGAGGCCGCGGTGCCGAGGCCGGCCTGGGCGATGGGAATTTTCACGGCGCGGTCGCCGCCTTTGGCCAGCGCGGTGAAAAGCACGTCGTCCACCTCGGGCGCGTCCAGGGCCACGACCGTCACCGTGCCCCCGTGTTTTTCCTTGAGCAGGAGCGCCTGTTCGAGCGCGTGATCGTCGGGCTCGCTCAGTTTGAACCGCAGGAATTCCGAGTCCAGCGATTGGCCGTCGGCGGACACGTTCAGTTCTTCGACGGTATCCGGCACCATTTTGAGGAGGACGTAGAGGTTCATGGGATTTCGGGGGTTATGTTCCGGCCGGCGACGGTTCGGTTTCGCGGGCTTCCTTGATGGCGGGCATGACGGCGACGAGTTCGGAGCCGATGCCCAGGCGTTTGGGCGGGATGCCCATGGCCAGGCCGACCAACTGGGTGAAATACATGACGGGCACGTGGAACTCGGTGCCGAATTCCTTGTTGACCTGCTTCTGGTAGCACTCGAGGTTGACCTGGCACAGGGGGCAGGCGGTGACGATCACCGCGGCCTTCGCCTGCACGGCGCTCTGGAGGAGGTTGCGCACGAGGCTCAGCGCGGCTTCGCGGTTGGTGATGATGAGCGCGCCGCCGCAGCAGGTCAGGCGCAGCGGATAATGCACCGGCTCGGCGCCGCAGGCGGCGACAAGGTCCTCGAAGAAGCGGGGCTGTTCGACGTCTTCCTTGTCCTTGCGCGGGCGCAGGATCTGGCAGCCGTAGTAGGGGGCGACGCGCAGGCCCTTGAGCGGGTGGGTGACTTTGGCCTTGAGCGCCGGCAGCCCCACATCCTTGACAAAGACCTCGATGAGGTGATGCACGGGGGAGTCGCCGCGGAACTTGAGGTTGTCCTCCGCCAGCGCCTCGTTGATGTGCTCGGCAAGGTCGGCGTCGTGATTCAGGTGGTCCCGGGTGAAATACAGGTTCTTGTAGCACCCGCTGCACGGGGCCACGACGGGCAGTTTCTGCTGCTCGGCCATGGCGAGGTTGCGCGCGCACAGCGTGTAGGCGAGCAGCTCGTCCACGTGGAAATAGGCGGTCGCGCCGCAGCAGTTCCAGTCCTCCAGTTCCCTGAGTTCCACGCCCAGGACGCGGCAGGTTTCGAGGGCCGAGGTGTGGTAGCTGCGCGCCATCTTTTCGAGGGAACAGCCTGGGAAATACGCGTAGGTTTTCATTCCTTGTCTCCCAAGGGGATGATGTGTTTGATGACCCGCTTGAAGTTTTCGAGGCGTTTGATGCGCGCCGGCAGCAGGGGGAGCCGGCCTTTGAGCATGAGCACGGTGGCGGTTTGGGCTTCCTGGATCATTTCCGGCAGGCCGTAGGTGAAGAGGTAGGAGGTGGCCAGCACCGGCTCGTAAGAGCGACCCGTGCGCAGGATCATCTTGACGAAGGTCTCGGTGAAGGTGGGGCCGATCAGGTCTTTGTTCCCGGCGGCCTTCCAGACGGTGTAGCGTTTGAGGCCATACATCAGCTCGGCGATGTCGATGTTCCGGGGACAGCGCACCGTGCACTGGTAGCACGACGCGCAGTACCAGAACGTGTTGGCCTTGAGCACCTGATCCTTGAACCCCGCCCGGATCAACGCGATGATCCGCCGCGGCGAGTTGTCCATGAAGCCGCCGGAGGCGACGGGGCACGTGGCGGAGCAGGTGCCGCACTGGATGCAGGTGTTGATCGGATTGCCCTTCGAGGCGTAGAGCAGGTGGCGGATCTCTTCGACGAAGGAAAGGGGGTTGTCCGGCGGGGCGGCAATCGGCGGGGCCGCGGCGGGTTCCGGGCTGGCCGTGTTCATTGGCTCTTGGCCTTTCGCGTTTCGGCGGTTTTCATCAGCGCCTGGACTTTCTCGAGAAGAAGCTTCGGCTCCACCGGCTTCTCAACCAACTCGTCCACGGGCACGAAATGCGGATGCACCGCCTGGCCGGGGAAAAGGAACGCCATCTGTTCGCGGATGCCGGTGATGATCAGCACGGGCAGGTCGCGCAGGGTGGGATCTTTCCCGAGCTTGCGGGCGATCATGATCCCCTCGGCGCCGCGGCCCATCATGACGTCCAGCAACAACAGGTCATACGCCTTGGTTCTCAGGGCCTGCAGGCCGCTCTTGGGATTGTAGGCGACGTCCACGTCGTATTTTGCTTTGACCAGGATCGCCTTGAGGCCCGCCACAAAGTCGGGGTCGTCGTCAATGATCAGGAGTCGTTTCGGTTCGCTCATATTAAGCCTTGCGTTCGGGGTTCGGACTGGGTTGAGGCGCCGGCGGGGCGGCCACAGGCAGGCGGATGGTGAAGGTGCTGCCCTTGCCGGGCTCGCTTTCGACGCCAATGGAGCCGCCGTGCACTTCGACAATGCGCCGGCTGATGGCCAGCCCCAACCCGCAGCCGCCTGCGCCCTCGGGCTGGGTCTGGCCGCGGGCAAAATCCTGGAACAGATGCGGCAGGTCCTCGCGCGCAATGCCCACGCCGGTGTCCGCCACGGCAAGCACCACCACCGTGCCCTGCGCCTCGGCGCGCACGCGGACGGGGTGGTCGGGGAAGGAATACTTGACCGCGTTGCCCAGCAGGTTGACCAGCACCTCGGTCAGGCTGCCTTCGTCCCCCAGCACGGGCGGCAGGGACGCCGCGAGGGAGGACTCAATGGGGATCGCCTTGCGGGTCGCATGGGGCTCAACGCTCTCGATGGCCTTGGCGACAACCGCCGCCACGGCGACGGGCTGGAAGGTGTCCTTCAGTTTGTTGATGTCCACCGCGAACACCCGCAGCCAGGAATGAATGAGCTTGACCAGATCGTCAATGCGGATCTTCAGCCGCCCGCAGAGGGTCTTCTGCTCCTCGGACAACTTGTCCTCGAGATCGGCGGTCAGCACATAGAGGTTTTGCTGGATGGCGCCGAGGGGCGACTTGAGTTCGTGGGAGACGATGGCCGCGAAGTTCTCCCGGAGCATCTCCTTTTCGCGGCGCAGGGCGATGGTTTGCTGCACCAGGCGGTGATGCTCGAGGCCGCGCCGCGCAATCAGCCGCAGCTCCTCGGGCGTGAACGGCTTGGGGAGGAAGTCGAACGCGCCTTTTTTCATGGCTTCGACGGCGGAGCTGACCGTGGCGTAGCCGGTGATGACGATGACCACCATGAGGGGGTCGCGGGCGCGGATGCGCTCGAGGACTTCGAGGCCGGAGAGGCCGGGCATTTTGAGATCGACGAAGACCAGGTCCGGCGGGGATTCGTCGATGCGCTGCAAGCCTTCGGCGCCGTTGCCGGCGGTGAGCACCCGGCAGTCCCCCCCACCCAGCACCTGGGTGCAGGAGTCGAGAACGACTTCCTCGTCGTCGATGATGAGGAGGGTGTGGTCAGGCTGCATGGCGAATGGTGTCCTGCTCGCTGCTGGTCACGGGCAGCCGGATGGAGAAGGTGGCGCCCTGGCCTTCCTGGCTTTCCACGGTGATGGTGCCCTTGTGCTCCTTGACGATGCCGTAGCTGATGGCCAGGCCCAGCCCGGTTCCGTGGCCGACCTCTTTCGTGGTGAAGAACGGGCTGAAGATCCGGTCCAGGTCCTCCTCCTTGATCCCGTGGCCGGAGTCGGTGAACTGGACCTCGACGGCGCTGTCCGCGATCACATGGCGCGTGGTCAGCGTGAGCTGGCCGGTCCCGTTCATCGCTTCGGCGGCGTTGATGATCATGTTCATGAACACCTGCTGGATTTGGGACGGATCCATGAGCACCCGCGGCAGATCCTGGGCGAGATGCGTCACGATGCGGATGTTGAGGAACAAGGCCTGGTTGTCCACCAGCGCGATGCATTCCTCGAGAATCCGGTTCACGTTCGACAGGCGCTTCTCGGGCTTGCGCTGCCGGGCGAAATCCAGCAGCCCCCGGATGATGTCCCGACAACGGTTGGCCTGCTTCACAATCTTCTCGAGCGACTCCCGCGTGCCGTTGACCGTGGCCGCCCGCTCCAGGAGCAGATGCGAATAGGTGACAATGCCCTGGAGGGGATTGTTGATCTCGTGCGCCACCCCGGCGGCCAACTGCCCGATGTGCGCCAGCCGCTCGGACTCCATGATCCGCCGCGTGGTGTACTCGCGCACTTTCTCGTCGCGCTTCTTGAGCGCCGCCGCCATGAAGTTGAACGTGTCGGCCAGTTCCCGCAGTTCGTCATGGGACCGGATCTCCACCTGCGTGTCCAGGTTGCCATGGGCGACCTGCTCCGACGCCGCCGCCAGTTTCTTGATCGAGACCGAGATTTTTCCGGAGATGTAGTAGCCCAGGCCCAGCGCCACCAGCGCGCCGAGCAGGGTGATGGCGAGGAAGACCACCACGGCCTCCTGGCGCAGGTCCGCGTATTTCTGCTCCAGGACGCCCACGTAGAGCATGCCGATGATGGACCCCGCCAGGTCCTTGAGGGGTTCGTAAGCGGAAATGTACCAATGGTTCACCACAAAGGCACGGCCAATCCACTGCTTCCCCGCCTGCACCACCTGCTCATACACTTCCTGGGTCACCCGAGTGCCGATCGCCCGCGACCCATCCTCGTTCTTCACATTCGTGGAAATGCGAAGGTCATCCTGGAAAATGGTGGCGGTGCCGATGTCCTTGCCCTTGTAAGTGAGATTCTGGAACACGGTCTCCTTGATCTTGTCCACAATCTCGAAGTTCCGGTTCAGCAAAATCCCTCCATACACCACCCCCAAAATGTTCCGCTCCGCGTCCAGCACCGGGGCGGCCGCCTTCAGCATCATGCCGGCGGTTTCCTCCGTGTTCTGCCGCGGCCGGGCCTTGGGCGTGTCGATGAATCTCAAATGGGCCTGTCCGGCCAACCGCGGTGCCTCCCGGCGCAGATCCTCGGCGGACACCAGGCAGGGGGCGGCCACGGGCGCCTTGCGCTCGAGAGCGGCGCGCACCAGCGGATCGTCGCTCTGGTCGTCCCCCAACTGCCCGGGGTTGCTGGTCCGCAGCAGCACCCGCCCCCGGGAATCCGTGGCCGTCAGCACATCGAGCTTTTCCCGCTCCCGAATCCGGCCCAGCGCCTCGCCGGCCGGCTGGCCGTCACCCGACAGCACCCCATTCATCAGCAGCACCCGGTCGGCCGTGAACCGCACGGCGTCATTGATGCCCGCAAGCCTGTTCCGGAAAATCTCCCGCGCCGCGTTGAGGTCCGTCTGCACCTTCGCCTGGGCCTCGTCCACCACCCGTTCCCCGATGACGCGCACGCCCACGACGCTGAAGGTGACGCTGGTGAGGATAATGATCAGAATGAAGCTCAGCACGAGCTTCGTGGCAATCCGCACCCTCCACGCGCCGCCAAGGGTGCCCGCAAACGCCACCAGCCGGCTCATGCCGCGAATCCCCATCATGTTCGACACGTCACTCACACCGCCGTCATCGGTTTCTCCGGTTCGTCGTCTGCCCCACGGCCCCAGCCGCCACCCGCCCCGGACCGCCCCCGTCGCCGGCGTCGCGCCCCCACCCATCGGGCCGCGTGCCAGACACCCAAGGCTGTATCCAGAGTTCACACTCCACACCTTCTCTTGCGTGGCGTGCCTCCGCTCACCGTGATTTGGCAAGAATGCGACATATTTTGCAGGAAACCGTGATGCGCGGGGCGGAAGGCGAAAGGCGGAAGGCAAGCATCGGAAGAAGGTTGGCCGCGAAAAGGCCCAAAAGGCCCAGCGCGGCGCAGCCGCAACCAAAGCCTTTGGGACTTCGAACGGTGCACAACCAACCCGGCTGCCAACTCGGAGTGGCACCGCGCTGGAGAGGGCGACTCCCGTCGCCCAGAGTACCCCGGAGGCTTCTGGGACATGAAAATGACGCCGTGCTCCACCCTGGCCCGGCCAATTGACGACCCGCGGCACGGCCTTCACCCCGTGGGCTCCGGGTTTGGGTCATTTGAAATTCGGATTTGTTTCGGATTTCGAGATTCGAGATTCGGATTTACTGGAATGTCGTCCTTGGCCAACGCGAGAAAACACCCCCTCATACGTCCGCCCGCCAAGCGGATGTCGATAAACGGACGGCACTTGCCGCGTGAAAAATCTTTCCGAAAACGCGCGATTTCCAGCCGTTGTGTTGCAAAAGAGCCGATCCCATTTTGCGTCTTTTGTGCTTTTTCGCGGCCAAAATCCTTGGGGCTTGCAAGCCTAACCTGCATTTCTCACCGGGCGGTGAAAAATGCGGGCTAACGCTGCGGGCATTTGGGTGGACCGCATTCGCGAGCAAGCGCCCGCTTTGCGCTTCGCGTTCGGATCACGCGTCGGCTTTCGCGGCGCGTTGGGCGAGGATGGCGGCGACGATTTTGGCGGCCAGGTCGGGTTTCTCGACGAGGGCCTGGCGTGCGGCGTCTTTGCCCTGGCCAATCAGCTCGCCGCCGAACTGGAGCCAGGCGCCCCTTTTCTCGACAACGCCATGGTCGACGCCGACTTGGAGGATGTTGCCTTCCTTGTTGATGCCGTGGTTGAAAAGGATTTCGAACTCGGCTTCGGCGAAGGGTGGGGCGACCTTGTTTTTGACGATTTTGACCTTGGTGGTGTTGCCGATCGCGTTGCCGGCGGCGTCCTTGAGGGTCTCGCGGCGGCGGATGTCGATGCGGACGCTGGCGTAGAATTTAAGCGCCTTGCCCCCGGGCGTGGTTTCGGGGTTGCCGAACATGACGCCCACCTTCTCGCGCATCTGGTTGGTGAAGACGCAGGCGGTTTTGGCCTTGGCGAGGATGGCGGTGAGTTTGCGCAGGGCCTGGCTCATCAGGCGGGCCTGCATGCCCATGGTGGCCATGCCCATCTCGCCCTCCAGCTCGGCCTTGGGCACCAGCGCGGCCACCGAGTCCACCACGATCACATCCAGCGCGTTGGAACGTGCCAGTGTCTCGCAAATGCTCAGCGCTTCCTCGCCGCTGTCGGGCTGCGACACCAGCAGGTCCGGAAGGTTGACGCCGAGCTTCTTGGCATACGCCGGGTCCAGCGCGTGCTCGGCATCGATGAACGCCGCCAGCCCGCCGGCCTTCTGGGCGTTGGCAATCACGTGCAGCATCAGCGTCGTCTTGCCCGACGACTCCGGCCCGTAAATCTCCACCACGCGCCCCCGCGGGATGCCTCCCACCCCCAGGGCAAGATCCACGCCCAGCGCGCCCGTGGGAATGACGTCGATCTTGATGCGCGCGTGCTCGTCCCCCAGCCGCATGATGCTGCCTTCGCCGTAGGACTTCGTGATGGCCGAAATGGCCGCGTCGAGGTCGCGCTGGCGGGCGGCGTGGTGCTTGGCGGCTTCGGCCGCCTTCGCCTCACCGGCTCTGGCCTCGGCGCTCCTGGCGTCCGACGCCTTGGATTCGGAACTCTTGTCGGCAGTCTTGGGTGGCATAATGATTGTTGGTCTGGTTCAGCGTCCTCGTCCGGCTGCGAGGTAAGGTATAGTGGACCCGCCGCCGTTCGTCAACCCCGGTTTGCCATTCGATGTTCGACGTTGGGCGTTCGGTGTTCGGTGTTGGTGTTGCCGCGGTTCACGGGCAGTTCCCACCTGCCTTGCATGCGCATCGCAGCCTTGAACCGGCTAGGGCGCGATGTCCCATCGCGCCCTCGCAGGTGAGGCGCAACGGAAAGCCAGGGGCCGCGCTTCGCGCTGGTAGGGACGCGTTCCACCGCGTCCCACTTCTCCCCTTGGCGGCGGCGAC
>JAFGQR010000091.1 GCA_016935555.1 Verrucomicrobiota bacterium
CGCTCAACGCTCAACGCTCAACGCTCAACGCTCAACGCTCAACGCTCAACGCTCAACGCTCAACGCTCAACGCTCAACGCGACACGGCACAATTCGCTGGTTGCCCATTGGACCGCTCGCTTCGATGTTGGGCGTTCGGTGCTCGTCCCAGGTTCCGCACCAAGAAAGCTCCGCCGCCGCGGCGGGTTCCATGCCATCTTCGGGACAAAACCGCGAAGCGGTTTTGTGGAGCGAGCCGCACGCAGACCCACGGCCCTCTCGATGAACACCCACGGTTTGTGGCTCCTGAACACCTCGAAAAGTCTGAGCCCGCGGCTCGCTAGTCGTCGTCCACGAGCTTTACGGCCCAGGCCGGATAGGGTGCGTGGGGACCTTTCATGGCGTGCCAGAGGATGCGGTTGAAGAGGTCCTCGGGGCAGGCGTCGATCCGGTCGAGGGGCAATCGGGCGGACGCATGGGCGTAGTGACGGAGCAGAGGGTCGCGGATGGCCTTGGGGGCGGGGTTCATTTGGTCCAGCGGGATGTTGCTGGGCAGGGCGTGGAAGGGGGTGAAGTCGGGCGTGTCGCAGAAGCAGTCGGTCATGGGGGTTGCGGTGGCGTCCATCTGGTTCATGGGGGGCAGACCGAGGATGAGTTCGATCGTGCGCAGGACGCTGGTCTGGTTGTATTGGGTGCCGACGACTGCGCGGCGCCTGGTGTAGGGGCTGATCACGTAACAGGTTGTGCGATAGCCGCTGACATGGTCCCAGCCGTTTTGGGGGTCGTCCTCGATGGCGAGAATACAGGTGTGGGGCCAGAAGCGGCTGTGGCTGATGGCGTCGACGATGCGGCCGAAGGCGAGGTCGTTGTCGGCCACCTGGGCGGCCGGGGTGGGGGCGCCGGCCTTGGTGCCGCTGGTGTGGTCGTTGGGCAGGCAGATCATCGCCAGGCTGGGGAAGTCGCCGGTCTCCTCGAAGCGCCGGAGTTCCTTGATGAACTCGGCGGCGCGGAACACGTCCGGGACATCCATGTCCCAGCCGACGGTGTGGGTGCACAGGTAAGGCCGCAGGGACTCGATGGCGGGCCGGCTGCCGAGGCGGATGGTGCGCGTGCCGTCCACGAATTCCCGGTAATGATCCGTCCACGAGAGCTTGCCCTTGCGGGCGGGGTCGACCCAGCCCTTGTCGGTGATGGCGAACTCGCCGTAGACGCGCAGGGATTTGCCGTGGGCGACGGCGTTATCCCAGATAAAGCCCGCGGGCGAATAGGCCAAGGCGTCGATGTCGTCGTCTTCCATGCCGTCGGGGTAGCTGCGCGGGAAGCCGGCGAAGGAGCGTTCCATGTAATCGGTGGTGATGCCGCTGTCGGCCCACTGGTGGCCGTCGGCGCTGAGGATGCCGGAGCAATAGGTGTTGTCGAGCAGGACGAATTCGCGTGCCAGCTTGTGCTGGTTGGGGGTGACCTGGCCGCCGAAGATGCACAGGGAAGGGTCGCCCCGGCCCTCCGGCATGTCGCCCAGCACCTGGTCATAGGTGCGGTTCTCCTTGATGAGATACACCACGTGCCGGAACACGCTCGGCTCGCCCACGCGCTCCGGCACCGGGCGCGGCGGCTGGCGGGGCCGTGCCGGACGCCGGGCCTCGGCCAACAGGGGGTGGCGCATGTTGCGCAGCGCAATCTGCGTGTGCCGCGCCAACTCGCGCCTGCTGGGGACCGGCACCAGGGACAGGGTGCCATAATGCTGGTGCGAGTTGAACTTCACGGGCGCGCCGGGCGCGATGTTGGTGGTGGACCCAATCCCCTTGATGTTCGCGACGTACAGCGCATCGCGCCGCGCATCGTGGACCACCGCGCCCGGGAACCACCCGACGGGGATCAATCCTGCGAGCTGCGAGGCACCGGGCTTGAAAGCCATCACGGCGACGGCGTTCTGCGTGCCGTTGCCGACAAACAGCCTGTCGCCGCGGCGATCGAACGCCAGCGCGTTGGGGGTTGCGCCGAACAGGTCCGCGGGGTTCTGGCGCGTCCAGATCGTTTCCACCACCCCGTCGGTGCGGGTGTCCACCACGCTCAACGTGTCGCTGGCCGCGTTCGCCACCACCAGGTGGCGCCCGTCCCGCGACAGCGCCATCGCCGACGGGTGCAGCCCCACTCGGATCTCCCGCGCCACACGGTTCGCCGCCAAATCAACCACCGAAACCGACCCCTCATTCGCAATGAACCGCACCGGGTCCACCCGCACCCGTTTGCCGCGCCCGGCCGGTCCCGTGACGCTCTCCGCGTCGGGGCGGCGTCCGCCCCAGTTGCTGACGTAAGCCTTGGTGCCGGCCAGGACCACGTCGAACGGCGCCACCCCCACATCCCACGACCGCCGCACCTTCCCCGTGGCCGCCTCCAGTTCGATCAACCGATTGGACAGGTTCAACACCACGTAGAGGCGCTGGCCGTCGGGCGACACCGCCAAGCCGCTGGGAATGTCCTCCACCCGGTTCCAGGCCTGGGTGCGCGGCAGCCGCAGCCGGAACAGCCCCACGACCTTGTGCTCCGGCGTGACCCCGAACACCTTGACGCTGCCGTTCACATTCGCCAGGTAAATCCGGGAGCCGTCCGGCGAAAACACCAGGCCGGTGAAGCTCAACTGCCCCTTCCGGTCCGGCGCCAGGATGTGCTCGGAAACCTCATCGGGCGCGGGATCTTCGTCGGCTTCGGAGGGCAGCTTGACGCGCTGGCGGATGGCGCCCGAGCCCGGGTCGACGACGATCAGTTCGGCGGTTTTGCCCGACGTGACCAGCAGCAGACCGTCCGGGCTCAACGCCAGGGCCTGGGGCCGCAGACCGGGCAAGTCCACCTGCAGGCCGGCGGGAGTAAGCACCTGGTTGGCCGGCGTGTAATAACGCCGCGCACCCACAAGCCCCACCGGCTCCGCCGTCGGCCCCAAACGCTGCGACGAGGGGGCAACGCCACACCCGGCAACGATCAGCGCCGCCCCAAGACACGCCCCACCGGCCCACAAAGCCCCGAAGGCCATGCACACTGGTTTCATCAGGCCCAGCATGCCACCGGCGCGATCCGCGCGGCAACGCCCGAATAAACGCGCCGCTCAACGGGCGGCGCCACCGGAGGAACCCGACTCGTTTCGAGTTCCGGGGGCATCCCCTGCACGGGAGACCGGCTCGTGTTGGACTTCGGCCGCGAACTTGTGAATGGTGGTCTGGGTGTAGACCGCGCCGGGCTTGAGGATGATGCTGGGGAAGTTCGGGTGGTGGACGGCGTCGGGAAAATGCTGGGTTTCGAGGCAGAACGCCTGGTGCCGCTGATAGACCACGCCCTGCTTGCCCCGCAGGGTGCCGTCGAGGAAGTTGCCGGTGTAAAACTGCATGCCCGGGGCGGTGGTCCAGACTTCCATCCGCCGGCCCGAGCCGGGGTCGTGAGCGCGCGCCGCCAGTTTCAACGTATCGCCGCCGTTGAGCACCAAGTTGTGGTCGTAGCCGGGAGGGTTGCCCCCGGTTTGGGCGAGGCGGGCGCCGATGGGGATGGGCTGGCGGAAATCCAGGGGGGTGCCGTCCACGGGCTCGAGGTGGCCGGTGGGGATGAGGGTATCGTCGGTGGGCGTAAACCGGTCGGCGTTGATTTCGAGTTGGTGATGGAGGATGTGGCCCTGGCCGGAGCCGGCGAGGTTGAAGTAGCTGTGGTTGGTGAGGTTGACGGGAGTATCGCGGTCCGTGGTGGCGACGTAGTCGAGGCGCAGTTCATTGTGGTCGGTCAGCGTGTAGGTTGCCTCGACCCGCAGATTGCCGGGATAACCCTCTTCCCCGTCGGGACTCAGACACTCCAGCTTGACGCCGTCGCCGTGGACGCTTCGAACGGGGGCGGCGCGCCAGATTTTTTTGTCGAGCCCTGCGATTCCGCCGTGGAGGTGGTTGGGCCCGTTATTGGTGGCGAGGTGATAGGTGACCCCGTGGAGGGTGAACACGCCGCGCGCGATGCGGTTGGCGACCCGGCCGACGATGGCGCCGAAGTAGGGGTGGCCGCGGAGGTAATCGTCGAGGGTGTCGAACCCCAGCACGATGTCGCCGAGCCGCCCCTGCCGGTCGGCGACGCGCAGTTCGGTGAGAATCGCGCCGTAGGTGATGATTTTGGCGACGGTGCCCTGGCGGTTCCGCAGCGTGTAGCAGTCGACTTGGACGCCGTCGGGGGTCTGTCCGAATCGGGAGCACTCAAGCATAAGCACAGGAGGCGCGGTTCACGGCGCGGTCGGACCGGGAGGGTTGGGGGAGTCCGGGACAGGCCGGCAGGTGGCCGGTCCGGCGGCGCCGGACCGGATCACGCCGCGGCCAGGGGTTCACTTGGCCTTCACGTCGTAGCACAGGAGCACGTCCTGGTCGCGCAGGTAGAGCTTGCCGCCGACAACGACGGGGTGCGGCCAGCTGTGTTTCTTGCTGCGGTCGGGCGGATCGAAGCGGCCGTGTTCGCGGTAGGCTTTCGGAGTGGCTTCGAGCAGGACGACGGTGCCTTGGCGGTCCTCCTGGCGCAGGTAGAAACGGCCGTCGGCATACACCAGCGATCCCTTGCCCAGCTTGCTCTTCTCCTGCCACACCGCTTCGCCCGTCTTGAAATCCTGGCACGTCCAGCCCTTGCCGTCGCTGAACCCATAAACATGAGCGCCGACCTTGATGACGCCGCCGTGGTGATTGACCATGACCTTGTTCTTGTAGACCTCCGTGACGGCAAACTGGCCGCCGGCGGCGGTCACCTGGAACAGGTTGCAGCCAATCCCGTAACCGGACGCCACGTAAACGTGCCCCTCGGCGTGGAGAGGCGTCGGAATGACGGCCGTCTGGCCCCTGCGCGCGTGTTTCCACAACAGCCGGCCGTCGTCCGCGGCGATGCCGGCCACGTGCGCGGCGGTCAACTGGATGTATTGGCGCACGCCGCCGATGTCGCGGACGATGGGTGACGAGTAATGGATGGGGTCGGCGAGGCTCTCGCTGCGCCAGAGCAGCGCGCCGGTTTTCTTGTTCAGGGCCGCCAGGGCGCCCTGTTTGCCCCCGGGCGCGAGAATCACCCGGTCGCCGTCCACGAGCGGGGAGGCGGAGAAGCCCCACTCGGGCCGCTCGCCGCCGAAGTCCCCGCTGAAATCCTTGCGCCAAACCTCCTTCCCGGTGGCCGTCTCCAGACATGCCACCTGCCCGTATTGCCCGACCCCATACAACAGGTCGCCGTCGACCGTGGGCGTGCCGCGCGGTCCGGCAAACCCGCCCCAGCCGGGCGCGCCGGCTTTGCCGAGCTTGGCGGTCCAAAGGACCCGTCCGTCGGCGCGGCTCAGGGCCAGCACGTAATTGGCGTCCTGCTGGTCGCCCGCGGTGAAGATCCTGTCGCCGACGACCGACACGGTGGAGAAGCCGCCGCCGAGTCCGGTGGCTTTCCAGAGCAGCGGGGGGCCGCCGGCGGGCCAGGACTGGAGCAGGCCGGATTCCGGGGACAGGCCATCGCGTTGTGGGCCCATCCATTGGGGCCAGTCGGCGGCGCCGGCGAAGGCCAGGGCCGGGGCGATCAACGAGGCGGCGGAGAGAATGGTCGTGCGAAACATCATAAGCAGGGTCGGTTTGAGTTCAATGTCGGCCCGTCGGATATCGGGTTCGCCCGGGAATCGCAACCAGAATCCTTCATTGACCGGTCGCGTCTGTTCCCGGCCGCGAAGGCCATCAGCGCCCCGAACGGTCGGAGGCCGCGGCATGCAGGAGCAGCGCCAGTTTCTGGATGTGGAACTCGTCGGCGCGGCACCACGGCAGGTCGAGGAACGTGCGCAGGACGGTGGCCGGCTCGCCGAGGATCCAGGCGCGGGCGGTGAAGATTTCGAGGGGGGGGGTGGGGAGCGGGAAAGGATTTTCGTTGCGCATGAGTGACCCAGCATGGGCCAGTCGTCGGCGAGCCACGGCAACGCGAGCAGCAGGACGGCGGGCACCCCAGCCGAACCTCGCACGCACGGGCGGTGAGTGCAATGGGGCACTGCCGCGCGTCAACGGTTGAACACTGAGCGCCGCGCTTGAGCCTCGAACTTCCGCAGCTTGAATCCCGCCCGAGGGGCGGGACTGCTTCGGGCCTCGTCGATGCACGGCCGCCGGAAGGTTCACAGGGTTTATGGGTGGCGGACCCAAACGCCCAGCGCCGGACATGGAGCCTCAGGGCCGCGTCAATCCCAGCTTCTTGATGCGCGAGAGCAGCGTGGTGGGTTTGACACCCAGGAGTTCCGCCGCGCCGTCGGCGCCTTTGATCTTCCAGCCCGCAATGTCCAGGACGGCCCGCAGGTTGTCCACCTCGCGGCGCCGCAACTCGGCTTCGGTGAGGTAGCCCGGAGCGGCTTTCGGATTGGCCGAAACCGGCGACGCAGTGTGCCCGAGGCCGGCATCGGCCACCGGCAGCTCGAAGTGCAGCGTTCCGCCGCGGGCGAGGATGACGGCGCGTTCGACGACATTGCGCAGCTCGCGGACATTGCCGGGCCAGGCGTAGTGTTGGAGGCTGACCAGCCCGGCGCGGGTGAGGCGGGGTTTCTGGCATTTGAGTTCCCTGGCGGAGAGCTCGACGAAATGTTGCGCGAGGGGCGGAATGTCGTCTTTGCGTTCGCGCAGCGGGGGCACGCGAATGGGGAAGACGTGGAGGCGATAGTAGAGGTCTTCGCGAAAGCGGCCGGCGGCCAAGGCCTTCTTCAGATCGCGGTTGGTGGCGCCGATGATGCGCACATCGGCGTGGCGAGTGCGGTCGTCGCCGACGCGTTCGTAGCGCTTTTCCTGGAGAACGCGCAGGAGTTTGCCCTGCATTTCGGGGGGCACCTCGCCGATTTCGTCGAGGAAGAGGGTGCCGCCTTCGGCCGTTTCGAACCGGCCGGCGCGGTCCTTGATGGCGCCGGTGAAGGCGCCCTGGACGTGACCGAAGAACTCGCTTTCGAAGAGTTCCTTGGGGATGGAGGCGCAGTTCACGCGGACCAGGGGGCCATGGTGGCGCCGGCTGCGGCGGTGGATTTCGTGGGCGACCAGCTCCTTGCCCGTGCCGGTTTCCCCGAGGATCAACACGGAGGCCTCGGTGGGGGCCACGAGATCGATCTGGCTGATGATTTGGCGGAGCGCGGCGCTTTGGCCGACGAGGTCGCCGAAGGCTTTGGCTTCGACCACTTCTTCCTGCAGATAGGTGTTCTGCAGTTCCAGCAGCCCCTTGAGCCGCCGGATCTCCTCGAACGCGCGCGCGTTGGCAATCGCGGCACCGATGTGATCCGCGAAAATCCGGCCCCAGGGCCGGGCTTCCTCCGGCAGGTTTTTGCGCGTGAACCCGGTGATGATGCCCAGCACTTTGCCTTGCGCTATGATCGGCGTCGCCCCGTATTTGCGAATCCCCTCGCTTTCCAGCCACGGAATCGCCGCCGTGTCCTCCGCCCCATCGTCCACAACGGCAATCTCGCTCTGTTGACCCGTCGCCGCCACCTTCCCAAGAAGCCCCACCCCCAAAGGCACCCGCGCGTGCGGATCGTCAAAACGCCGCGTGTCCGGCCGCGAGCCATCGAGGGACACCCCCTTGCCCGCCACCAAGTGCAGACAACGCGACTGGTCCGGGCATGCCGTTCGAAGCGCACACGCCGAACAACGATCCCCCTCGTCAATCAGCCAAACCTGCACACACGCCACGTCCGGACGCTCCACAGCCCGGCCGACCAGCGTCTGCAGCAGACGTTCCAGCGATTGCTCCTGGGCAATATCCAAGAGCAATTGGGCGGCCCGGTTCGGATCAAACCGGCTGTCACTGGCACATTCCACGCCCCAACCCTGCCCGAACGCAAACTCCTCGCGCAAATCAAAAAAGGACGAATCTTCGGACGTGCATTTTTTTGACCGCATGGCCGCCCCCCCGGGCGGGTGCATTTTTCACCAGGAACCTGGTGAGAAATGCAGCCCGGTCCCAAATCCCCAGCGCTTCCTGAAGCCGAAATCGCTGCACGGCGTTTCCGAGCGGTGCATCCCTGAAACGGACCGGGTCAGTTGAGCGACAGGCTGACGCGGCTTGCGCCGGGCGAGCCGGTATCGGGGGGTTTTGCGGTGACCAGAAAGAGACGGTCTTGGACGATCTGGCCGGTTTTCACGAGCCAGTCCCGGACCCAGCGGGCGCGTGCGGTCATGAGTTCGCGCAACTCTTCTTCGGGGACGGCGATGTGTTCGGCGAGCAATTGTTCCATGAATTCGGGGGTGGCTTGGCTGAGGGCTTCGCGGTCGGTCTTCCCGAGGCGCTTTTCGGCCTTGGACCGGTGTGAGCCGCCGCCGAACAGGGTGGTGACGCGCTGGAGGAGTCCTTGACGGGGTGGGGCGGCAGTCGCATCTGCGGGCGGGCGGGTTGCGGCGAGGCGGGCCTGGTTGGTGCGGATGATCAGGGCGATGTTGGTGCCGAATGTTTCCACAAACGCAGCCCGCAGCAGGCGCTTGCTTTCCTCCGGCTCGACTTGAAAGGTGTCGGCCGAGGCGGGCGCCCGCTTTTTGGCGGCGAGTTCCTGGAGGCGTTTGGCTTTGAGCTGTTGGCGGAGCCTGTGTCGGGCGAGGACGTCGCGGTCGGCTTTGGGGTCGATCATGCCTTCGATTTCCAGGTTAAGGGCGGGGCGTTTGGCGAGGGCGGCGGCCAGTTTGTCGAGTTTGTCCGGGGCGCCTTCGGCGAGGTTGGTGAGTGTGGAGGCGAGGCCTTTGACGGTGGCGTCCATTTGATCGATGCCGAGGGCGACGCGGGGCTTGACGGAGTCATCGGCAAAGGTGAACGAGGCTTGGTCCAGGACCAGGGCGCCCAGCTGCACCGGGGGCACTTCCGAGGTGGCACTGCTTGCCGGGCGGTTGGTCGACACCGCCGCCACCGCGCCTTCGGCGGCCGGCTCCTGCCGCTTGTGAATGTGGGACAGGTTGGGGCGTCCGTCGGGGTGGATGAGCAGGTTGATCTTGGGCCGGACGAATCGGATTTCGTCGATGGTGAACTGGTTGGGGAGGAGGGCGGCTTCGATGCCGCTGACGGTCAGGTCGTCCCAGCGCGCGATTTCCTTGGAGGCGGCCTGGTCGGCGGTGACGACGTTGGTGGCGCGGAGGGTGCCGGCGAAGGTCAGTTGGGGGCCGGCGGTGTCGTTGGTTTGGAAGCGCAGCTTGCCGGCGAGCGTGAGGGCGCCGCTGGCGATGTTCAGCGCCAGGGCGGGGTCGAGGTAGGGTTGGGCGGCGCGCAGGTCGAATGTGGCTTGGCGGACATGGAATCCCTGGAGGCCGGCCACGGTTTCGCCCGTCGCGGGGTCGAGGACTTGGACGTGGGCGATTTGGCCGTTGGCGTTGCTGACGACGAGGTCGGTGCCGTTGGTGCCTGCGGAGAACCAGTAGTCGAACTGGAGGTCGGCCACGCCGTTGGTGAGCTGGGCGGTGGTGGCGCCTTCCAGGTAGGGCTGGTAATGCGCAAGCCGCATCCCGGTGATTTCGAGGCTGATCCGGAAAAGGCTGAGATGCGCCCTTGGCCGGCGGTTCCGGTTCTCCCGGCTTGACTGTGCGGTGGAAATGGGTTGGGGTTGGCGGCCATGGACCTTCGCCGTTTCGATATCGTGTGCCCGGGCCGGGCCGTTGCCGTGATCCTTGTTTTATCGGCCGCCCTCAGCCCGGGCCAGAGCGCGTCGCGCGGGTTGCCGGTGCCGCTGGCCGGCAATCCCGGGAACATTTTTCTCGCGGGGCAGGATGCAAGCGTTGCTTTGCCGCCGGGGGCCGGTGGCGGCTGGCAATTGCTTGATGCCGGGGAGAAGATCCTGTCCGAGCCGGCGGTTCAGGACGGCCGGGTCAGCCTGGGCCGCCTGCCGGTGGGGTTTTACCGGTTGCGAGCCCGCAACGATTCCAACGTGTGGGTTTCCCTGGGCGTGCTGGCGCCGCTGAAGGCGCCCACTCCGGCGTCGTCGCCCGTGGCGCTGGACGTCGCGATGGCGTGGTTTTACGGGGCGGACCGGATGGGGGCGGTGGCGAATTTGTGCGCGTTGGCGGGGGTCAACTGGGTGCGGGACCGTTTGACTTGGGCGCACATGGAACCGCGGCGCGGCCAATGGGCGCCCGACACGGCTTATGACGCTTCGGCGCGGATCCAGGCCGAGGCGGGGCTGCGGGTGTTGCAGGTTCATCACGCGTCTCCCGAGTGGGCCAACCCCCGGCGCCAACGGTTCCCGCTCGACCTTCGCGACGCCTACCGTTTTCAGCGCGAGATGGCGCGGCGCTGGAAAGGGCAGGTGCTGGCCTTCGAACCGTGGAACGAAGCGGACATTCCCAACTTCGGCGGCCACACCGGCGCCGAAATGGCCGCACACCAAAAGGCCGCCTATCTCGGCTTGAAGGCCGGCAACCCGGAGGCCGTTGCCTGTCTGAACGTGTTTGCGGCGCACCGGGCGGAGCATCTGGCGGATCTGCAGGACAACCAGGCCTGGCCCTACTTCGACACCTTCAACCTTCACCATTACGAAGCCTTCGAACGCTATCCCCAACTCTACGCCGCCTTCCGCGCCGTCTCGGCAGGCAAACCCCTCTGGGTCACCGAATGCGCACGCCCCGTCAAATGGGCCGGCAGCGACCGGCTCAAGGAGCCCGCCGACGCCGACCTGCGCCTTCAGGCCGAACGCGTCGCCAAAACCTTCGCGCTGTCGATCCATGAGGGATCGGCCGCCACGTTCTATTTTCTGCTGCCCCATTATGTCGAAGGCCAGACCCAGTTCGGCATCCTCCGACCCGACCTCACCCCCCGCCCTGCCTTTGTGGCGCTGGCCGCCGTCGGACGCCTCATGGCCGGCGCCCGGCCGCTCGGCAAATTGAACGGGCCGCCCGCCCAGCAGGGGTGCCTGTTCCAAGTCCAAGCCGACGGCCATACCCGCCGGCTGCTCGTCGCCTGGGACGACCACGCCCCCTCCGAACTGGCCCTGCCCGCCGAGCCCGAAGCCGTGTTCGACCATTTCGGACGCGAGCGGAACGCTTCGCGGACGATCCGCCTGACCGCCGCGCCGCGCTTTGTGTTTCTGGACGCCGAAGCCGCCGCGCGCCTGCCGCTGTCCCCGCCTCCACGCGCGCCGGAACGTCTGGGCGGCGAGCCGTCGCCGGTGGTGCTGCAGGCGTTGTGGCCCGCGGACAAGCTGCTGCTCGAGAAATCCGCCTGCCGGATCGCCCCGAACGGGCCGGCAGCGGTCCCGCTGGGCGTCTATAATTTCAGCAGCCAACCCGTCCGCGGCTCGCTGAGCATCCGGGCCCCGCGCGGGTGGAAGGTGGCGCCGTTGAAACCCCTGAGCTTGGAGCCGGACGCGCGTGCGGAGGTGTCGCTTGCGATCGACCTCACGGGTGCGTCCGAGCCCCTCGAGGGCACGGTGCGGGTCGAGGGCGACTTTGGCCCTGCCGGCCGCCCCGTGCTGTCGATGCGATGCGTGGCAACGCGCTAGCCTCCATTTCTCACCAGGAACCTCGTCAGAAATGCGGGCTAGCGAGCCGCAGGCTGACCGTTCGGAGCGCCGGCGGGTCATCAGCGGAGGGCGTTCATCAAAGCGCCCGCGTGCCGTCATGCGGCTCGCCGGACAATACCGCGGTGCGGTTCTGGGTGGGGGCAACCTGACGTGAGCCCGGGGCGAGGCGCGTCTGGACGAGGACCCGGAACGCGTGGCCCATGTGGTTCGGGTGGGTGAGGGTTTGAAACTGGCGGACCTGGGATGGCGTCCACGGTTGGGGTGCCGGTTGGGAGTGCCAGAGCTGCTCGGCGATGCGGGTGAGGAATTGGGATTGGGTGAGGAACGAGGTGGTGACGAGTCCGGCAAGTTCGCCGACGGTTTGGAGTTCGGTGAAATTGACGTGGGCGGTGAGGTCCTGCTCGCCGGGGTGGGCGAGCGGATCGGGGCAGAGGCGATGGGCGCGGTAGGCGCGGAGGGTGCCGTGGGGTCGGCGGGGGTCGAGGAACTCGGAGGCGGTCAGGCCGTAGTCGAGGGTGAGAAGGGTGCCGGTGTGGAGGGCGGCGGCGGCCGAGCGCCACCAGGAAGCTGCGGCGGGGCGGAGTTCAAGCGTGAAGCCATCGGGCAGCACGTCGCGGAGAGCCTCGGGAACGTCCAGGCCGGCATCGCAGAAGCGGCGTTCGAGGGCATGGGGGGAGGCGACGGGGTGGGGGTGCCACGCGAAGCCGGCGGGGGTGCAGTCGACGCGCCATTCGAACCAGGCGCGGCGTTTGGCGTTCCAGCCGAACCGTTCGATGGGGAAGGCGTCGATCAGTTCGTTGGAGAAGAACACGCCGGTGACGCCTGACGGGGGCAGGTGGGCGGGGCTGGGGAACCATTGGATACGGGGTCGAAAGCGGCGCAGGGTCTTGCGCTGCCAGGATTGGCGGTGCGAGGACGGTTCGATGATCCAATACAAGACACGCCGGGCAAGGGTGGGACGGTTTTTGCCGAGCGCGTCGAGGACATCGGCTGCGAATCGGCCGTCGTGGGCGCCGGCTTCGACGAGGTGCAGGGGGCGGTCGGGGGGGAGGGTATCGAGCCAGTGGGCGAATTGGGCGGCCATCAAGTGACCGAAGAGAGGGCCGGTGGCAGGACTGGTGTAAAAGTCTCCGGCTGTGCCGATTGCGCGAGATTGGCGCTCGTAATACCCGTGGCGCGGGTGATAGAGAGCCTGGTCCATGAAGCGGGCGAAGGAGACGGGGCCATCGCGTTGAATTTCCCGGCGCAGGACTTCGTGGGCAGGAGTCATTATCTTGGGTGAAGTCTGGGGCTTCGGTATCTGTTTTGCTTCCGCAAGGGGGTTGTATGGCGAAAATAGACGCGTTCTTCAACCTCATGTTCGAGCAGAAGGCATCGGATTTGCACGTCTCGACGGGCAATCCGCCGATTCTGCGGATTCATGGCGAGTTGCAGCGGGTGGATTTTCCGCCATTGGAGGCCGATTCGCTCAAGGCGATGCTGTACGAAATCGCGCCGGAGTACAAGATCAAGACCTTTGAGGAGACGGGGGACGTGGATTTCGGCTATGAGATTCCGAACGTGTCGCGGTTTCGGGCGAACTTTTACAATCAGAAGAACGGGATTGGCGCCGTGTTCCGGCAGATTCCGAGCAAGGTGATCACGTTTGAGGATTTCGAGAAGATGGACTCGCCGCTGCCGCCGGTGCTGAAGAAATTCGCGATGTTGCAGCGGGGGTTGGTGCTGGTGACGGGGCCGACGGGTTCGGGCAAGTCGACGACGCTGGCGGCGATGGTGGATTACGCCAACCGGAACCGGCGCGACCACATTGTGACGATTGAGGACCCGATCGAGTTCGTGCATGAAAGCAAGAATTGCCTGGTCAACCACCGCGAGGTGGGGGTGCACACGAAGAGTTTCGCGGCGGCGTTGCGCGGCGCGTTGCGCGAGGATCCGGACGTGATTCTCGTGGGGGAAATGCGCGACCTGGAGACCATCGAATTGGCAATCACGGCGGCCAGCACGGGCCACCTCGTCTTCGGCACCCTCCACACCCAGAGCGCATCCAAAACCGTGGACCGCATCATCGACGTGTTTCCCGCGGACCAGCAGAACAAGATCCGCGCGACGCTGTCCGAAGCCTTGCGGGGGGTGGTGGCGCAGAACCTGTTTCGGCGGGTGGACAAGAAGGGGCGGCTGGCCGCGCTGGAGGTGCTGGTGTTCACCACCGCCATCGCCAACCTGATCCGCGAAAACAAAACTCACCAGCTGCCCGGCATGATCCAGGTCGGCAAAAAGCTCGGCAACCAGCCCCTCGACGACTCCATCATGGAACACCTGCGCATGAAACGCATCTCGCCGGAGGAAGCCTACGACAAGTGTCTCGACAAGCGGAAATTCCGCGTGTTTCTGCCCAACCCGCCCTTGGACGACGAGGTGTGAAATCGCCCCGCAACCCCCGACCCTGCCCATGCACCGCAGACCCATCACGCCTCGCCAGCGGCGCCCCCGTCCGGGGACGCATCCGGGGATGGCCGGTGGCGGGGCGCGGTCCCGGCGCCGGGGGATTCGGCGTCCTTGCGCCAACGGCTAGCTGATATGCGCCGCAACGAACTGGAATACATTCTCGGCACCTTGCTCGACTTCGACAAGGACGTGTCGGACATCAACTTCACCGTGGACAAGCCGCCGCAGGTCGAGGTGTCGGGGGTGCTGACCCCCGTCCCGCTCAATCCCGCGATCGAGCGCCTCACTCCGTTCCAGACCGAGACCATCGCGCTGAACATCATCGGGAACAACCCGCGCCTGATCGACGACCTGCTCCGGACGGGTTCCTGCGACACCGCCTACTCGCTCAACGACCGCGCCCGGTTCCGGGTCAACATTTTTTCCCAGCGCGGCAACTACTCCGTGGTGCTGCGCAAGCTCAACGCGCGCATTCCCACCATCGTGGAGCTGAACCTGCCCACGGTCATCCTGCAGTGTGCAATCGAGAAGACGGGCCTGGTGCTCGTGACGGGGGCGACGGGGTCGGGGAAGTCGAGCACACTGGCGTCGCTTCTCGAGGAGATCAACGCCACCCAGCACATCCACATCATCACCCTGGAAGACCCCGTCGAGTTCGTGTATTCGCAGAAGCTGGCCACGATCAACCAGCGGGAGCTGGGCAACGATTTCGACTGCTTTGCCAACGGCCTGCGCGCGGCGCTGCGCCAGGCGCCCAAGGTCATCCTCGTCGGGGAAATGCGCGATCGTGCGACGGTCGAGATTGCGCTGACGGCGGCGGAGACGGGCCATCTGGTGTTCAGCACGCTGCACACGATCGATTCGGGGCAGACCATCAACCGCATTCTGGGCATGTTTGAAACGGAGGAGCAGGAGCAGATCCGCTACCGGCTGGCGGACACCGTGCGCTGGATTCTCAGCCAGCGTCTCGTGCCCCGGATTGGGGGCGGCCGCTACCCGCTGCTGGAGATCATGGGTTCGAACCTGCGCGTCAAGGAATCCATCAACCTCGGCGAGAGCGAGGGCAAGAGCTTCTACGAAATCATCGAGGCCAGCCAGCCCTTCGGATGGCGCACGTTCGACACCTCGGCGCTCGAGGCGTTCAGCCGCGAGATCATCACCGAGGAAACCGCCGTCTCCTATTGCAGCAAACGGGGCGTCGTCACGCGCGGCATCGACAACATCCGCAAGGGCCGCGGCGAACCCACGTCGAACATCACCGACCTGCGGATGACGCCCAAGACCGATCCGGCCAAGTTTACAGCCGGGAGCAAGCCGACGGCCCTGCGCCTGAAGTGAGCCCGGACGAACGACCATGACGAACAATTTTGAATTCATCACTGCGGGCGACAAGCCGGCCCTGCTGGGACTGTCGACGCCGGAGCTGCAGGAAACGGCCAAGACGGCGTTTGACCAATTGGGCTACAAGGTGCACACGGCGATCAACCACGGCGAGCTGCTGTACAAGTTCAGCCAGATCCCCTACCAGGTGGTCGTCCTCGAGGAGCTCTTCTCCGCCGGCAAGCCGGAGGAAAACGAGAGCCTGATCACCCTCCAGCACATGCCCATGCACATGCGCCGCCACGCCGTGTTCGTCCTGTTCGGGTTCTCGATGGCCACCTTCAACCCCCTTCAGGCCTTCCAATACGGCGTCCATGCCGTCGTCAACCCCTCCGAAATGTTCCTCCTCATCCAGCTGGTGCAAAAGGCGGTCGCCGACAACGACCTCTTTCTCCACGCCTTCCGCGACGCCCACCAGCGCCCGCGCCTCCCGGCCGAGCGAAACTGACCGCGGCTCTTCGGGGGGTTTTTGCTTTCCTGGATCCACGGATTGCGTTTTAACGGGCGGCGTGCCACGCCTGGACATCGTGCTGGTCGAACGCGGCCTTTGTGAGAGCCGGACGAAGGCGCAGCGGCTGATCATGGCGGGGCAGGTGACCGTCAATGCGCGGCCCGCGCGCAAGCCCGGCGACCGGGTGGGGCCTGCCGACGACGTGGCGCTGCTGGGCCGCCCGCGATATGTGAGCCGCGGCGGGGAGAAGCTGGACCATGCCCTGCGGCATTTTGGGATTGCGGTGGCGGGGCTGACGGCGGTGGATCTCGGGGCGTCGACGGGGGGGTTTACCGACTGCCTGCTGCAGCACGGGGCCGCCAGGGTGTATGCGGTGGACGTCGGCCGCGGCCAGCTCGCGTGGACGCTCCGCCAGGACCCCCGGGTGATCGTCATGGAAGGCGTCAACGCGCGCTGGCTGGCTCCCGGGAGTTTTCCGGCGCCCTTTGCGCCGCTGGACCTCGCGGTCAGCGACTGCGCGTTCATCTCGCTGCGCAAAATCCTTCCGGCCGCGGTTGCATTGCTGAAACCGGCGGGTAGAATCGTCGCGCTCGTCAAGCCGCAGTTCGAAGCCGGCAAGGCCGCCGCCGACCGGGGGCGGGGCGTCATTGCCGACCCGGCGGTCCGCCAGGCGGTGCTGCACGACCTCCGGGCATTTGTGGCCGCACGCCTTCCCCTGCGCTGGCAGGGCGTCACGGAATCCCCGCTGCGGGGGCCCGCGGGCAACATGGAATTTCTGGTGCTGCTTGAAAAAGTTGCGTAACGCCATCCGGTGTGTCGGGTTGATCGCCAATGCCGACAAGTCCTCCTGTGCCCCCTTGGTCCGCCAGGCGGCCCGGCTCATCCGCGCGGCGGGCCGAAGCGTGGTGACCGACGCCGCGACGGCGCGCCTGGCGGGGCTGGACACGGCCGGGGGCGAGCATGCGTCGGATCTGACGGGCCGGGTCCAGCTGCTCATTGTGTTTGGGGGGGACGGCACGCTGCTGCGGGTGGCCCGGGAGATCGCGGGGGCGCCGACGCCCCTGCTGGGGATCAACGCGGGCGGGCTGGGTTTTCTGACCGACGTGCAGGCGCATGAATTGCCGCTGGCCCTGGAACAGGTCTGGACCGGCCGGACGCAACTCACCTGCCGTCCGCTGATGGAGGCGAGCGGGTCCGCGTGCGGCCGCCGCGTGCGCTTCAACGCCCTGAACGATGTGGTCATTTCCCGCGGCAGCGCGCCCCACCTGGTCGAGCTGGAAGTGCGGGTGGACGACGACATTTTGACGCGCTACCGGTGCGACGGGTTGATTGTGTGCACGGCGACCGGCTCGACCGCATACTCGCTGTCGGCCGGGGGCGCCATTGTGAGTCCCCAGGCTGACGTCTTCGCGCTCACGCCCATCTGCCCGCACACGCTGTCCAACCGATCCATCATTCTCAGCCTCGACGCCACCGTGCGCATCAGGGCGCTGAGCCCCTCGGTCGAAACCGTTTTGTCGGCCGACGGCCAGGGGCCGACCCTGCTGGCCTGCGGCGACACGATTGCCGTCCGGCGAAGCCGCCATGCGATCCGGCTCGTGCACCTGGCGGGCAGTTCGTTTTTCGACACGCTGCGCCGCAAGCTCGGCTGGCGCGGCGCCAGCGTGTGACCCCGCCGCTCCCGCTCATGGCCATGGTTCGCCTCAAAGACGTCGCCGCCCGCGCGGGCGTTTCCTTGGTGACGGTGTCCAAGGTGCTGCGGGATGCGCCGGACATATCGGCGCCCACCAAGATCCGGGTTCGGCGGCTGGCTGCGGAGATGGGGTATGTGCCGAACAGCAGCGCCCGATGTCTGCGCGGCGCGACCACGCGCCTGTTCGGCCTGGTCCTCGCCGCCGCCACCCACCCCCACGCCGCCCTCATCCTCACCGCCCTCGAGGAACAAACCCACCGCCTCGGCTACGACCTGATCCTCGCCCACTCCCTGGACCTGCCGGAACGCGAGGAGGTTGTCATCCGCCGCCTGCTGTCGCGCCGTGTCGACGGCCTGTTTCTTTGCCCGGTTTACCGCCTCGAACCGCATGCACTCATCTACGGCGAACTCGCCACACGCGGCACCCCCACGGTGATTCTCGGCCCGCACGCGCCGTTCTGCGAACCCTTCCCTGGCGTCGAGGTCGACGACATGGCGGCCAGCAGCCAGGTGACCCGCCACCTCCTCCAACTCGGCCACCGCCGCATCGCGTTTTTCGCCGGCCCCCAAATCCTGCCCGCCGCGCGCGAGCGGCTCGAGGGCTATCGCCGGGCGCTCCGCGGGGCCCAGGTGCCCTGGGACGACCGGCTGATCTTCAATGCGGGCAGCACCCTCGAGGAAGGCGGTCACGCCGCCCGTCAAATGCTGGCCGAAGCCCCCCAGGCCACCGCTGTCCAGGCCTTCGACGACCTGGTCGCCCTCGGCGCCGCCAACGTGTTTCTCGACCAGGGCCTTCGCCTCCCCCGGGATTTGTCCATCACCGGCTTCGGCAACCTTCTTCTCAGCGAGCATTTTCGCGTTCCCTTGACCACCGTGCGCCAACCCGGCATGCGTCTCGGGCTGGCGGCGGCGGAACTGATGCAACAACTCCTGGCCGGGCGGACGGCCCCTTCGCAGCGGCTGGCGGCCGACCTGGTCGTCCGCGCCAGTTCGGGCCCAGCGCCCGCGTCCGCGCCCTTGGTGGCGCGTGCCGGATAATCGTCTTCAGACCCCGAGCATCCCCTTGTTTCCCGCATGATCTTCCTGGCGCCATGGGCCGGCTCGAACGCAATGCCCGCCGCCTCGGCGAGACCGCGGGGGTGCTGACCAAGCATGGCTTTGCGGCCTGGCTGAGAAATGCAGGCCAGCTGGGGAGACCGGCGGAGCACGTGTTTGCCGAGTTTGTGGCCGACTACGCGGGCCGGTCCATCGACGAGCTGGAATTGAGCGCCGCCCTGAACAGCCCGATCGACATCATCCGCCGCCACCGCATCGTCCTGCCCCCCAACATCTCGTTGCTCCTGCGCACGCACCCCAACGCGCGCGGCGCCCGGCGTCGCAGCGAACCCCGGCCGCGTCAAGGCACGAAGACCGGGGAATCCCGGGTCCGGACGTGCATATCTGCGGAGCCGACAGCCCGTGGTAAATCACGCCGGGGCGGATTGAATGAAGGAGGAAAAGGACGACATGAAGGTGATGGCATTCAGGAGCAACGAGGTTGGGAAGCCTGCCTTTCGGAGTTGTGCGGGGTTGTTGGCACTGGGCATGGCGCTGATGGGGACGCGGGGATCCCTTGCGGCGGAGACGCCCGGGCCGCCCGTGGCCGATCCGCTGTTCCCGACGGCCACCCTCGCGGCCACCGCCGCCGCCTGCCCGCCCACCGCCGTCGCGGACAGTTACTCGGTCGATGAGGACGCCATTCTGACGGTTGCCGCGCCGGGCGTGCTGCGGAACGACACGGACCCGGACGGCGACGTGCTGACGGCGGTGCTGGTGATGGAATCGGACCATGGCACGGTGAGTCTCAACCCGAACGGCTCGTTCAGTTACCTGCCGAACTGGAACTTCCACGGCACCGACAGCTTCCTCTACCAGGCGCACGATGGAACGGCCACCTCCGCCCCGGTGGCGGTCACCCTGACGGTGCCGTCGGTGAACGACGTGCCCGTGGCCCGCAAAGACACCTACAGCATGGCCGAGGACGGTGTCCTGATGATCGACGCGCCGGGGGTGCTGGGCAATGACTTCGACCTGGACGGCGAGGCGTTGGCCGCGACGCGGGTGGAGCTGCCGATCCATGGCACGCTGGTCTTCAAGGCCGAAGGCTCGCTCACCTACCGCCCCCATCCCGACTTCCACGGCACCGACACCTTCACCTACACCGCCACCGAGGGCATCACCAACTCCCGTCCGGCCACGGTCACAATCCTCGTCACGCCGGTGGAGGACGCGCCAACGGCGCAACCGCTGCAGGCCGCGGCCCTGCAGAACACGCCCCTGTGCTGGAGCACCGCCGCGATTCTCGCCACCGCGTCCGACGCGGACAACGATCCGCTGGAGTTGGCTGCGTTCGCAGCCGGGAGCGACCAGGGGGGCACGATCGAGCTGGCGGAATCGCGTCTGACCTACCGGCCGCCGCCGGACGGGCTGGGTTCGGACGCATTCACGGTGGTGATTGCGGACGGGCACGGGGGGGCCGTGACGAACACGGTGCGGGTGGCGGTGGTGGCGCCGGTGTGCGAGGCGCTGGGGACGCTGCAGTTCAATCCCCAGACGGGCCTGCACGAGCAGACCCTCCGGCTCACCAATCCCCTGCCCCCCCAGGAATGCGGCACCGCGCAGGCGGTGCAGGTGTTCATCGATGGGCTGCCCTCGAACGCCACCGTGCCCAACGCCTCGGGCACCAACCTCGGCCGGGTGTTCGTCCTGTGCAACGCGCCCCTGCCGCCGGGGCAAAGCGCCACGCTCGCCATCGAATGCCACCTGCCCGACCCGGTCAACCCGCCCAGCCCCACCTACACCGCCCGCGTCGCCAACCCCGCGCCGCCCGTGGCGATCGACGGCGTGCCCTCGCGGATTGAGCGGATTCTCCAACTTGAGGATGGCCGGATACTGATCGAATTCAACAGTGTGCCGGGCCGGACGTATGCCCTGCAATCCAGCGGGGACCTGAGGTCGTGGCAGACGGCAACGCCGCTCCACGTGGCCACCGCCGATTCCGTCCAGTGGATTGACACCAGCCCGCCGCCGTCGGCCGGCGATTCCGGATCGGCCCGCTGGCGGTTTTACCGCCTCTTCCTGTTATCCGACCCGTGATGCCTCTGCGGAAATGGACGCCGGGTTCAGGGCGGCCAGTGCCTCCTCGACATCCACGATTTCCCCGAGCTGCGCGAGAAACCATCGGTCAATGCGGGTCAGGGCGTGCACGTCGTCGATCGTGAACCCGGCCCGGAACGCGTGGCGGATGAAAAAGATCCGGTCGGCGTTGGGGATGCTGAGCTTGCGGACGATGAGGTCGCGCGGCAGGAGGTCGCGGTCGGCGTGGAGGTCGGCGCCCAGGCGCCAGGGTTTGCCATCGCCGCCGAGCCCGTAGCGCCCGATTTCCAGGGAGCGAAGGCATTTCTGGAGGCTTTCCTTGAAGGTGCGCCCGATGGCCATGGCTTCGCCCACGCTTTTCATCTGGGGGGTCAGGGTGGGGTCGGCCTGGGGGAACTTCTCGAAGGCGAACCGGGGGATTTTAACGACCACGTAATCGATGGTGGGCTCGAAGCTGGCGGGCGTTTCGCGGGTGATGTCGTTGCGGATTTCGTCGAGCAGGTAGCCGACGGCGAGTTTGGCGGCGATCTTGGCGATGGGGAACCCGGTGGCTTTGCTGGCAAGGGCGGAGCTGCGGGAGACCCGCGGGTTCATCTCGATGACCACCATGCGCCCGTTGTCCGGATTCACGGCGAACTGGATGTTGGATCCGCCCGTCTCCACGCCGACGGCGCGGATGACGGCGAAGCTGGCGTCGCGCATGAGCTGGACTTCCTTGTCGGTGAGGGTTTGCGCCGGGGCGACGGTGATGGAATCGCCGGTGTGCACCCCCATGGGATCGAAGTTCTCGATGGAGCAGATGACGACGCAATTGTCGCGACGGTCGCGCATCACTTCCATCTCGTATTCCTTCCAGCCCACCAGGGATTCCTCGATGAGGATTTCGCGGACCGGGGAGAGATCGAGGCCCTTTTTCGCGAGGTCGCCGAACTCTTCGCGGTTGTAGGCGATGCCGCCGCCGGTGCCGCCGAGGGTGTAGGCGGGCCGGATGATCACCGGGAAACGCCCGATCCGGTCGGCAACCGCCCGCGCCTCGTCGGGGTGATGGGCGGTGCCGCTCAAGGGAACGTCCAGCCCGATGGAGAGCATCAGCTCCTTGAACACCTGGCGATCCTCGCCCCGCTCGATCGCGTCGGCGCTGGCGCCGATCATGTCGACACCATAGCGGTCCAGGACGCCCCCGCGTTTCAGAGCCATCGCGGTGTTCAGCGCCGTCTGTCCTCCCAGCGTGGGCAGCAGCGCCAGCGTGCCCGGCGCCCCCAGCCGCCGCAGCTCATCCGTCTCGCGCGCAATGATCTTCTCCACGCACTCGGCCGTGATGGGCTCCAGGTAGGTGCGGTCCGCAAACTCCGGGTCGGTCATGATCGTGGCCGGGTTCGAGTTCACCAGCACCACGCGAAATCCCTCCTCGCGCAACGCCTTGCACGCCTGCGTCCCGGAATAGTCGAACTCGCACGCCTGCCCGATCACGATCGGGCCGGCGCCAATGATCAACACCGAATGAATGTCCGTGCGCTTCGGCATGGCGTCGCGAGGCGGATGAAACACGTTTCCGCCACGCCCGACAATCCTTAATCGGCGCCCCGAGCGATCGCCAGGGCAGCGCCTCTCCGGCCTGAGTTCCCGGGCCGGGGCGCGGGAGCTACGCGAACTTGTATTTGCCGGGGATGGCGACTTCGGGGAAGGGGAGGCTGCCAAACTCGTAGGTCGACGGCCCCAGACGCAGGTTGGATTGGAGGGCCGCGTCCCACTCGATGGAGTGGCCGCTGTAGGCGCTTTCGCGGCCGAGGATGCCGGTCATGGTGCTTTCGGCGACAGCCCGGGCCTCGTTGAGGGGGATGCCGGCGCGGATGCTGGCGATCAGGTCTTCGTGCGCCTGGCGGTACGGGTTGTTCTCAGCCTCCCGGAAGCGCCAGTTCCCGCCCCCGTGCATGCGGATCCAGCTCTTGCAGTTGGTTTCGCCCCGGGTGCCCGTCACGTATTCCTCGACTTTGCCTTCGCAGCCGTTGATCTGCCGACACTGGCTGAACATGCGGACGCCCTTGGGGTATTCGAACTCGACGGCGAAATGATCGTAGATATGGCCGCAGCGAGCGCCGGTGCGCGCCTGGCGTCCGCCCATCCCGGTGGCCTTGACCGGGTGGGTTCCGAGGATCCAATTCATGATGTCGAGGTTGTGGACGTGCTGTTCCACAATGTGGTCGCCGCCGGCCCAGGTGAAATAGTTCCAGTTGCGCAGCTGCCATTCCATGTCGGTCCAGCCGGGCTCGCGGTCAATCACCCAGATCTCCCCCCCGTTCCAGTAACACCGCGCATACACCACGTCCCCAATCGCGCCGTCCTGGAGGCGCTTGATGGTTTCAAGGTAGCTCCTCTGGTGACGCCGCTGCGTCCCGGCCACGATCCCTAGGTTCTTCTGCCTCGCAAGCTCGCCCGCCTCGATCACAAGCCGCACCCCGGGCGGGTCCACCGCCACGGGTTTCTCCATGAACACATGCTTGCCGGCCCGGATGGCCGCCCTCAATTGCATCGGGCGGAAATGCGGCGGCGTGGCGAGGATCACGTAATTGATGTCGGGCATGGCCAGGAGCTTCGCGCCGGCGTCGAACCCGGTGAAGCACGCCTCGTCCGGCAGGCGGATCCCGAGTTTCGACAGGTTGGCCCGGCACCGGTTCAGGCGGTCCGGGAACACATCCGCCAGCGCGGCCACCCTGATGTCCTTGCGCTGCAGGGTGGCCCCTTGGGCGACATCCTCAGTGTGGTAGCCGGCAGACGGGTAGATGACCTTGGTCGCCGCCCCCAGCGCGTCCAGAACCGCGCCCGTGCCCCGTCCGCCGCACCCGATGACGCCGATGGAGATGGGGCTGTCCGGCGCGGCATGGCTGGTGGCGACGAACGGCAGTTGGGTGGCGGTGGCGGCGCCGGCCAGCGCCAGCGACGAATGCCTCAGGAATTGGCGGCGCGACACGGTGGACGCGACCGGCTGCGGCGGGAAGACGGGTTCGTTCATAGCTCGATTTCTGGTTCAACGGAATTCCGCGCTCGCCCGGGCGCCAAGCGAAGCTCCCGCGCGAGCCGCTGCGTGTGGGGATGGGGATACGGCGTCCGCGCGCGAAAAGCCAGGTTTTTTCGCGGCTCCATGGATTCGCCACTGCATCCGTCATGCCGTCGCAGCGCCACAGGCCCATGGAGACGCGCGCCTCAGGTTCACCCGCATGCGCAGCCGCAGGATACACGTTCCTCGGCTTCCGCGTCGCCCTCGCCGCGGTTCCTTGAGAACCTGAGGTTCCGGGCGAAACCCTGGCGTCAGCGCCCATCTCCGCCGCGGACAAACGCGCGCGGCTCGGAAAAACAAGGCTTTCGGGGGGCGGTCTCGAGCTGGCAGAATGCCGGCGCCCGGGAATCGGGCCTGGATCGATGATGAAATACCTGCTTCCCATGATCGTCTGGCTCCTCGCGCTGGCGTTGTTCATCGTCTCGGTGCTGATGCTCGGCCAAAACTTGCCCGATCGCGTCGCCACCCATTTCGGCATATCGGGGCAACCGGACGGGTGGATGACCCGTGAGGCTCATGTGCGGTTTTTTCTGCTATTTGGCGCGGGCATTTCCGTGCTGCCGATTGCGCTCTGTTACCTAAGCCGCTTTTTCCCTGTCTGGACGTTGAATATTCCCAACAAGGCCTGCTGGACGTCGCCGGAAATGCACCCCATCGCGTGCGCCTTTGTGTTTCGGCATTCGTTCTGGCTGAGCAGCCTGTCGCTGGCTTGGTTCGCGACGCTCCACCATCTGCTCGTCGAGGCCAACCGTCGCACGCCCGTCGCGATGAGCCCCATGGGTGTCGTGGCCCTCACCCTGGTGTTCCTGGTGGGGCTGGGGTTGTGGATATGGTCGCTCCACCGCTTCTTCCGCCGGGCCGGCTAACCACACTAGCCTGAATTTCCATGAGAGCAGGCCAGCCTTTTTGCCGTTTCCCGCCGCGGTCCCCGCTCTCAGCCCAAGAAATCGGCGGCCCGGGCGCTCATCATCGCCTTGCGTAAGCAGAATCATTCGGTCTATGAAATCAGCCAAGCACTCAAGTGTGGAACGAAAAGGGGTCGTACTTAAACACATTAAACATATCAGGGGCCGCCCTCTAACGCGCCTCCGGTGGAAGCTTCAGATTCAGTTTTTCCC
>JAFGQR010000092.1 GCA_016935555.1 Verrucomicrobiota bacterium
CGTTGAACGTTGAACGTTGAACGTTGAACGTTGAACGTTGAACGTT
The DNA here is from genome assembly GCA_016935555.1 of Verrucomicrobiota bacterium. Lineage (GTDB taxonomy): Bacteria > Verrucomicrobiota > Verrucomicrobiia > Limisphaerales > JAFGQR01 > JAFGQR01. The sequence continues at coordinate 47 of JAFGQR010000092.1, forward strand.
GAACGTTGAACGTTGAACGTTGAACGTTGAGCGTTGAACGTTGGCTCTGAATCGGGGTCGGGATCGGTATCGGTATCGGAATCGAAAGGAATGACATGGGTTTTGGACACGAGAAACTGGATGTGCACCCGTTGCCATTGAATCCCATGGGGCGACCGTGGTAGAGTTGGGCTTGGCGGACAACTCAATGACGGACCGCCGGCAAGACACGGCGGCGGGAAGGAAACCATCTTATGAATGACGACATGACGGGCAGTGTGACGCGGCGTCAGTTTCTGACGCGGAGTGCGATGGCGGCCGGTGCGATGGTGGCGCCGTGTATCATTCCGGCCTCGGCGCTGGGCCGGGGCGGGGCGGTGGCGCCGAGCGAACGGATCGTGATGGGGGGCATCGGGCTTGGCGGCCGTGGTTCGTATGATTTGGGGTGGATACTGACCCGGAAGGAGGTGCAATGGGTCGCCGTTTGCGACCTGCTGAAAAGCCGGCGCGAGGCGGCCAAGCACCTTGTGGACGGCAAGTATGGCAACAAGGATTGCGCCGTCTACGGGGACCTGCGCCAGTTCCTGGCGGAGCGGACGGATGTGGAGGCGGTGTTGATTGCCACGGGCGACCGCTGGCATGCGCTGGCGTCGGTTTGGGCGATGCGGGCGGGGAAGGATGTCTATTGCGAGAAACCGGCCTGTCTGACGATGGCGCAGGGGCAAATGGTGCTCGAGACCGCCCGACGGTATGGGCGGGTGTATCAGACGGGCGCCCAGCGCCTCAGCGAGCCCCATCATGTGTTTGCCATCGAAATGGCCCGCTCCGGCCGGTTGGGTCCGATTCACACGGCGTATGCCGACATTCGATGGCGCGACGGGCGGTTGCACGACTGGCTGCCGGCAGAACCCGAGCCGCCCCGGGACGAACTGGACTGGGATCTATGGATTGGCCCGTGTCCCTGGCGCCCGTACAACAAGGGTTATGTGACGGGCGGAGGGTGGTATCACTATTATGATTTCGCCACCGATGTGGCGATGTGGGGCGCACACAGCGTCGCCCAGTGCCTGGCCGGACTCGACATGGACAACGTCTCGTTCATCGAGTTCGAGTATGCGGGGCCGGATGCCACCCTGGTGACCCGTTTGTCCAACGGGGTGAAGCTGGTGCTGTTCCGGGTTGCCGGCTCGGTTTGGGAGCCGTGCCAATACTGGCATGGGGCGTGCGGGGAGCGCTTCGACGGCCCCGAAGGCTGGGCGGCGGCGGCCGACGGCTATTCGCGGCCCGACGTGTCTTCGCCCGCTCTGTTGCGCGACTACAACAAGGTGCTGGCGGATTACACGGCCCGCACCGGACGTTCGTTGAACCACATGCTGGACTTCTTCGACTGCATCCGGTCGCGGCGTCCGGCCGTGGCCAACGCGGACGTCATGGTCCAGTCCATGAACATCTGTCTGGCAGCCGACATTTGCGAGCAATTAAAGCGCCCCTTGAAGTTCGACCTGCGCCGGGGCGAGTTTGTCGGGGCCCCCGACGCCAACCGGCTGCGTTCACGCGCGATGCGCGTCCCCTACACAGCCTGATGCCGGGCGTGGCGCGCTGTGCGGGACGGCGGCTGGCCGGTGGAGCGCGTGCATGGCGCGGCGGTGATCCGGGGGGGCGTTCCCCGCTCGTCGGTGTTCCGGCGCGCTTTTTCCACTTTTCGCGGCCCGGGTTTCGGCGCATGATTGCGCGCGCGTGACAACCATGCAGCAACCGAAAGGCACCCCATGCCGTTGATGGATTATCTGAAACGACAGTTCCTGGACATCATCCAGTGGCAGGATGATTCGCGCGACACGATTTCGTGGCGGTTTCCGGACGAGGACAAGGAGATCAAGCGCGGTGCGCAGCTGATCGTGCGGGAATCGCAGGTGGCCCAGTTCCTCTACCTCGGGCAGTTCGGCGACTTGTTCGGACCGGGCACACACTCTCTGGTCACCGACAACATCCCCATCCTCTCGACGCTCAAGGGTTGGAAATACGGATTCGAATCGCCGTTCAAAGCCGACGTCTATTTCGTCAACACCCGTCTGTTCACCGGCAACAAGTGGGGCACGGCCAACCCCGTCATGATGCGCGACGCCGATTTCGGCATCGTGCGGATGCGCGCGTATGGGACGTTCGATTTTCGGGTGGTGAACCCGCAGCTTTTCCTGAAGGAAGTCGCCGGCACGGACGATCATTTCCGGCTGGACGAATTTGCGGACACGATGCGGTCGCGGGTGGTGAGCGTGTTCAGCGACGCGCTGGCGACGGCGAAGGTGCCGGCGCTGGATTTGGCGACGCGGTATACGGAGCTGGGGGAAGCGCTGATGCCGCTGATCAACCCTGCCGTCACCGCCAAATATGGCCTCGAGATTCCGGCCTTCATCGTCGAAAACGTCTCGTTGCCGCCAGAAGTGGAGCAGGCGATCGACAAGCGCTCGAGCATGGCTGCGATCGGCAACCTCAACGATTACGTCAAGTTCCAGATGGCCGAGTCCATGACCAGGGGCGGCGGCGAAGCCGGCAGCATGGCCGGCACCGGCGCCGGCCTCGGCGCCGGCCTCGCCATGGGGCAGCAAATGATGGCCGCCATGGCCGCCGGCCCGTCCGCCCCGCCCCCCGCCGGCCCCGCTGCCGCGCCCGCCGCCGCGCCGCCGCCAGGGTCGGCCGGAGCCGGGATGCCTCCGCTGATGGGCGTGGCCGACGTGGCGCGGGTTTTGGGGGTTGGCGAAGCCGATGTGCTTGCGACCCTCGAGAAGGGCGAGCTCAAGGGCAAGAAGATCGGAACCACCTGGCGCATCACGAAAACCGCGCTGGATGCGTTTCTCAACAGCTGAGGCATGCGGCCGGAACCCACGCCCTTCCGCAACGCCTTCGCGGCACCCGCAGGCGTGTGGATTCCCCGGGTCGTGGACGGGTGCCAGCGCCTTGCCGGCACGACGCCGCCCCGGGGCTTGCGGCTCTGAACGGATTCGATCCGATGGCCGAAGCCACCGCCCAAAAGAAGTATTCGTGCCCGGCCTGCGGCGCGGAGGCGCAGTGGAACCCGGCCAAGCAGGCCTTGGTTTGTCCGTTCTGCGGCACGACGTCGCCCGCGCAGGTCGAGCTGAGCGCCACCGGGGAGGAGATCATCAAGGAACACGACCTCGCCGCCGCCTTGCGCGCCATTCCCGACAGCGCCCGAGGCTGGCAGGCGCGGAAAATCTCCGTCAAATGCCAGAGCTGCCAGGCCATCTCGGTGTTTGATCCCGAGCGGGTCGGGCAGCGCTGCGATTTTTGCGGGTCGTCGGCGCTTGTGCCTTATGGGGAGATCAAGGAGGCGTTCCGCCCCGAGAGCCTGCTGCCCATGAAAATCAGCGAGTCCGAGATCCGGGAGAGCATCCGCCGCTGGTATGGCAGCCGCTGGTTCGCGCCGAACAAACTGAAGCGCGCCGCGCTCACCGACACGGTCAGGGGTCTTTACATTCCCTACTGGACCTTCGACGCGCAGGTCCACGCGGACTGGACCGCGGAGGCCGGCTATTATTACTACGAAACCCAATCCTACCGCGACGCCAACGGCCGGCGCGCTTCCCGCCAGGTCCGCAGGGTGCGCTGGGAACCGGCGGCGGGATCCGTGGACCACTTTTTCGACGACGAACTGGTGCGGGCTTCGCGCGGCGTGCATCCGGACCTGCTGGCGAAGGTCGAGCCGTTTCCCACGGAGCAACTGACCCCATACAAGGCTGGCTACTTGTCAGGCTGGGTGGTCGAGCGTTATCAAATCGACTTGGTCGCAGCCGCCCAGCACGCCCGGACCGCCATGGACCAGAAGGTCCACTCCCTCTGCGCGCAGTCGGTGCCGGGCGACACCCACCGGAACCTGGACGTGAGCGCGGACTACTCGGGGCAGACCTTCAAGCACATTCTCGTGCCGGTGTGGCTGCTGAGTTACCATTACGGCCGGCGCGCGTTCCAGGTGGTGATCAACGGGTTCACCGGCGCCATGGCCGGGCAATATCCCAAGAGTTGGGTGAAGATCCTGCTGGCGGTCCTGGCCGCGCTGGGCGCCGCGGGCCTCGTCGCGCTGCTGATGGCACGCTGAGCTCTCCCGGGGCTCTTTGGGGGCTTGACTTCAACGTTAAAGATGTTTGAATAATTGACGATATTCGGTTAACGAGTATTAAAAGGAGGCCAGCCCTCGCGGCGGCCACCTGTGTTTGAAATCCATCCAGTGCAACATATGAACGCTTACCTCTCTCATGGGGCTGCAGCCCTTGCGGGTGTAATCCTCCTCGGCATCGCCAGCGGCAACAGCCCCGCCGCAACCAGCGCCCGAGTCTGGGTCCAATTCAGCCCCGGCCAGAAAGCCGCGGTGCGCGCCCAGCTGGAGGCTGCCAGGGGCCAAATCCATTACGAGTTCGACAATCTGGACGCCATCGCGGTGACGTTGCCCGAACCGGCGCTTGCAGGCATCGCCCGCAATCCGAACGTGCTGCTGGTCGAGGAAGATCCGGCGCGGTATTTGCATGCGGAGCAAACGCCCTACGGTGTGACGACTGTGGATGCGCCAACGGTGTGGGATTTGGGATCCTCCGGAGGCGGGGTGACGGTGGGCGTGATTGACACGGGTGTTTATGCGGCGCACGAGGACCTGGAGGGCCAGGCTGTCAGCGGCGAGGCGAGCGCCACCACCGGCGACTGGGATTTCGACGGCGCCGGACACGGAACGCATGTGGTGGGCACCATTCTCGCCGCCGACAACGACGTTGGCGTGATCGGGGTTGCGCCGGAAGCATCGGTGTACATGGTGAAGGTGTTTGATGACACGGGCGCCTGGGCGTACAGCTCAACGCTCGTCTACGCCGTGGGCCAGGCCATCAACCAGGGCGGTGCGAAGATCATCAGCATGAGCCTCGGAGGCGGACGCAAGAGCATGATCGAACAGCGGGCCTTCGACAGTTATTACAGGGGCGGGGCGCTTCTGGTCGCCGCGGCGGGCAACGCCGGGACATCGGCGCTCAACTACCCGGCGTCGTATCCGTCAGTGATTTCGGTCGCGGCCATTGATCCGAGCCAGGCATGGGCGACCTTCTCCCAATACAACAGCCAAGTCGAACTCGCCGCGCCCGGTGTGGCGGTGCTGAGCACGGTCCCCTACGCCGAGGAGGTATCGGTCGCAGTCGACAGCGTCTCATACGCCGGATTCCACATCGAGAACGCCGCGCGAGGCACGGCGACGGGGGGCCTCGTCGATGGCGGGCTTGGCTCGGGGACGGACTCGAGCTGGTCCGGCAAGGTCGTGCTGATCCAGCGCGGTGACATCTCGTTTTACGACAAGGTGATGAACGTCCAGAACAGCGGTGGCATCGCCGCGGTCATCTACAACAACGAACCCGGCGGTTTCCTGGGGACGCTCGGCGACGGCTTTTCGTCGCTGATCCCCGCGATCAGCATCAGCCAGGAGGATGGGAGCGCCCTGCTCGGAGAAGTCGGAGGGTTTGCCACGGTGACGAGTCTTTTGAAAGCTCCGGCAAGCGGGTACGCGTATTATGACGGGACCTCGATGGCGACGCCGCATGTGTCGGGCGTGGCTGCCCTGCTCTGGGGGGCCTTCCCCGCCAAGTCGAATGCGGACATCCGCGCGGCGCTTCAGCAGACAGCCATGGACCTGGGCACCGCGGGGCGCGACCCGTATTACGGGTTTGGCTTGGTCCAGGCCGGTGCCGCCTACACGTTCCTGGACGGCAGTGGCGGCGGCGACACCGAGCCCCCGGTGATTTCGAACGTGTCCGCCACGCGGGTGAATGTTCGAAAATTCAAGATCACCTGGACGACCGACGAGCCGGCCACGAGCACGGTGGCGTTCAGCGCGGGCCTGACCAGGACGTATGCGGACACCGCCTTCGTGACGGCGCACAGCATGAGTTTCACCGGCAAGGCGGGGACCACCTACGAGTTCACCGTCGGGTCCGCCGACGCCGCGGGCAACCCGGCTGCCAGCGGGCCTTATACGTACACGCATTGACCGCGATCCGCTCCGGCGCGCCGGTGAGCTGCGTACTTTTGCTTCCCAAAACGCCCGTTACCGGCTAGACGTTGCGCATGCCGAAAGCAGCGCGGGCGGGTGAACGTGTGCTTCGCGGCCTCCCGGTGTCACCGGGGGTGTGCCGCGGCAGGCTTTTGGTGTTGTGTCCGCCCCAGGACACGGTGGTGCCCCGCCTTCAGCTTGAACCCGAGGAACTTCCCGGCCAGATTCAGCGCTTTGAGCACGCGCTGGTGGAAACGCGCCGTCAAATCCACGAGATCCAGCGCCACGTCAGCGAGACGCTCGGGGTGAAGGACGCGAGCATTTTCGAGGCTCACATGCTGGTGCTCGAGGATCCCATCCTGCTGGACGAGATCAGCCGGCTGGTGCTGGAGCAGCGCATCAATGTCGAATACGCCGTCCAGCAGTTCGTCGAGAAATTCATCGCCTCCCTCAGTTCGAGCGAGGACCAATACTTGCGCGAGCGCGCGGCGGATTTGCGGGATGTGGCGGCGCGTCTGTTGAACAACCTGCTGGGACGGACCCATGAGGCCGACCTGCGCCACCTGGCCGAGCACGCCATCATCATCAGCCACGATCTCACCCCGTCGCGCACCGCGTTGCTTGACAGGGAAAAAGTGCTGGGGTTCGGCACGGACGTTGGCAGCCGGACGTCGCACACGGCCATCATGGCGAAGTCGATGAGGATTCCGGCGGTGGTGGGGCTGCAGAACGCCAGCCATGAGTTGGTCACGGGCGAATACGCGCTGCTCGACGGCTACAACGGGCTGATCATTGTCAATCCCACCGACCAGACGCTGTTCGAGTACGGGCAACTGGTCCGCAAGCACATCACGCTGGAGGAGAAGCTGCGCGAAACCCGGGATCTGCCGGCGGTCACGCTCGACGGCGTGAGCGTCGGGCTGCTGGCCAATGTGGAGCAGCCGGCCGACACCGAGGCGGTGTTCGCCAGCGGCGCCGACGGCGTGGGGCTCTTCCGGACCGAGTTCATGTTCATCAACCGGGTGGCTCTGCCCAGCGAAGAGGAACAATACCAGGCCTACCGCCAGGTCGCCGCCGCCCTCAATCCCCGCACCGTCGTCATCCGCACCCTTGACCTCGGCGGCGACAAGTTTCTCTCGCAGCTCGCCGTGCCCACGGAGATGAACCCCTTTCTCGGCTGGCGCGCCATCCGGTTCTGCCTCGAGCACCGGGAGCTGTTTCGCAACCAGCTGCGCGCCATTCTTCGGGCCAGCGCGGAGGGCAATGTCAAGATGATGTATCCCATGATTTCGGGACTGGAGGAACTGAACCGGGCCAATGCCTACGTCGAGGAATACAAGCAGGAACTGCGCAACCAGCAGGTGCCCTTCGATGAACACATCGAGATCGGCGCCATGATCGAAATCCCCTCCGCCGCCATCGCCGCCGACGCCCTCGCCAAACGCGTCAAGTTCTTCAGCATCGGCACCAACGACCTCATCCAATACACACTCGCCGTCGACCGCTTGAACGAAAAAATCGCCCACCTCTACGAACCCACCCACCCCGCCATCGTCCGCCTCATCAAAACCACCGCCGACGCCGCGCACCGGGCCGGCATCCCCGTGGCCGTGTGCGGCGAAATGGCGAGCGACCCTTCCCTGGTGCCCTTGCTTCTTGGTCTTGGCGTCAACGAATTAAGCATCGCCCCGCCGCACGTGCCCCAAGTCAAGTACCTCATCCGGCGCTTGAAGCTCAGCGTGGCCCGCGAACTGGCCGACAGCGTGTTGGAGTGCGACTCCGGCGAGGAGATCCGGGCGCGTTTCGAGGCCTATGCCCGCCAGGTCGCCCCCGCGCTGTTCGAACCGGTCCCCGAACTCGCCTGACCCACGCCCCCGCCCCAGCCGCCGCATGCACTTCGACCCCGATCTCCACCCCCACCGGCGCTTCAACCCCCTGATCGGCGATTGGATCCTGGTTTCCCCGCACCGCACGTTGCGGCCGTGGCACGGGCACCGCGAACCCGACACGAAACAAGCGCGCCCGGCATACGACCCGAAGTGCTACCTCTGCCCCGGCAACAGCCGCGCCGGCGGCGCCGTCAATCCCCGCTACACCGGGACCTACGTCTTCCCCAACGACTACTCCGCCCTCCTGCCCGACGCCCCCCCCACCGCCCGTGTTGCCGACGGCCTGTTCCGCCACCAGCCCGTGCGCGGCGAGTGCCGCGTTCTGTGTTTCTCGCCGCGGCACGATCTGACGCTGCCGGAGATGCCGGTGGGGGACATTGTGCAGGTGGTCGACGTGTGGGCGGACCAGGTCCGTGAGCTGGGCGCCCGGTTTCGCTGGGTGCAGATCTTCGAGAACAAAGGCGCCATGATGGGATGCTCCAATCCCCACCCCCACGGCCAGGTCTGGGCCGGCAACTTCCTGCCCGCCCTCGTCGCGTCCGAGGCCTCGAATCAAAAGCGCTACTGGTCCGCCCACAGCCGGCCGCTGCTGCTGGATTACGTCGAGGCGGAGCTGGCGCGTCAGGAGCGTCTGATTGAAGTCAACCCGCACTGGGCCATGCTGGTGCCCTACTGGGCGACTTGGCCGTTCGAACTGCTCCTGCTTCCCCGCCGCCACGTCCGGCGCCTGCCCGACCTCACTCCCGCCGAGCGCCAGAGCCTGGCCCAAATCCTCAAACGCAGCCTCACCCGCTACGACAACCTCTTCGAAACCAGTTTCCCCTATTCCATGGGGTGGCATGGCGCGCCCGCGGACGACGACCCCGGCGATCCCTGGCAGTTGCACGCGCATTTTTACCCGCCCCTGCTGCGTTCCGCGACCGTCAAGAAGTTCATGGTTGGCTACGAACTGCTCGCCGAAGCCCAGCGCGACCTCACGCCCGAACAGGCCGCAGCCCGGCTGCGCCAAACCCCTGCCGCCCATTTCAGACAGACTGAGCGTTCCTGAAACGCATCGCCCATGATCAACCCCGCCCTCCTCCTCCCACCCGCTCCGCCGCCCCCACACAACCGGCGGCCGGCGCGTCGGTTTGCTCCCCCACCGGAGCCGACGCGATGAAGGCCATTGTCCTCGCGGCGGGCTACGCGACGCGCCTCTACCCGCTGACCCACAAGACGCCCAAACCGCTGCTGCCGGTCGCCGGCAGACCCATGATCGAATACGTGCTGGCCAGCATCGCGCCCATCCGCGCCGTCTCCCAGATCTACATCGTCATCAACCAGAAATTCGCCCGCGACTTCAAAGCCTGGGCCGCCGGCTACCGGGCGCGCCGGGGCCGCCGCAAGTTCACGCTCGTCAATGACGGCTCCACCGGCATCAACGACCGGCGCGGCGCGATCGGCGATTTGGGATTTGTGATCGCCCGGAAAAAAATCCGGGCCGACCTCCTGGTGGTGGCCGGCGACAACCTTTTCAGCGACACGCTTCGCGAGTTCGGCGCGTTTTGCCGGAGCCGTCCCAACCCGGTGCTGGGGGTTTACGACGTCGGCGACCTCGAGGCCATCAAGCACTACAACTCCATCCAGGTGAACCGCCGCGGGCGCATCACCTTTTTCGAGGAAAAACCCACGAACCCCACGAGCACCCTCACCGGCGTGGCTCTCTATTATTATCCGAAATCCACCCTGCCTTTGATCGACCAATACCTGGCCGACGGCCATAACCCCGACCAGCCGGGACATCTTGTCCAATGGATGTATTCCCGGGTGCCGTTCGACACCTGGCGCGTCCCCGGCACCTGGCACGACGTCGGATCCCACCAGACGCTGGAGGACGTCAACCGCCTGTTTGCCGGCCGGTGACGAGGCCGGCCGCCTCACCCGCCGCTTCCCTGCTCCACGCCGCCCGGCTTGCCCTTCGTGGCTTCCTGGTCAAGGTCCCCCGATGCCAGCGGCTTGGCCTCGCGGTCGGCGGCGGGCAGCGAGGGTCGAAAGGCCTTGCGAATCAGCGGGATCAAACCTCGCTCCGCCTTTTGAACCTCGTCCTCTGCAGCCTTCAGCACACGCTCCCAGGCGGGCGCGAAGCCCGGAGCCTGTTCGTACATCAGGTGCAGCGCGCGGTCGTAGACGGCCAGGGCGCGCAATTCGGCTTTGCCGCTCTTTTGGTTCAACGTCGCGTTGGTGATCCGGAGGTTCTCGTTCTGCCGGCGCAGTTCCCCGAGTTCCTCCCGCAAGCTCTCGTTGCCCCGGGCGCTGATCTCCATCTGCGTGTGCAGGTGTTCCCGGAGCCGGCTGCTTTCGCGACCCAGCCGCCGGCGTTTCCCCCATGCCGCAATCCACACCAGCGCCGCTGCCGCCAGCCCGAGGCCCAGCCCCAGAACGAACGGGTGCTTCAAATAGTCCATAATCATAACTCGCATTCCCATCGCACTCCGCCTCACCGATACCCCAGCCGCCCAAGCTCCGCCTCGAATCCCGCCGGCAACGCCGCCGGAACCGGCGCCGTCCCGCGCGCCGCCTCGTTCAGCAGGTTGCGCAGCAGCCGCTCCGCCACGGGAACACTGTCCAAGTGCTCGCGCAGGCGGAGCGTGTTCACGAAAAACCGGCCTGCGCCCAGTTTGTGCATGGCCAGGAACACGCCGGAGGCATAAGGCTGCGCGACGTTGTTTCCGGCCGCAATCACCTCGTCCGGAGGCGGGTCCTGGCCCGCCAGCGCGGCATCGGGGATGATCTCGCGATACACCGTGTAGTCCATCAGCCCGCCCGCCGGCAGCCCGTCGAACACCGGATGCCGCCGGCACCATTCGTCCTTGTGATACAGCCACGAGGGCAGGTTGACAAGGGTCCCCTTGTTCGCCAGCGGCAAATAACCCGTCGGTTGTTCCTCACGCCGGAGCGTCTCCGGGGTGAGAAACACAACGGCCGAGCCTTGCGCCATCCGCCGGGCCAAGTCGGCGAAGGCCTCCGCGCCGCCCGGTGCCGGCGGTTTGCCCGACGCGAGGATCACCTGGGGACGCGGGTTGGGGAGCATGCCGGCGAGCGGGACGATCCGAATCCCGTGCCGGCCCAGCCACCGCCCCAGTTCCGCGTCCTCTCCCCACAACGCCACGTCGCCCTCGACCCGCGGCATCCGCGCCGGATCATAAAGGCGCAGCTCGGCGCGCCCGCCCGCCGCCGCCCCGCCCCGCTCGAAATCCGCCAGAAACCGGTAGCTGCCCTCGGGCGCGTCGAGGGTGATCTCCTCCGCAAACACCGGCAGGACCATCGGGGGCTCGCGCGCCGGCGCGCTGCGAGGCCCGGGAATGGTGACCGTGAGCTTTCGTTCCCAGACGCGGGTGGCGTTCGGGCCCACGACCAGCAGGCGCACCGGGTAGTTCCCCGCCGGCAGGGCGTCCTCGTTGGCCAGCACCGCTTCAAGCCGCACACGCCCGCCCCGGGTCACGTTGACCGGCTCGACAAACAAGCACCACCGCAAAGGCGCCCATCCGTCGAAGAGCGCGTCCGTCGTGCCGGGCTTCAGTTCGCGGAACGTCGTCCACAGCCCCTCTCCGGTCATGCCTTGATCCACCGTGCCCGTGAGGCTGTAGCCGACCACGTCCGGGTTGGCGCGGATGGCGTTCAAGCCCAACAGGCGCTGCGTGGCCATCCGCTCGAGGCTTGCGGCGAAGAAATCCTCCGGGCGCGGAAACACCTCGTCCATGCGGAACCGCGTGTAGTCGGCCAGGAACTGGTCAAGCCACCCGTGGTACACCTGCGCGTCCTGGACGCGGGTTTTCCCGAGCTGCTCGTAATGTCTCGCGATCCGCACCAGGTCCAGGCCGCTGCCAATGCCGTATTCGGACACGAACACGGGCTGGCCGCCGCCGCCGAGGGTGCGCAGCCTGGCGAGGATGTCGGCCGTGTGGGGGACGCGCTGATAGGGATGCTGGTCGCTGAGGGTGTCCTCCCAGACCTGCGACCCGGGATTGCTCAGGGTGCCAAGCGCCCTTTCCAGGCTTCCCTGCTTGAACGGCGCGAATGTCTCCGGTTTCGGCTCCGGCCCGGGGGCCAGCTGGCCATAGCTCCACGCGCCGTTCGGGTTGCGTGCCGGGCTGAAGTCGCGGGCCGCGTCGAAGGTCTTCCCCGCCCCGGTTGTGATGGTCACCGCCAGGGCGGTGGTGTCGGCGCCATAATCCCCGTTGCCATACCCCACCGCGCAATCGACCGTATCCCCGCGCCGGACCGCAAGCGGCTTGTCGACGCGCGCTTCGGGGCCGGCGTTGCCGGCATGGATGAGGCCGTCGAACAGGGATCGGGCGTTGTGCCGCACGTGCACATCCGTCGTCGCCCGCTCGGCGATGCTCTGAAAATGCGCGGTGACGCGGATCGTGTCGTCGGCCGGCGCCGTCCACCGCACGACCGCATACTCGCCGTGTCGGCCCGGATGAAACGCGAGTTGTCCGGGGGCCCAGGTGATTCCCAGGCCCCGGATGACGTCGCGGGTGCCGTTGCGGGTGACGCAGGGATCGACGCGTTCGGCGTTGCGCCACACCTCGATCCCCGCCAGCCCGCCGCCGCTCTTGTCCCAGCGCCCGCTGTTCAGCATCACCAGCCGCGAGTCGTCGAGCTGCCGGATCGCGGGCAGCAGGCCCGCTGCATGCCGAAACACGGGCCCGTCGGGCGTCTCGTTCAGCAACCCCCAAATCGTCACGCTCGGATGGTTGCGGTCCCGCCGAATCATGCCCAGCACCGAGGCGTTGTAGCGCCCGGCCATGTTCGGCGAGTCGGCCAGACACCACGCGGCGTAGGATTCCTCGTAGACCATCAGCCCCAACTCGTCGCACAAATCCAGCTGGTAACGCTTCGGCACGCCCGCAATGAACCGAATCGCGTTGAACCGCATCATCTTCGCGTTCACCAAGTCCCGCCGCAGCAGATCCGGATCATGCGGCAACTCCAGCCCCACCGGCGTGCAGTTCCCCGTGTGCGAACACCGCAAATACACCCGCCGTCCGTTCAACCGGAACGCGCCGCCGGCAAACCGGAACTCGCGAAACCCGCAGCGCACGGAGTGCTCGTCCCACACCGCCGGATCAGCCGCGGTCAGACGCGTCGTGACCCGATAGAGAAACGGATCGTTCAACTCCCATAACCGCGGAGACGCCAGCGTCAGCTCCGCTTCCACCCGCGTGTCCCCCGGCGTGAACTCCCGCTCGAGCCGCGTCACGCCCAGCGTCTCCCCGCTTGCCGCCGGCGCAATCACGAACTCCAGCCGGCAGGCGACCGGGCGTGGGGCGGCGTTGCGCAGGCCGGCCCGGATCGACACCCGGCCCGTCCGCGGGTCGGGGCGCACGAAGAGATCTTCGACCCGGACGGCTGGAGCCAGCAACAGTTCGACCGAGTCCGTAATGCCGCCAAGGTTCCACGCGCTGCCCGAGGTGTAAGGAATCACCTTGTTGCGGTGCGGCGTCTCGTTCAACACGATCCCGTCGATGGGCGTGTGCGTCGGATTCAGCACGCGCACCGCCAGCAGATTGGTCGCCCCGGGCTGATACGCCCCTGTCACGTCCAGCACAAACGGCGCCTCGCCCCCCTCATGCCCGCCCGCCGCCTGCCCGTTGAGCCACACCTCCGCCGCATAGTCCACCGCCCAGAACCGCAGCAGCGTCCTCCCGCCGGGATGCACGTTGCGCGGCGCCTCAAACCGCCGCCAATACCACGCCACCCCGTGATACCCGGGAAAGGCGTCCTGGATGATCCACGGCACCCGCGTCGGCCGCGCATCCGGCCGCGGCGCATCGCACCAGCGCTCCGCACGCCCCACATTCCCCGGGTCCGTCGCCAGCAGCCAGCCGGAGCCGTCCAGCGACAGGAGACGCCGCCCATCGGCGGCGACGGCGGACCGGGCGGAAGGGGCCACGGGCCAACAACTGGCCAGGATCGCCAGGCTCAAAAGGATTCGAGGTGCTGTTTTCATAGTCGATGCATTTCAACACCGGCGCGCCAATGCGCCCGCCGGGCGGATGCCGCGCCAACCCCGGCGTGGCGCCGCCGCCCCCCCAGGTGTCAGCTCGGTGCGGACCGGCTCCGCCACCCCAGGGCGGCGCAGACGACAAGCGTCAGCGCCGTGAGCAGGCCGCCTTGAAGCAGCCGGACATCGCGATACACCAGGCGCACCCGGTGCCGCCCGGCGGGGACCTCGAGCGCCTGGAACGCATGGTTGGCGCGCCAGAGCGGCGCGCGTTGCCCGTCGACGGTCGCCTGCCATGGGTGATAGTGGGTTTGGGCAATGACCACAAGGCTCGCTTCCTCCGCCACCACCTCGAGGTCCAGCCGCTGAAAGGAATAGTTCGACGCCACAATCGCACAGCGGGTCGGATGGGTGACCGAAATGGCCGGCCGCGCCTCCGGAGGCAAATACACCACCCGGCGGGGATTGAACTCGCCAACGGTCAGCGCCTGGAGCGTGTCGTCCGCGTTGGCGAAGACCGGCTGTTGCCCGCAGGTGGCCAGCGCAGAATCACCAGGATTGGTGCGCAGCACCCACGCGGCCGGGTTGTCCGGCGACGACACGTGCGACACCGCCAGGAAATCAAGCAGGCCCGCGCTCGCACGATGAGTCGGCCCGTAGATGAGTTGTTCGACCTGTTTTTGTTCGCGAAGTTGCAGTGTCGCCGCGCCGTTGACCTTGGGCACCTGGTCCAGCAGATTCAAATTCGACCATTCAGCCAGCCGCTTGCCCAAATAATCCGCCAGAGGATCCCGCACGCCGCTGTGCAACAGCCGCCGCTCCGCCTCCGGAGTGATCAGCGCCCGGGATTGGCCGTGACGCGGCGGCGGCAGATCCGCGTCCCTCTGCCACAAGCCTGGGGCCAGCGCCGAGACGGGCAGCGTGGGCGCCGGCAACGGCACGTGGGTCAGGCCGTCGATGGCGAGCACGGCGAGGAGTCCCGCGTGGGCCAGCATGCGGCGGCGGGGCCGGACGGGGCGGGCGAGGAGCGGGGCGAGAGCCAGCGTGGCGGCGAGCAGGCCGGCGCGGCCGAGAGCGTTCCAGGCGGTGGTGTCCCAGCGGTCATACTCCATCGGGTATTGGCGCGCCGCCCACAGGATCGCCGCCATGCCCCCCAGCGCAACGCCGCCCACGATCCGCAGGCCCCGCAACCCCGCCGCCGCCGGCTGCCGGGTTTGAAGCTCGCGCACGGCCCAGGCGGCCAGGAGAGGCGCCGCAAAGGCGGTCAGCAGCACGAACTTGATGGGATACCGCGCCACGCCCACCAGCGGAATCGCCTCCCGGATCCACCCGAACACCCAGCCGCGTTCCCCCAAGGCCAGGATCAGGCCCAAGCCGGCCAGCCCCGCAAGCAGCCCGACCTGGCGGCACCGCACGCGGCACACGGCCCAAACCGCCAGCACCAGCACGCCCGCCCCCAGGTAATACGAGGTCAGGAACTCCTGGCCGGTCTGAAACCACGGGCCCTGGGGCGTCTGCGCGTAATGCAACAACGGCACCAGCAGATTGCCCCAGCCCCAAAGCGGCATCGCCCACTTCGATGTGCCAAAACCGGTGTCGCGCTGCGAGTGCCACAGCAAATCGACAAACGGCAGCAATTGAACGGCCGCCAGCCCCGCCACGAGCAGCACCATCCCCGGAAAACGCGCCGCCATCCCGGCCCGGGCCGGGCCGGGCGTCCTCAGGTCGCCGAGCCACAACACCCCCAGCACCACCCAGGTGAACAGGATCAGCTCCGGAACGCCGCAAAGCATTTGCAGCCCCCCCAGCCCCGCGCCGAACACCAGCCACCGTCCGCCCTCGCGCCAGCCGCGCTGCACGCCGCCCACCACCCAGGGCATCCAGCCCAGGGCGGCGACATAGTTCGGCCAGATGTGGCACGAGAACATCACGCCGCTGACCACATACGCGACGCCGGCCACGGTTGCAGCGAACCGGCTGCCGACCCATTGGCGCGCCAGCCAGTGCATTCCCAGGCCCGCCAGCACCAGGTGGGCGAGGTTGAAATACCCCAGCGACCACGGCAGCGGCCCGAGCAGGTAGATCAACGCCAGCGGATAGAGGTTGGTGCCCCACTGCGCCAGGAACGGCACGCCGCAGTGGCTGAGCGGATTCCACAAAGGCAACTCCCCCCGCCAGAAACTCGCTTGCTGAAACCACGCAAAGGGATACGCCAGCACGCCCGCGTCCCGGTAAACCAAGACGCGCGTTCCCAGAATCACACCCGGAAACGCCACGGCCAGGATCACCAGCAGCACCAGCCCGAGCCGCACCGGAGTGAACGCCGCGTCCGTGCAGGCTGTGTCCGCGCGACTGCGGCCCGAACCGGCTTCCGTGGGTTCCGAAGCATTGCTCAGCACTCGGGCTTCATAGCGGAACGGGCGCCTGGGGCCAAAGGTTTTTTGTGCCGGGTTGTGGAGACGGGCCGGGCGGCGGGGCGGGGTAATGCGTTGACATTTCGGCGTGGGGCGGGCTTGCTGGGTTGCACGACGATGACCATGCCGATCAAGCTGATCTCGACCGATTTCGATGGCACCCTGTATGCCGAGTCCGAGCACCCGCCGGTGCCGCCGGAGTTGCAGCAGCTGCTGGGCGACCTCCAGCGCGCCGGCGCGGTCTGGGTCATCAACACCGGGCGGGACCTCTCGAGCGTCCTCGAAGGCGTCGCCCGCGCCCGCCTGTCGGTCTGGCCGGATTACCTCGTGACGGTCGAGCGCGAGATCCACCGGCGCGAGGGCAATTCGTATGTGCCGGTGCACCCGTGGAATGTCCTCTGCGCCGACTCGCACCGCGAGCTGTTCGCGCGGATCGAGCCCGACGTGCCCCGGTTGGTCGAGTGGGTCAACGGGCGCTTTTCCGCCTCGATCTATCGCGATCCCTGGTCGCCCTTTTGCGTGGTGGCCGAAAGCAATGCGGACATGGATGCGATTCAGAACCGCCTGTCCGCGTATAGCGGCGGGGTGCCCGGATTAAGCGTGATGCGCAACGACGTCTACGCCCGCTTCTGCCATGCGTCCTACAACAAAGGGACGGCCCTGGCCGAAATCGCGCGCCTGGCCCAGGCCACTCCGGAACAAACCCTGGCGGCCGGAGACCACATGAACGATCTGCCGATGCTCTCGACGCACGTGGCCGGGCGCCTCGTGGCGCCGGACAACGCCGTGGCGGCCGTCAAGGAAACCGTCCGCCGCCAAAACGGCTATGTGAGTCACCAGCCCTGGGGCCACGGCGTCGCGCGCGGCCTCGAGCATCACCTGGGGCTCACCCCGGGTTGAACCTTGGCGCCGGGAAGGGCGGGGCAGCCCGGCGGATTCGGCGGAATCTCTGAATATTTCCCTTCGAAATCAGTCTGAGAATTCAACAACACGCTGACGACTTATGATGAGACCAATGAAACGAAACGGGCTGAGGATCCTGCTGACTGCGGCGCTGGCCATGCCAGGGGCGGGTGCCTGGTGCGCGGCCGCAGCCGAGGCGCCGTTGAAGCTCAAGCTGCCCATGCCGACGCTCAAAGGCACGCCGGACGAGCTGCCCAAAGGCCCCAACATCGAGAAGCTGCCCGAGAAACCGCCCCCCACGCCCAACGTGCCCGACGGGGTGAAAAACGTGGCCCTGAACAAGAAAGTCACCGCCAGCGACAAGAGCCCCATCACCGGCGAATTGGCCCAGGTGACCGACGGCAACAAGGAAGCCTTCGACGATCAGGTGGTCGAGATGCGGAAGAACACCCAGTGGGTGCAGGTGGATCTGGGAGAGCCGTTCAAGATCCACGCGATTGCCCTGTGGCACGACCACCGCTGGGTCCAGCTCTATCGCGATGTCATCCTCCAGGTCGCCGACGACCCCGACTTCACCCAGAATGTCCGCACCCTCTACAACAACGACATGGACAACAGCTCCGGCCAGGGCATCGGCAAGGACAAGGAATACTTCGAAACCCAATACGGACGGGTCATCCCCGTCAAAGGCGAAACCGCCCGCTTCGTGCGCAGCTACACGAAAGGCAGCAACCTGAGCGCCCTGAACTGCATCCAGGAAATCGAAGTCTACGCCCTCCCGGCCCCATAGCCGGGCGGGCGCGGTCTCCGGGCCGCCGTGCCGCCGCCGACTGTTGCGCTTCAAACGCGACGGGCCAAGGCGGAGCATGATCCCGTCGCTTGAAGCTCAACGCGGGAAGGTGAACTTGGCTTGTCCTCCTCCGCCCGCCGAGGAACGAGGGGCGTGTGGTTTTGGGCTTCGCATTTCGGATTTGTTTCGGATTTCGGATTTCGGATTTGAGGGTATTGCGGACAGGGTGCTTGAATGATCACGATCCTCTTTTCCGCAACGCGCATGAGACGGAACAGCCGGGAGTTGTGCCAGACTCCGCGCCTGGCCGCCGGCGGCGTTTGCATTGCCCCATGAACCGATGGTTTCTTGCTGGGCTGCTGGCGATCGCCGCGGGCGGCCTGGCGCTGCGCGCCCCGAATCTGGCCCTGCGGCCCATGCACAACGACGAGGGCGTCAATGCGCTCAAAGTTCAGGCGTTGTGGGAGGAGGGCCGCTACCGTTATGACCCCCACGAGTTCCACGGTCCCAGCCTCGGCTACGCCACCCTCCCCTTCCTCTGGCTGAGTCCCGCCACCCGCTTTCCCGAAATCACCGAAACCGAGCTCCGCGGCGTCACCGTCCTGTTCGGGCTGACGCTCATCCTGCTGGTCGGGTTGTTGCGCGACGCCCTGGGACGCGCCGCCACCCTGAGCGCCGCCGCATGCACCGCGCTGTCGCCCGCCATGGTGTTCTACAGCCGCTATTACATCCACGAAATGCTCCTGGTGTGCTTCACCCTCTTGGCCCTGGCCGCCGCCTGGCGTTATGCCCGAACCCGGCACCCCGCCTGGGCCGCCCTCGCCGGTGCCGGTCTCGGGCTCATGCACGCCACCAAAGAGACATTCGTCCTGGCCCTCGCCGCCATGGCCCTGGCCGCCGCCGCGACTCTCGCCTGGAACCGCTGGCGCGAAGCCGCCCCCCTGCCCCACCAGCCGCCCATCCACGCCTCTCATGCCTGGCTGGCGATCGGCTCCGCCGTTGTCGTGTCCGGCCTTCTGTTCACCTCGTTCTTCACCCACATCCGCGGCCCGCTGGATTCGCTGCTCACTTACCTGCCCTGGACCGAGCGGGCAGGCGGCCACACCGCCCACGTGCAGCCGTGGTATTTCTATTTCGAACGCCTGTTCTGGTTCCACACGCCTCGCGGCCCATGGTGGAGCGAAGGCGTTCTCCTCCTGCTGGGCGCTGTCGGCCTGGGCACCGCCCTCCGCAGCAGAAGCCTCGGAGCCGCCTCCGTCTCCTGGGTCCGGTTCCTTGGCTTTTACACCGTGTTCCTCGCCGCCATTTACGCCGTCATCCCCTACAAGACACCGTGGTGCGCCCTGGGCTTCCTGCACGGAATCATCCTGCTGGCCGGCGTGGGCGTTGCCGCCATCTTCAGGCGTGTCCGGGCGCCTCGCGCCCGGCTCATGGCTGCGGTGCTTCTGCTTGCCGCCGCAAGCCATTTGGGGTGGCAGGCATGGCGCGGCAGCTTCGGCGAGGACCGCCGGGGCCGGCTGCTGGCGGCGGACCGCGCCAACCCGTGTGTGTATGCCCAGACGCTGCCGGACATCCTGGAGATGGTGGACACGGTCCGCGGGGTGGCGCGGGTGCACCCGGAGGGCTGCGGGATGTTGATCAAGGTGATCTCGCCGGAATACCTGCCGTTGCCCTGGTACCTCCGGAACTTCACTCGGGTTGGCTGGTGGGACGAGCCCCCGGCCGATCCCCGGGCGCCGGTCATGATCGTGAGCGACACGGTCAACCTCGATCCCGTCGGCCCGGGCGCCCCGCGATATTACGTGAGCCTCTTCAGCCTGCGGGAGGCGACTCACCTGCAACTCCATGTGGAAGCCGAGTTGTGGGAACGTTACGTCCACGCGACCCACCCGCCCGGCGGCCGGGAGGTGCCCAGCCCATGAACGTGTGCATGTTGGCAATGGACGTTGGCCGTGGACGTTGGCGGTGGATGCGGGCTGTTGGTTGTTGCACGTTGGCATTTGTTTCCGACTTCGGATCGACCTCAGCCAACGCGAGAACACGCGCCCTCAGAGTTCAGCATTTTTGCTGAAGCACAACGATCCGGCTCGCGGTCGAGATCTGAGCCAGCCCCCCCCTCTCCCCCGGGTTACCGCTCGCGGGTGCCGCTGAGCAGATAGGCACGGCGCCGATCGGCGAACGCCCTCAGGCTCATCGGTTGTCCGCGGCCGAATCGCGCGGCGCCGGCGGCGGGCGGGTCATCGGCGACGCCCTGAAAGAACGCCTCGGTGGAGTAGAGTTTGCGGGTGTCGGTCTTGACGTCCTCGGCAATGACTGCGCGGTATTGGGCGACCACGGGGCCCAGGCGGTTCCAGTCGAGCCATTTCTCCGCGCTGGCGCGCACCCAGTAGCCGTCGTTGTTGATCAGCGCGTTTTCCAGAGCGAGAAATTTCAGGGTGCCCTCGATGTCGAGCCACGGTGCCAGGGCCGCTTCGAGGTGGTTGGACGGCGTTTGGTTGAGGACTTTGCAGAACTGGACGACGTCGGCCCAGACCTCGGGATCGTCCTTGGACTTGATGTCGTAGAGGCGTTTGTAGGGTGCGGGATTGTCGCCGAGGTAGTTCAGCCCGGCGCGTCCGTGGGGGCTGCCGGGGACTTTCCACCGGGCGCCGCGGGTGGTGCCGAACCACTCCCTGATGAAATCCTTGTTGAACTGCTGGACGCTGGCGTACACGCCTCAGTTTTCGCCGTTGATCACCACGCGGACGAAATTCGCCTTGGGGACGGGGATGTAATTGCGGGCGATGTGATAATAGAGGACGCTGCGCAGGAAGGTCGGATCGCCGTGGGCGTTCAGCAGGTTGAACGTGCGATACCCCCCCAGTCGCTGGTTCTCATATTCCAGGAAGAACGTGCGCAGGGTCTGGGCATCGTACATCGGCACCCCGGGATACGATTTCACATCCGCCGGGCTGAGCTTGACGCCGGGCAGGGGACGGGCTTGGGCGTCCCCGGGGTTGCCCCAGGGGCCGCGCCCTCCGCCGGAGCCGCCGGGGCCGCGGTTGCCCCGCAGTTGGGCGAGGCGGGCGCGGGCGGCTTTGCGTTCCGCGTTGTTAAGCCGCTTGTCGCGGTCCTCATCGAATTGCCGCACAAGCTTGATCTCCGATTGCCCGGGCGCGCCCGGGCCGAAACCGCCCGGGCCGAACGGGGGCGGGCCGTCGAACTCTGGGGGTTTGGCAGGCGGGTCCTGTTCGTGTTGGGCGGGAGGGGCATTCACCTCGGCAGGGGGATTGTGCCGGGACTGGGCGTGCAGGGCGGCGGCGCAGACCACCAGGACGGCGAGAGCCGGGGTGCGGGTGGAACGGTATGGGTTGAGGATCGTCATGGAGTTGTCGGGCTTGGTTGTGACACACCGGAAAAATGAGGTAAAGCGGATTAAGCCGCATTTCTCACCGCCCTGTGAGAAATGCGCGCAAGGGCCGCAGAGCGGGGCTAACCCCGCCCGAGCGCCAACGCACTCTGTGGCGAGCCCAGTCGGCCCCTAGAGCGCTGGGGCGGCCCGCCCAGTCTTGCGCCGGGTGGCGCGTGATGGTTAAGGTGGCGCCGCCGGCCATGCCAACCTGCCACCAACGTAACGGCTCCGTGCTGCGGGACGCCGCGCTCGCGGCCTGCGTCGTCGGCTGGGTCGGCAGCGTGTTCGCCTTGTTTCCGTCGCCGGTCTCGCCCGCGCCTTCCGCGTGGCCCGACGCATTGTGGGCCGGGTGCGCCGCGGCTTCCGCCGTGCTGTCTTTGGCGCGCTGGGTGCCGGCGCAGAACATCGTCGCCGTGGCGGGTATGATCGGGCTGGCTGCCGGCGGGCTCTTCGGCACCGCCGCCTGGGCAGGCGGCCCGGCTGCCCCACTCGTTTACAGCGAATCGCTCGGTCCCGCCTTGTCCGGGCGGGTGCCGTGGGTGCTGGTGCTGATCTGGCTCGTGATCCTGCTGACGGCGCGCGGCGTGGCGCTGCTCATCGTGCGTCCGGCGCGCGAGCGCGGCCGGTACGGGTTCTGGCTGATGGCGGTGACGGTGGGGTTGGCGGTGGGTGTGGCGGCGGGGTTGGAACTGATGGCGACGCGGGTGAAATTCTACTGGCGCTGGCAGGGGGAGGCCGCGCCGTGGAACTGGAACGGCCTTGTCTGGCCGGGGCTGGCGCTCTGGATGGTGGCGGCGCTGGCGTTTCAGGTGCTGGCTTTGCCCTGGCTCGTTTCGAAACGGCCTGTCGTTCCTGCGCCGGACTGGCACCCGCTGGTCGTGTGGTTTCTGATCAACCTGTGGATCATGGCAGGCACGTCGACGCGGGGATGGTTGGCTCCGGCGGCGCTCGTGTTCGTCATGGCGGTGTTGACCACGGCGCTGGCGCTGCGGGGCGGCCTGCGCCCGTCGGGCGCAGGCTCGTTGATCTCCCTTTGACAACGGGCCGGGTTTTGAAGCATCGTGGCCGCGTCGCCGCAGAATCCTTGAAGGCCCACGAGGGTGAGCCAGGGGGCGGGATCTGCTGGGACGGGATAAGCCAATCCGACGGATGTCGGGTCGGGGGCTCATTCCCAATCGGACATTAATGCAACTGCAACCAACGTTAAAAATGGTGAAGACTCAAGCATATCGACGGACACGTTTTCTTCCCGGGCCCGGGACCTTGATGGCGGCGGGCGCACTCTGGCTCGGCGCGCAGATGGCCATGGCGCAAGCCCCCGCCGCCGCGAAGGAGCCCGAGAAACCCAAGGGCTGGGAATCGGCGGCTGCGGCGGGTTTCTCGATGACCAAGGGCAACTCGGACAACTTCCTGGCCACGCTGACGATCAACACTTCCCGCAAATGGGAGCGGGACGAAGTCCTGCTCGGCGCCGGCGCCGGCTACGGGGAGAACAAGATCGTCAAGCACAAGGATCCAAGCGACGGCGAGAAGACGAAGACGCAGGACTACCTGATGGGCTTTGGCCAATGGAACCACCTGTTCACCGAACGCCTTTACGGCGGTCTGCGGCTGGACGCTTTGCACGATTCCGTGGCCGGGATCGAATACCGTTTCACGCTCAGCCCCATTCTGGGCTATTACTTCGTCAAGGCTCCCCGCACCACCCTCGCCGGGGAGGTCGGCCCTTCGTTCCTCTACGAGAAGCGGGGCGGGGACAGCAAGGGTTATATGGGCCTGCGGTTCGCGGAGAGGTTCGAACACAAGTTCAGCGACCGGGCTCGCCTGTGGCAGACGCTCGAGTACATCCCGCAGGTGGACGATTTTGACAACTACCTGGTCAACTTCGAGCTGGGCGCCTCCACGAAGATCACCGAGTCCATCGGCCTGCGGGTTGTGTTCCAGGACAATTACGTCAGCCAGCCGGCGCCGCACCGCAAATGCAACGACATCAAGCTCGTCGCGGGAATGGATTACACCTTCTGAGCGTCCCGAACGCCCCGACCGACCGAACGCCGCGGTTCACCTCCTGACCGCGGCGTTCTTTGTGCCCCCTGCTCCATCATCGACGACCTATCCTGCGGACCCGCGTGACATCCCGTGCGGGCCGCGGTCTGATTCCAGGAAATCGCGCGTTGCCCCTGGCGCGTGGCGGCGGCATCCGGTTGCGGGCAACCCGAGAGCCCGCCTGCCCGCTTGCCCGCGGGGGCGCGATGTGAGACGCTGGGTCAACGACATGCAGACGTGGGAAACCCAATATAAAGTCGGCCTGAAAGACCGGTATTCGGCGCGGAAGATGACCAAGCCGGTGCAGTTCATCCTCCAGGCGCCCGAGGCGGAGCGGGTCTGCATCGCCGGCGACTTCAACCACTGGAACATCTCCAGTCATCCCCTGGCGCGCCAGCCCGACGGCGGCTGGCGCATCGAAGTGCTCCTCCATCACGGGCATCACCTTTACGCGTTCATTGTCGACGGCGCCCTCACGCTCGATCCCCATGCCCAGGGTGTGGCCCACAACCCACAGGGCCAGCGCGTCTCCGTGATCGCCGTCAGCTGAAGCTGCCGAATCTGCTTGGCATCCGGCCCCCCGGCCTCCAAGTTTCCCCGCCATGACCTGGCTGGAAACCTGTGACGTCGCGCTGTTTCGCTTCGTCAACCAGACCCTCAGCCACCCGCTGTTGGACTGCGTGCTGCCCCTGTTCAGCAGCCCCCCGTGTCTCGCCCCCCTGCTTCTCATGCTTGCCTTGGGCGTTCTGTGGAAAGGCGGGGTGCGCGGGCGCGTCCTGGTGGCCGTGCTGGTGCTGATTCTCGCGCTGGGCGACGGGTTAATTGTCCAGCTCCTCAAAGACGCCCTCGGGCGGCCCCGGCCGTTTCAGGCGTTGCCGGACGTCCGGCTGCCGGCCGGCCGTGCCGGCGGCGGCAGCATGCCGTCGTCCCATGCCGCCATGTGGTTTGCCGCCGCGCTGGTGGCGCGAGTGTTCCACCCCCGCAGCGTGCGGTTCATGCTTCCCCTCGCCGCGTTGGTCGGCCTGTCCCGCGTCTACCTCGGCGCGCATTACCCCGGCGATGTCGTGGCCGGTGCGGTGCTTGGCGCGGGCTGGGCTGCCGCGGGATTGTGGCTGTTCGATGCCCTCTGGCGATGGGCCGGCCCCCGGTGGTTCCCCGCATGGTGGGCCGCGTTCCCGTCCCTGCTCGACCCTCGCGTTCGGCCCGGCGTGTTGGTGGCGGACGCGGCGGACCGCGAGAGGCACTGGGTGCGGGCGGGCTATGTGTTGATCGGGTTGATGTTGCTGGCCCGGCTGGCGTACATCGCCTCCGGCACCATCGAGGTCAGCAAGGACGAGGCCTACCAGTGGCTATGGTCCAAACATCTCGCGCTGTCCTACTACAGCAAGCCGCCCATGATCGCCTGGCTCCATGGACTCGGCACCACCCTCGCCGGCGACAACGCGTTCGGCATCCGCTTCCTGTCGCCCATCCTCGGAGCCATCCTCGGCATCGCCCTGCTGCGGTTCATGACCCGCCACGTCAACGCCGCCGCGGCCTTCGCCCTGTTGCTCATCCTCAACACCACCCCCCTCATGGCCCTCGGAACGGTCTTGATGACGGTGGATCCGCCGCTCGTCCTTTTCTGGAGCCTCGCCATGATCGCCGGGTGGCGCGCGCTCCGCCCCGATGCCGCCTCCCGCCACTGGGTCCTGGTGGGATTGGCGATGGGGCTTGGTTTTCTCAGCAAATACACCGCGGCACTGCAACTCGTTTGTTGGATCCTCCTGTTTGCCCTGTGGCCGCCGGCACGCGCCCATCTCCGCCGGCGCGGCCCGTATCTGGCCTTGCTGGTGTTTGCGGTCTGCGCGCTCCCCGTGGTGGTCTGGAATGTCGAGCACGGCTGGATTACGGTGGAGCACCTCGCCGCCAATGCGGATCTGCACAAGCCCTGGAAGGCCACGCCGCGGTTTCTCGGCGAGTTCCTCGGCGTCGAAACCGCCCTGCTCAATCCCGTGTTTTTCCTGGGTGCACTGTGGGCGATGGGCGCCTGCTGGTCCCGCCGGCGCACGGATCCGCTGCAACGCTACCTGTGTTGCATGGGCGCACCGGTGTTTGCGGGCTACGCGCTTTATGCGCTGCACTCGCGCATTCAACCCAATTGGATTGCCGCCGCCGTGCTGCCCATGTTCTGCCTGATGGTGGCCCACTGGCAGCGCCGCTGGCGCGAGGGGGCCTGGTGGGTCAAGGAGGCGTTTGCAGCCGGGCTGTTGTTGGGGTTGCTGGCCGTGGTGCTCATGCACGAAACACGCCTGGTCGGCCGCATCGTGGGCCGCAACTTGCCACCCGAAATGGATCCCTTGCGCCGCGTCCGGGCTTGGCGCGAAACCGCCGTCGTGGTCGACGCGGCCCGTCGCCGGCTCGAAGCGGACGGCAAGCCCGCGTTTGTCATTGCCGACCACTATGGCATGACCGCGCTGCTGACGCTGTATCTGCCCGCCGCCAAGGCCGCCTTGAATACCGAGCCCCTGGTCTATGCCCGAAGCGCCTTACACCCCGAAAACCAATTCCATTTCTGGCCCGGCTATCGCGGACGGCGCACCGGCCAAAATGCCGTTTATGTCGCCGAACTCAGCCCCGACGCGCTCGAGCCCGGCTGGATCCGGTCATGGCTCCAGGGGTTGCCCATCGCACGCGCCGCCCGACAACGGGCCGTCCCGGGCATTTCGGCGCTCGTCGCCGGCGAGTTCGCCTCGGTTCGCGACCTCGGCGTCCACGAGGTGCCCTGGCGCGGCAGCATTCTCCGGCGCGTGCGCCTCTATGAATGCCGCCACCTGCAATGAGATCTGCATCCCGGCGAGGAACTACGCCCTGGCCGCCACCCTGGGTTCGGGCCAGGCCTTTCGCTGGACGCCCTGCGATGACGCCTGGGAAGGCGTCGTCGGCCCTCGCTGGGTTTGGCTCCGCCAGGAACCCGGCCGGATCCGGGCGCGCACGGCGGTGCCCGTGACCGACTGGCGGTGGCTCACCCATTACCTCCAAACAGATGCCCCCTACGGCGCGATCCTGCGCAGCTTTCCCCGCGACGCGCCCATGCGGGCCAGCGTAGCCGCCTGCCGCGGCCTGCGCCTATTGCGCCAGGACCCGTGGGAATGCCTCGCCTCCTTCATCGCCTCCTCCACCAAGCAAATCGTCCAAATCCGGCAGATCGTCGCCTCGCTTTGCGCCCGCTACGGCGCCCCCATCCCCACCCCGCCCGGCCACCAGCCTGCCTTCGCCTTCCCCCCGCCACAGCGCCTCGCGCAGACCACCGAAGCCGACCTGCGCCGCTGCCAGTTGGGCTTCCGCGCCCCGTACTTGCTCGCCGCCGCCCGAACCGTCGACAACGGCGCCCTCGACTTGGCGGCGCTGCCCGCGCTGCCCCTTGCCGAAGCCCGCGCCCGCCTGCTGCGCCTGCCGGGCGTGGGCGACAAGATTGCCGACTGCGTGCTGCTGTTCGCCTGCGGTTTTGCCGGGGCCTTTCCGGTGGACGTCTGGGTGCGGCGGGCACTGGCGCGGCTTTATTTCCGCGGCCGCCTCCCGGCGCGCGCGCGGCTGGCCCGGTTCATCGCCACGCATTTCGGGCCCCAAGCCGGCTACGCCCAGCAATACCTCTTCGTCTACATGCGCCAGCATCGACGCCCCGGCAGCTCCCGGGCCGGGCGTCCTGTTCAGACGCGTTGATCCCGCCGGCCATGCCGCCGTTTTCAGGGATGGCGCTTGCGCCAACCCTGCGCTGCCGGCGTGGGATGTCTGTGCTGACACCGGCGGTTACGGGGCGAGGTCCTTGATGCGCAGGTTCCTGTATTCGGCCCACATGGGCCTGCCGGCATGAAGCTGCAGGGCGATGATGCCTTCCTTGAGCGCCAGGTTGGGATCGTTGTCGGTGAAGTCGACCACAAGCGTCCCGTTGAGAAAATGCCGGATATGATTGCCCTCGGCGATGATGACGACATCGTTCCAGTCATCCAGCTTGAACAGCTGTCGGTAATCCTCGTCGTTGAGAAAGGTGCCGAGCACATGTTTTCTGCCGTTCTCCCAGGCGGCCTTTTCGCCGACCAGGCACATGCGGCCGCGGCGGCCGCCCTCATCGTAAATGAACCCGGTGACGCTGGGGAGCTTGTGTTCGTTGCGGATTTCGTGCTGGTAGCCGCGCACCACCCACGAGTTGGCGACTCTGCCCTCGGTGATGTGTTTGGAGCGGTATTGGATGCCGGAGTTGTTGCTGGCGTTGCAGCGGAACGACAGGCGGAGATCAAAGTTGCCAAAGCGGCGGTCTTTAAGGATGAGAAAGGTATTGCCTTTGGCGGGGTTCTCCGCCGTCGTCTCGCCTCGAATGGCGCCCCCCTTGACCGACCACAGGCGGGGATCGCCGTCCCAGCCGGTCAGATCCTTGCCCGTGAACAGCGACACCATGCCGCTTGGCTCCGGCGGCGCGGCCACGCGTGGCAAGACCTCGGCTGCAGGAGCCGAAAGGCCGGCCACAAGGCACAGGACGAGAACGATGGGGTGAAGGCGCGGGATGCCCGCCGGACACAGGGAAGGATTCATGGGAGAGTTGAGTTTCATGGACAGGTCGATGGTCATTTCCACTTTATGGACGCTCCGCAGTCCGGCGGGATTCGATTTGCATCCATTCGCGGTTCCCGACCTGAAGAGTCCCCCTTTCGCGCCGTGCGTTCATGCCGGCCGCAAGCCGGCGCCACACGCCCCCCCCCGGCGCCTTCCGCTGCCCAATCGCCCGTGTCGAGGAAGCCCTTGCGCGACTGGGTGGCGGCAAGCCGCGGACCGTGCCTGCTCGCGCCGAGGCTGTGCGCTCCCCGATTCGTCCGGCAGGATCAGCGGACGGCTTTCGCGTGGCAGGCCTTGAGGTAGGCGCTGGCTTTTTTCAGGGCGGCGGACATGTCGTCGGGCGCCGCGTGGCCGTGCATGAAAGGATTCACATGACCGGCAAAGTTGATCTTCGCCAACGCGGCGAGCCAGGGGGTGAAGTCGGTGGCGCCGTGGCCGGGAAGCTGGTTGGTGCCCGGCTCGTGCTGCCACGCATAGAAGAACAGCAGTTGGGTGCCGCACGCGGCGATGGCCTGCTCGACGGGCGCCCGGATGGCCTGCAGATGATACGGGGCGAGCGCGATGCCGACGTGTTGGGGTGCGGGATTGAGGTCGACGAACGCCTTGATCGAATCCAGCGTGTTTAAAATCGCGTTGCCGTGGTTCTCGATCGCCAGGCGCGCCTTCGCTTGCGCGGCCAGGTCAATGACCGGCTTGAGCTTCTCGAAGAAGGCCTTCATCTGCGAGGTGAGTTGGTCTGCCGGAAACGTTCCGTAAGCCGACTCGCGAACCGCCACGCCCCCGCCGAACCTGCCGATGAACCGGGCGTATTTGGCGAAGCCGGCGCCATAGACCGAGAAGCTGCAAAGGCGGAGCCGGTGCCCGGCCAGCAGGTTGCGCAACCCGTCGGGGCCGAGGCGCTGGACGACGTCGTCCAGGTGCCTGCATTTGCCGAACGGGCCCCAAATATCGACGGCCTCGAAACCCAGCTTCGCGGCGCGTGCGCACACCTCCTCGAAAGGCGCCTCTTCGAACATGACGGACGACAGTGCCAAACGCATGGGCCATGGGCGTGCGGCGGCGTTCAAGGCCGCCCCGGTCAGCCCGGGCAGGGCCATCACCGCCAGCGACCCGCCCGCGGCGGCGCGCAGGAACTGCCGGCGATCCATGGAGGGAACAAGGCTGCGGCGGGTCAGCGCCGGCGCGGGAGGGCGATGGGTGTTGGTCGGCATGGCACCGAGCTTACCCGCGACACCCCGCCGAATGCGAGACTTATTGAAGGATCCGAACCCATGCTTCCCTTGGATCGTCCGCGATGCTAGATTGGGCGCATGACGATCAGCGATGACGCCGCGCCTGTCGGCCGCCGACTGTCCATGAACCGGCGGCAGTTTCTTGGAAGAACCCTTGCTGCGGGCGGCGCGGTGGCGTGGCCGTGGCTGGTGCCGGCCCGGGCGCTGGGCCGGGACGGCGCGGTGGCGCCGAGCGAGAAGATTGTGCTGGGCGGCATTGGTCTTGGTCCGCGGGGACAGTATGATCTGGGCACGATGCTTCCGGAGAAGGACGTGCAGTTCGTGGCCATCTGCGATGCGGTGCGGCAGCGGCGCGAACAGGTCAAGCGCATGGCCCACGCGCATTACGGCAACCGGGATTGCCGGATGTATGCGGACATGGCCGAGTTGCTGGACCGGCCGGATATCGACGCGGTGCTGATCGCCACCGGCGACCGCTGGCACGCGCTGGCGTCGCTGCTCGCCGCGAAGGCGGGCAAAGACGTTTACAGCGAGAAACCGTGCGGGATGACCATCGCGGAGATTCAGTCCCTGGCGGATGGCATCCACCGCTACGCCCGGGTTTTCCAGGCTGGCACCCAGCGGCGCAGTATCGCCAACTTCCAATACGCCGTTCACCTGGCGCAGACAGGCAAGTTGGGGCGGCTCCATACGCTCCACGCGTCGGTCTACGTGCCTTCCAAGAACTACGCCTGGCTGCCTGCCGAGCCCGAACCGCCGAAAGACCAGTGCGACTGGGACCTGTGGCTGGGGCCGGCGCCTTGGCGGCCCTACAACAGCCGCTACGTCAGCGGCGGCTGGCGCGGCCATCATGACTTCGAAGCCGGCGGCAATTTTCTCGATTGGGGCGCCCACACGGTCGATCTCTGCCAGTGGGCCAACCAGGCCGACCATACTGCCCCTGTCGAATACGAGGCAACGCCCACCTCCGTCCTCGCCCGCTACGCCAACGGAGTCACCCTGGTCTGCGATTTCCTGCCCACCGCGTTCGGAAACCGCGATCCCCAATACCACACGTCCACCGGCACCTGCCCGGTGCGCTTCGAAGGCGACGAGGGCTGGGTGGAAACCGGAGACAACTCGCAACTCATCTTCTCGGACAACCTCGCGAAAACCCTCGGCCGGCAATACAGCGGGACCGGGCTCAGTGCGGCGGGACACGGGCGGAACTTTTTCGATTGCGTCCGGTCCCGCGCGAGGCCGGCATGCCACCCGGACATCATGCGCCATTCGCATCTTGCCTGTTTCGCGGCGCAGCTCTCGTGGCAGCTGGGCCGGAAGCTCACCCTGGACCCCGTGAAAGAGGAGTTCGTGGGGGACGAGGAAGCCAACCGCATGCGGCGGCGTGCGGCTCGGGAGCCCTGGAGCTTTGCCCTGTGAACATGCGCGCCAGCCGTTCCCCCAAGCTGCCTTGGGTTCTGCTTGCGAACATCTCGGCAATCGGTCTCTCAGAAAGTTCAAATTGAAACTTGAAAATTGAGAATTTCAAATTCCTCCGGCTAATGTTATGTGCGCCCGCGTTGCGTTTCTGATCCTGACGATCGCCTGCCTGCCGTCGGCCCCCGCCGCCGGCGCCGTCGCCGAAACTCCGGCGGACAAGTCCCGGCGGCTGACGGCGGTGCTCGAATCCGGCGCCTCCTTTTACGACAAGGCCCGGGCCTGCCAGCAACTTGGCGAGGTGGGCGACCGGCAGGCCGTGCCGGCGCTGGCCGCGCTGCTTGGCGATGACCACCTCAGCGCCTACGCGCGCAGCGGCCTGGAAAACATCCCGGATCCAAGCGCCGCCGAGGCCCTGCGCCGCGCCGCCCGAACCCTCCACGGCCGCCTCCTCGCGGGCGTGGTCAACTCCCTCGGCGTGCTGCGCGACGCGCAGGCCGCCGGGCTGATGAAAACCCTCGCGGACGATGCCGCTTCCGGCGTGGCCAAGGAAGCGCTGCTGGCCCTCGGGCGCATTGCCACCGACGAAGCCCTCGCGAGTGCCCGGAATGCCCTGGCCAGCCACGCCGAAAAGCGCCGCGCAGACGCCGCTGCGGCCTGCCTGCTCGCGGCCGAGACACGGCTGGCCGACGGCGACGCCGCCACCGCGGTGGCGCTCTACGACGATGTGCGCCGAGCGCACGTGCCTCCCCCCTGCCGGGCAGCCGCCACACGCGGCGCGATCGTCGCCCGGAACGCGGACGGCCTCCCGCTGCTTGCCGGGCTGCTGCGCTCCGAAGACCGCGTCGTCCGGCACGCCGCGTTGTTTGCAATCCGCGAGATGCCCTGCTGCGAGGCGCTGGCCGACGCCTTGAACGCCGCCCTTGGCCAGGCGCCGGTCGAGATGCAACTCCAGCTGCTCACCGCGCTGGCGGATTGTCACAACGCGCAGTCGCTTGCGGCACTCGAGGGCAAGGCCGCCAGCGAACATGCCGAGGTCCGCCAGACCGCCCTGGCGGTCCTGGGCCGGATCGGCAGCGCCACCCAAGCCAAGGTGCTCCTCGATGCCGTGGCCGCCAACCGCAGTCCCGTCGAATCCACCGTCGCCCTCAACAGCCTGCGACGCCTCCAAGGAACGGCCGTGGACGCCCAAATCCTCCACGCCCTGGCCCGGGCCCCCGCCGCCGCCACACGGGCCCACCTGATCCGTTTGCTCGAGCAACGCGCCGCCCGCGGCGCCATCCCCGTGCTGCTCGAACAAGCCGCAGATGCCGACGTGCAGGTCAGCGTGGCCGCGTTTCGCGCTCTGAAATCCCTCGCGGACTTCACGGACCTGCCGGCGTTGATCGCCCTCACCACCTCCCGCCAAAACGACGCCGCCCGGGAGGCGGCGGAAAACGCCGTGGCCGGCGTCTGCACCCGGACGGGCAACACGGGCCCGGGCAGCGAGGCCGTGCTCACCGAATTCAAACGAGCCGCCGATCCCGCCGCGAAGAATTCCTGGATCCGGGTCCTGGTGTCGCTGGGCAGCGCGCCCGCCCTGCCCACCCTTCTGGCGACGATGAACGACTCTCGGGACCCCGTGGCGCTGCAGACGCTCGATCAACTGGCCCGCTGGCCGGACCCGGCGCCCGTCGAGCATCTCCTCGCGGTGGCCGAGACCGGCGCCAACGCGGCCCGCCGGAACCGCGCGCTGGCTTCGGCGATTCGGCTGGCCACGACGGCGGCGGACGAACGCCAGCGCCCCGAGGACACCCTCGTCCGGTGGTTGGAACGCGCCAGCCGGGCGGCCCAGACAACCGGGGAGCGGCGCCTGGTCATTTCCGGCCTGGGCCGGTTGAAACGCGTCGAGAGCCTCCGCGTGCTGGCGGCGTATCTCAACGATCCGGGCGTGCGGAACGAGGCGGCAGGCGCCGTGCTCCAGATCGCTCCCGCACTGTGCCAAGCCAACCCCCCCCTCCTCAGACAAACGCTCGAGAACATCGCCGCAACCGCCCCCAACCCGGATTTTCGCCGGCAGGCCGCCAAGCTGGCCGGCACACTCCCCGCCCAACACGCGCCGCGTCCGCTCTTCGACGGCCGGTCCCTGGCCGGGTGGGAGGGGAACACGAATGTGTGGCGGGTGCGGGACGGGGCCATCGTGGGAGGCTCGCTGGAGGGCAATCCGCGCAACGAGTTTCTTGCGACCTTGAGGAGCTACACCAACTTCGTCCTGAGGCTCGAATACAAACTGGTCGGCACCGGGGGTTTTGTGAACGGCGGCGTCCAGTTCCACAGCGTGCGCGTGCAGCAGCCCCCGAACGAAATGCGCGGCTACCAGGCGGACATTGGAGCGGGTTACTCCGGCAGTCTCTATGACGAATCCCGCCGGAACAAGGTTCTCATGCAGGCTGCCAAGGACCAGGCCCAGCGGCTCGAGAAGCCGGGCGACTGGAACCGCTACGAAGTGCATTGCCACGGGCCGCGCATCCGCATCGCGCTCAACGGCGAGACGACGGTCGACTACACCGAGCCGGACGCGGCGATCCCGGCCTTCGGCCTGATCGCACTGCAGATCCACGGCAACGGCAAATCGGAGATTGCCTTCCGCAATCTCACCGTCGAGGAAGGCATCCAGCCCTGATTTCAAAAGATTGCATCCGGCGGGCGATGCCGGTTAGGCTGCGCCCATGAAAACATGGATCGCCCTCTCCGCCATCGTGCCATCGATGATGTTCTCGTCACCCCTGCTCGCCCAGCCGACATCCGCCCGGGAAACCCTGCCGTCCCTGCCGGCCGGCCAGGCGTGGTCGCTGGTGTGGAGCGACGAGTTCAACGGGGCGACGCTCGACGAAACCAAGTGGAACCGGCTCAGCGGGAAGCGGCGGGACGGGTTCTGGGCCAGGGAGGACGCGTACCTGAGCGGCCATGGCACGCTGGTGTTGCGCACCCGGAAGGATGGCGACCGTTACACCTGCGGCGCCGTCAATACGCGGGGAAAATTCGAGCGCGCCTTCGGCTATTACGTGGCGCGGTGCAAGATGCCCCGGCAGCCGGGACACTGGCCCGCCTTCTGGATGATGTGTGACGGGGTCGGCAAGGTCGGCAATGAGGGTCGCGACGGGACTGAGATTGACATCGTCGAAGTGCCGTGGCGCGACGGCCGCATCACCATGAACCTGCACTGGGATGGCTACGGCAAGGACCACAAGTCGGCAGGCACCAACACCACCTTCAAGACGCTCACGGAAGGATTCCACGACTACGCACTCTTGTGGACGCCGGACGAATACGTGTTCTCCGTCGACGGCAAGCCGGTCTGGCGCACCCGGGCCGGCGGGGTGTCGCAGGTGCCGGAGTTCCTCAAGCTCACCGAGGAGATCGGGAAATGGGGCGGCGCCATTACCAAGGCGGCGTTGCCGGACTATTTCGAGGTGGATTACGTGCGCGTTTACACGGTCCGCAAGTGAGGACGGCCCCTGCCGGCGCGGTGCCTGCCGCGTGACAATTCCGGGTCCGCAGCAAAATCGCAAAGCCGGCGTTCTGCGCCACACAGCGTCGGGGCGAGCGCGACGATGCGCATGCCATCCCAGCCTGCATTTCTCACCAGGTTCCTGGTGAGAAATGCAGGCTAACGCCGGGCGGCACGCGCGGCCGGCAGCGGCTCCACGCGCACGTTGTCGAACAGGTTCCGGTCGTAGGTGCTGGCCAGGAACGCCATGCCAGCGTTCCGCGAGCGGTCGGTCACGGCAGCCAGCGGCTTGCCGTCGACAAGCCCGACGATCTGGTCGCCCTTCAGCTCCAGGCGCAGCCGGTGCCAGGCCGAGGGGTTGAACTTCACCACCTGTCCGGCGGCGAGCGCGGCGTATTGCCAGTTGAGTTGCCAGCGGCCGTCCCGGCTGAGAATCCAGCGGTAACCCAGCTTGTCGCGGTCGGCGTAGCGTCCGCCGATCTCGACGTCGCCGCCGGCCAGGAGGACATCGGCCTCGATCGCAGCGTCGTGCCAATGGGTGTCGCCGAACAGGGTGTGGGGTTTCAAGAGCCAGTTGTCGTACCAGAGGATGCCCTGCTCGGGCACGATCTGTGCCAGGCACAGCCCGCCCTTCGGCCTCCGAGACACCTCGAAGGTCCCTTTCTGGTCGGCAAAATAACGGGGGGTGTCGCCGGGGCGGCAGCTCTCGAAATCCTCCGCGTAGGGAAACGGGAACGGCTTCCGTTCCGGCACGGGGCCGTGCGAGCCCTTGTGCTGTCCGGTCGTGGTGCTCAGGGTGTAGACGGCGTCGGGCTCGAGGTCGAGCTCGACGCGTCTGTCGCGCAACGGGAGCGTCGGCTGTTCGATGAACTGGGCGGCTGCCGTGGATTTCCAAACATGAACCGGGCAGGCGCGCAAGGACGGCGCCACGTCGAGCCGGATGCGCCGCTTTCCGCCGGTGACGAGGATGACCGACCAGTCCCCCGTGTCCGGATCGCGCAGCGCGACGTGGCTGCCGCGCCAGGTGTCCTCATCCATCTGGCCGCACGCGCCATCCATGTAAACCCAGCCGGGCTCGGCGAACTGGGTTGTGTGGGCCAATACCCAGACCGCCGGCCAGACCGTGTAATGCCCGCACCAGGGCGTGTCCGCCTGCATCGCGCCCGTGTCCGCCCAGATGATCTGGTCGTAGATGGAATCGATGGGACACCAGATCTGGAACTTCGTGATCCGGTCCCGGGTGTAGAGCTTGTTCATCAGCCGGGCCAGGTAGAGCGCGCCCCGGCCGTCCCATCGCCCGCCGGACTGGCTCCATTCCTCGCTTGCCCAGAGCGGTTTGCCGGAGCGCTTCGCCTTGTCGGTGGCATCCCGGCGCGCCTTCTGGTCGATCTCCCACGGTTCGCGGCCGTCGACGTAATGGTACCCGACGGCCCCGATGAGGCGATCCAGCTCGGGGTCCTTTTCAAGGACGTCGAACATGCGCCAATACTCGCTGTCATCGTCGGGCGCCTGGAGTCTGACCGGGCCGAACCCGTGCGCGTCGAGGGTGGGGCGCAGCTCCTTCCGAATCCAATCCGGATCCGTGCCCATCTCGTTCTGGGCGGCAGACACCCAGTCCAGCTTCAGCCCATAATGGGTGCGCGCCACGTCCAAAAACGCCGCAACCCACTCGGCCGAGTCCCGTGAAAAGCGGTGCCCGACCCAGTGCGGGTAAGCCCACGGCAGGCAATCAAGCAGGATTCGGGGATTGCGCTTGCGCGCCTCCGCCATGAGCCAGAACTCGTAGCCGCGCGGCTTCGGGTCCGCCAGTTCGTCGCGGGTGACCTCATGCGAGGGTTCGCTCCCGCAGGTGGAATTCTCTCCGCTGCCGATCTCCACCTTGAGATGCTGGAACCCGGCGCCGAACCCGGGTTGGAACAGGAAGTCGAGGATTTGGCTGCGCTGGGGCTCGGGATAGTCCGGAAGAAGCCGCGTCGACGCGCCGGCGCTGACGGCGCCGATGCCCTCGAACACGCGGCCGCCTGAAGCCGGGTCGAGCCGGATGGGTTTGGGCGTCTGAGTCGCCGCGGCGGCGGGGGCCGCGAGCATGGCCGCGGCCAGCCACGGCATGGGATGCAGGATGTGGTTCATACGATTACACAATGGAGTGCGCATGACCGGCGATGGTTGCGTGCCAAGGTTGCCCTCCCTCGCGAACACGCGCCAGAACAAACGCGCGGCCCGGGCGGCGGCGTCATTGGGCGTCGGCAAAGGGATCGCCCACGAGCAGTTCCTGGAACTCGCGCAGTTGGGCGGGATTTCCCCGCGCGTCGCGGTGCTGCTGTTCCAGGCGCAGGAAATGCGCCCGGCCCAGGTAGCCGCCCGAGTAGAGTTCACCCAGCAGCGGCGTCGCCCGCTCGTCCGTGACGCGATCATGCGTCGAGCCCAGGGCAGCCACAAACGCCGACGCCCCATAGACCAGGTTCACCAGGACGTTCCGGTCCGGCACGGTCCTGGTGTCGACGCGCGCGCCGGATCCGGGCTGACAGAAGCCGCCCACCGAACAGCCGTTCAACAGCGCGATCAATCCGCCGCCGCGCATGGTGCGCGCCTGCTCCCACGAGATCAGCGAGCAGCCGGGATCCGAATGCACGTTCCACCACACCACGCGCCGGCGGGACCGTGCCATGTCGCGCAGGAAAAGATCGGCGGCTTGCCAGCCCTCATCCATCCAGGGAAGGTCTTTCGCGTAGGCCAGAAACGCGTCCAGGGATTCAAACCGTTCCAGCGGCGCCCGCTGGTAGCCGGCGGGGTTGTTTTTGAAGGCGCCCGGTCCCTTGTCGTTCACCGCAAAGAACTCGATCTGCCCGGGTCCGACTGCGTTCCAGACGGGCCTGCTTCGCGCCAGCAGCCCGAGATCGTTCGAGACAAGGTAGAACCCGCGGTCGTATTTCACGGCGCCCTGGTGAAACGCCGTCGCCTTCTTCAGGAAAGGACCGAGCTGCGCCGCCCACCCGCGGTAGTCATTGCGCTCGGCCTCCACAAAGCCAACAGGCAAAAACGCCCCCCACAGCTCCGGCCCCGGATTCGGCCCTTCAGCCAAGTCATCAAAGTCGTGGGCAGGCACGGTCAGTTCCTTCACACCGACGACGCGCGGCCAGCTTCCGGCGGGGGCGCCCTCCCCCCGGAGGACCGTTCCCGCCGCCACGCGCCGCGTCGCCACCATGTCCAGGTCCTCGAAATAGCGGGGCCAGAGACGCACGGAATGGATGTCGGCGCGGGGCAGGAAGAACGAAGGCAGCTTGACATTGCCGGCGAACACAACGCCCTCAAGGCGCGGTCGTGCGGCGTGCCAGCGTTGGAGCGCGGCGCGCAGCGTCTCCGGGCGTTGGTCGTCCAAGGCCGCGATCGGCAGGACGGCAATCGTGAAACGCCGTCGTTGTGCCGCCGCCGCGGCATAGTCGTGCAGCCCGGAAGCGATCAGCCCGTGGAGCCGGGCGTCCAGGATGATCAGTGCCCGCGCGTCGGCCGGGATGCGTGCGCACGCGGCATCGAGCGCACAGGCGTGCGCCGGGGGCGCGAAAAAGGCATTGCAGGCCGGGGGTCGGCCTGCGGGCTGGGTTCCCGAAGTCTTGGGAGTTGCCAAGGCATGCATGGCCGCGGCAAGGCACACGGCCAGCGCCAGGGTCATCGCGCCGGCTGGAAGCGCGGCGTGTCGGGAGGTCCGTAAGCCCGGGTCAGGAGCCTTGGGGCCGCCTGCATGGCGTGTTCCTGCCGGGGTCGTCACTGGACCACCGGTGAGGCTGCGGCGGACACCTTGAGGCGTTGCGAGCCGGGAGCCAGTTTCTCACCCGCAATCACCACGTTCTCGAAACGCACCTCGCGCACCGCGTGGTTCGCGTCGGCGTCTTGGAGCTGGATCTGGTAGGGGCCGGGCGAGCCGGTCAGGGTCAGGTTGCGGAACTGCACGTGGCGGATGTGGCCGGGCACACGGGTGCGCATATATTGGTTGACCACGGGCCGGAGGCGGATGAGTTCCGCCTGGCCTTCGCCGTGGAGCCGCACGTTGTCGACCGTCACTTCCTCGAGCCGCATTTCCTCGCCCGGCTCGAAAAGGAACGGCGTCATGGTGAAGTGAATGATATCGAGGTCGCGCAGGGTGATCTGCCGCATGAAAGGCGCGCGGCTTTCGTGGCCCAGCAGGAAGATGCGCGCGCGGTCGCACCAGAGCGTGCAGTGTTCGACGGTGACGCGTTCGACGTTGGGGTTGGGGCCGGTCTGTTCGAGGCCCTTCAGGGCCACGCAGTCGTCGTCGCTGCGGATGAAACAATCCGTGATGCGGACGTCCTGCGAGTTGCAGGGGTTGATGCCGTCGTCGTTCTGCACACGCGACCCGCACAGCTTGATGCCGCGGAGGGTGACGTGGCGGCTGTCGCGCGGCACCACCGTCCAGTGGGAGGCGCCGCGAATGGTGATGCCGCTGACGTCGACATGGGCGCCGCGGATCGAGATCACATGGGGAGTGGGCCCGCGCCGCCATTCGTAATCCGAGCTGTCGAGGATGCCCCGGCCGGCGATCCGGATGTGGTCGCCCTGGGCCAGCACGCCCCCTTTCACCACGGCGCCCCCGGCCAGATACAGCGTCTGGCGGTTCGTCACCACAATCCGCCCGACGGCATGGATCCCCGGCCCGTAATACACCACGCCCGCGGCCCCCCGCCGCGGCGGGTCATCCTCCGGCGGATTGGCAAAAAGCAGCAACGGCCCCTTGCGGCCGTCCGGCTCGACACTCACCTTGCGCGGCCCCGGAAACGACAGGACCAGGGTGCCGTCCGCTTCGCAACGCTGGCGGACGCCGGCGCTTGCCGGGCGCACCACCGCGTGCCGCAACGTGCGCTTCGACGTGACGCGCACTTCCACAGGACCGTCGGTGTCGAAGTTCGCGAATCCATAAGGCCCGCCAAAGTCCCATCGTTTGCCCGCAAACGGCGCATCGAGCGTGCGGGCGCCATACACCGCCACCGGCTGCCCATCGGCCACCACCGTGTAATCCTCAAACGGCGGCTCGCCGGGCGGCGCCGGCCGGGTAACCACGGCGCCTTGGACGGTGAGCGCAGCCAGCCCAGCGAACAAGGCCCCGACAAGCCGGCACCCTGCGCAGCGTTGCCCGGCGTGGACCCGGGTGCCGAGGGCGGAATAAGAGGCGGATTGAATGGGTCGGGTCATGACGGGTATTGGATTGTGCCGCGGCCTGGCAGAGGCGACGCCACCCCGCAGGCCAGGCTGGCGCCTTTTGCCGGGGACAGCAACAACGCGCCGGCGGCTTTGGATGAATGGCCTCTTCAGCCGGGTGGATTCGCACTTCATGGTTTGCCGGCGGGCGGGGGCCGCAAATGACGGTCCGCGAAATCCAGGTAACACGTCCAGTCGTATTCCGTCAGGCCGTGTTTGCCCGTGCGGAGGTGATAGCCGATGGAGCCGTCATGGCGCGGGGAGTCCGGCGGGGGCCAGCGGTCGGCCTTGAGTCCCTCCCTGCCCAGGAGCCGGTAGACAGGGCTGGCGTTGAGGCCGCAGAGGAATTCGCCTTCGGGGTCGGCCCAGAGGTCTTGGGTGGCGCTGGCGATGCAGAGCAGGCGTGGGGCGATCAGGGCGGCGAGCATGTGCTGGTCCACAGGCAAGTCGTCTTCGCGGTGGTTGTAGCGCCGATAGTTCTCGCAAAACCAGTGGGGAAAACTCCGGTTGATCGCCGCAATCGTCTCGGCCTTGGGCTGCCGCCGCCTGGCGAGGGCCGCCCCGCCGCAGCCCGAGTCGTTGCTGATGACCAGGGCAAACCGTTCGTCTTCCGCACCGGCCCACAACGCCGTCTTGCCGCCCCGGGAGTGGCCGATCACCGCCACGCGCCGGGCGTCGATGTCCGGGTCCGTCTCGAGGTAATCCATGACGCGGCTGGCGCCCCAGGCCCAGGCGGCGATCGTCCCCCACGCGTCCGGCGGCCGCGTCCTGCCAGGCGGGTCGAAAATGCCATGCACCCCGTTGGTGAATCCGTCGTGACGGTCGGGGTCCACGTCCGCATTCAGAAACGCAGCCGCTGCGTAACCGCGCGCGACGATCTGTTCGGCCGGCCAAAACGGGGACTTGACGGCGCGTGTCGGATCAATATTGGTCGCGTCGCGGTTGCAGATGAGAAGGAAACAAGGAGCGGGCCTGGGTTGTGCGGGGACAAAGACCACAAGCCCGATGGCGCCTTCGCCCCCCGGGCCGCGATAGGCGATTCGGACCTGCTTGCGAGTCGCGGCACCGCCCATCACGCCTTGGGCCGTCTCCGTCGTCTCGAACTTCAGATGCTCCGGGCGGCCCACCGGAGCCCGCCCATAAACATGGGTGCGGAACAATTCGAGGATTTCCGGCCGGCGCGTTTGCCGCCACATCTCGACGGAGGTGACGGGAGTGCCGCGGCTCGTGAGGAGGGGGTCGGGCAGGCGCAGGTCCGATGCAGGCGGCGTGGCGGCGGCCCCCGCGGCTGGAGAAGACCGGGGTTCAGAGGCCGCCGAAGGCATCAGGGCCGCCAGTCTGGCCCGCGCCTTTTCGTAGGCTGCGGCATCCTTCTCCCAC
This sequence comes from Verrucomicrobiota bacterium, assembly GCA_016935555.1. GTDB lineage: Bacteria > Verrucomicrobiota > Verrucomicrobiia > Limisphaerales > JAFGQR01 > JAFGQR01. The sequence goes on from JAFGQR010000092.1 coordinate 40,804, forward strand.
TCGAAAAACGACCGGGTCAGCGAACGGACGATCGTCCGCGCTTCGGCGGCTTTGCCGTGTTTTTCGAGGATGGCCAGATACTCGTAGTCCTCGATGGCGTCGCGCAGGGTTTTAAGCCGGAGGGTCGGCACGATGCCATCGTAGCCCACGGCGCGCGCGGGATAGACAAGCGAGCCTTCGCCGTGATACAGGATGCCTTTCCGGCCTTGCTGGGGACGGCCGCTGCCCGTGTAATAGGGGGCTTGCGTCCAGGGATCCTCGCTCTGGCGCCAGTAGGACATGCCCCCCCAATAAAGCAGACCTTTCATCCCGTCGCACCACGCCATCCATGCCGGCACGCGATAGTTCAACAGCGGGACATCGATGTGCCACCACGGCGTGGGCTGCCCCTGGCAAAGCGCCGTGTAAGTCCAGACCGTCTCGCCCAGCGCCTGCCGCCGGGCGGCGCTCTCCGGACGGTGCAACGAGAAGAGCGGACACCAGATGTCCACCGCCCCATACAAATCCCCCCAGGCGCTGTCGGCCCCCCCCCGGCCCGGCTCCGTCCAGGGCTGCTCAACCACAAGCACCTTCACAACCGACTTCGCCTCGCGAACAGCCCGGCCCCACGTTTGCACGTAGCGATAGTCCTCCAGCGTGTTCGGCTCGTCTTTCAGGTAGGTGTAAAACAAGACGCCGGGCCGGTCGAGCGCCTTGGCCGCGCGGTCAAACGCCGCCAGCCACGCGCGCAACGTGTCGCGCTGAGCCACAGGATTCTTCACGACGCCCGACGGATGCGGCGTCAGCAGCGCGTTCACATGGTAACGGTCCACAAATTCCCGCAGCGCTCCCACCTGAGCCCTTGGGATCTCAAACGAACCGTCCGGCCGCCGCTCCGGCGTCAGCGTCGCGCGCGGCGGCGTCGCATTAAACCGGTGCTCGCTCAGCAGGCGGGCGCACTGGGACTCGACCGCAGCCCAATCGGCCGGCTCCGGCTCATGGGCGGTCTTGGCGCGCTGCCGATAATAGTCGCGCAAGCGGGGTGCGCCAAACTCGGTGACCAGGGTGGGTGTTTGCGGCAGGACAAAGCCCCACGCCGTCAGCGTCACGGGAATTTCGCGGACACGCCCGCCGCTGGCGGTGACGCGATAGGTGCCGTGATAATCGCCCGGGACGGCGTCAGCCGGAACGTAAAGGTCGACCCAGAAGCCGAGCGTTTCCCCGGCGGGCAAATCCATGGGAACCGCAGTGAGCCGGGCCCGTTCCAGGGCTTTCCCGGGCACGGGGTGTTGGAACGGGATGAGCGGATCGGGATACCAGTCCGGCCGGAACGCGTCGTTTCGGAAGGTGCCGGTTTCGAGGCGAAGCTGGTGCTGTCGGTAGAGCCGCGCGTCCGAGCCCCGCAGCACAGCCCCGCCAGGGCCCGTGAGATCACCCGCGTACAGCCGGACTCCCGTCACCGGCGTGTCGGAGCGGAGGAGGATCTGGAAACCGACCCATTCGTTGCAGGCCGCGGCGACGCGAACCGTGGCGCTCTCGGCAGCGGGCTCGCTGCGCAGAACGTGCCGCGTTTCCGTCAGCGTCCACACCTGCCACTCGGCGCGCGCGTTGCCCGCCAGGGCGAGGGCGAGGGCGAGGAGGGCGGCAGGAAACGTGGAAGTGTTGAACACCGTGATCTACCCGTTGAGCACCCAGCCTTCGCGGTAATCCCGGCGGAGCAGCTCGTTGGCTTTCTCGTCGTTGGTGATGCGGCCGGCAGCGGGGTCGTAGGTGACCTTCTTGCCGGCACGGTACGCCACCAGGCCGAGCAGCATCATCTCCATCATCTTCCCGTTGTAGTCGAAGTCACAGGAGGTTTGGCCGTTGCCCTTGGCCGCGTTGATCCATTGCCCCTGGAAACTGCCCATCGCCGGGATCAGATCCTTCTCTGCGCGCGGTTTGTAATAGGTCATGTTCGCCCTGCTCCCCAGCGGATACAGCATGCGCGTGGTGAAGTCGGCAATCAAAATGCCACGGTCACCCTCGAACATCGCGCCGTGGCCGATTTTGTTCAGGTCCACACACCGCGCCGGGGATTCGGGCATGGCGCCGCCTTGATACCACGAGACCGTGATGCCCGGCCGCCAGCGGTTTTCGGGAATCTCGCAATGGAACTCGAGCTTGACCGGGGTGACGTCGGGATTGTACGGATCGCCTTTGGCGACCGCGGAGGTCGGGAGGTCGGCGTCCAACGCATTCCACGCCAGGTCCATGGTGTGACTGCCCATGTCGCCGATCTGCCCGCTCCCGAAATCCCAATACATGTTCCATTGCAGACAATTCGCCCCGGGACCGCCGGAGAAATAGCCCGGATTGTAGTGATGATAAGGCGATGCCCCCAGCCATAGATCGAAATGAAAGTAAGGCGGCGGATTCCCCTCCGGCGGCAGGTAGCCCGGCCTCGGAATGCGGCGATTGCCCCAGGCGCTCACGCGCTCCAACTTGCCCAAGGCGCCGTCCAACACTAATTCGCGGACCCGGTTGAAATTCTCGTGCGAATGCCGCTGGGTGCCGACCTGGGTGGCCACCTTGCCTTTGCGCTTGAGGTAATTGGCGCGCACAACCCGGGCCTCCTCGACGCTGTTGGCGAGGGGTTTTTCGCAGTAAATGTGCTGGTTGCGGTTCAATGCCCAGTTTGCCACAAAGGCATGCATGTGATCCGCCGTGCAGCACACCACCGCATCGACGCCCTTTTGATCGAGCGCCTTCCGCCAGTCCACATAGGTCTTGGCCCCCGGAAACCTCCGAAGGGCGCCTTCCATGTGCTGCTCATTCACGTCGCACAACGCCACCACGTTCTCACCCGCAATCGCCCCGAAGTGCGCGGCCCCACGCCCCCACGTGCCGATCAGCGCAATGTTCAGCTTGTTGTTCGGCGCCGCCGCCCCGAACAGCGTGGTCTGCGGCAGAATCAGCGTTCCCGCTCCGGCGAAGGCGGCGGATTTGAGGAATTGACGTCGTTTCATGGTGGTTTGGATGGAAGGTTTCATGGCTCAATGCCGTTGGTGGGTTGATGGTTTCAATCGGTGCACATTCGGATTTCCCCAAACCTATAAACCCGCAGGGCGCGGCGCAATGTCAAAAGACCGCGCCTTGCCATGAACCGCGCATGGGCGAGGGCGGTTTCTAAGTTGCGCCAGCGCGTAATGCGGCGGCGCAGCCGCCTGCACCCCTTGCGCATTCCATCACTCCCGGTAGGGCGCGAGACTCCGTCGAGCCCTGTTTTCCTTCGCGTTTCCCGCCACCACGATATCCGCAGGCGTCCAGGCTCCCCAGAGTTGGCGGATTCAAATTGGCGCAGCGGCTGAGGGGGAAGTTTGGGTTCGACGGAGTCTCGCCCTACCGCCGGGGGCGCACCGCCGGCGGCGGGTGGAGCCGCAGGGCATGAACGCAGCACATGGGAGTGCGGCGTCTGCGGCGCCGCTTTTCTCGAAAGGCAAGCCAGGGAACCTGGCGCGGCGTTGGCATGTCCATGGAGCATGCGGGTGGAGTCGAAAACGCCGGCTCAGGCCGGCGCACTCCACACGCTGGCGTGTCGATGGGTCCGCCCCTCCGGTTTATGGCCGCGATTCACGTCCGATTTTCGGAGGTGTCCCCTGCCCATTGAACCCGATGCAACTCATGAACCATGGCCAGGGCTGCGCCCAGACAGGCCGCGAAGCGGCGGGGGATGCGCGGTTTCATCTTATTGGATGGCCTTCGGAGTCTTGTTGCGGCGCCCGCGGCGCGCTTGCCCCCCCCAATCCGGGATCGCACGCCCGCGGCGGAACGGTCAGCGCCGGGTGGTGATGGCCAGGGTGGGATCGAGCGGGTAGCGGCCGAAACGCTCGCCGTAAATGGCCAGACCGCCGGGCAGCGCGGGGTCCACCTCGAAGCGGATCACCACTTCCCGGGCCGCGGCGGCAGCTCGAAGCGCCGCCGGGGGCACTGTGGCCGTGATCAGGTAGCCGTAGGAACCCGCTTCGCGAAGCTTCCTGTCGCGCCGTTGGGCATGCCATGAGAGAATCCCGCGATGGTCAGCCGGGTCGTCGGGCAACTCGAACGTTCCGGCGACATGGCCGGCGACGCGCACGCGCACCGCGCTGGGATGCAGGAGGGTGTCGGTCATGGGGTAGGCATTGGCGTTGAGACTGGGGTCGTGGGTGCCCTTGCCACGCATGAAATCGCCTTCCTGTTTCGTGGCCCCCGCTCTGTCTTTGCCGAACAGCTGTTTCGCCGACGCCTCGAACCGCAGCGAGGCGCCTTCGACCGCCTGCGCGTCCAAATCCCCGGGCCAGGGCACGCGATACTCAAAGAAGCCGTGTCCGGCTCCATTGACCTTCAAGCCGTCGAGGACGTTCCATTGCTTCAGGGACCACCGGGCGGCGGTAAAGGCGTGCGGTGCAACCCGCAGTAGTCGAGCGTTGCCGACGGTCTCGCTGCGGGCGGCGGGGCCGTTGCCGACCAGGAACGTGGTGAAGTTGCGCTGCAGAACCGTGCCGAGATCGTCTTCGAGGAGAAGCGCAAGCGTGGCCAGAGCCGCATGAGGCGGCATCGTCAGTTCAACGGGTTCGATCGCCCGGGACAGCCAGGGACGAAACGTAATCGCCTGGCTGGACTCGGAAAGAACCGCGGTTTGGCCGAACCGGTTCACGCCGGTGAGCACGGCCCGGAGCCGGAGCTGCGGGCTGGGCGCGCGATCGGTCAGGAACGACGCCCAGAGGGGCACGGCAACCTTTGCCCCGGGCTTGACGTCGCGGCACAGCGGGCCTTCGGGGGCGATGTAGAAGGGGGCGTGCAGATCGCGCAGGGACATGCCGTCGACGATTTCCTCGAGGCCGGTGAACTTGTCCGAGCGATCGTAGCGGTAATAGCCGTTCCACTCGTTGACGACGTCGTGGTGTTCGGTGTAAAGCCAGCCGCAGACCTCCGGGTGCCGCCGGAATTCGTTCATCATCACGTGATAATCCCAGCTCCAGTCGCAGTCGCCGGTGCTGCCCTCGTAACCCCAGACATTGCCGCACTCGCTGTTCAGAAGCGGCTGGTTGTTCTGAGCGCGGCCGCCGATGAAATTCCACGTTGAGCCGGGGAAGGTGTCGCGGGTGACCTGGTCGAGGTGCTCGCGCCAGGCGTAGCCCGGCAGGTAGGCGTGCCACGAGTTGATGTCGGTCTCCACGTGATCATGGTTGCAGGGGGAATTGTCTTCGACGAGGCGCGAGGGATCGAGTTGTCGGGCCAGCCGGTAGATCGAAGCCACCCACTGCTGCGTCTCGGGCAGGTAGGCGCGTTTCTTCTTGTCCTTCGCGTCGCGGGTGAACAACCCCCACGTCTCGTTGAACGGCACCCAGGCAAAGATCGATGGGTGATTGAAATCGCGCCCGATCATCCCGCGCAACGCGCGCTCAATGTCCTCGCGCATCCCGGCGTCCGGTTCGCCCCAGCTGTTCGGCACGTCCGCCATGATCAGCAACCCGAGACGATCCGCCCAATACAGCTTGCGCGGCACGTCCACCTTCACATGCAGCCGGTTCGCATTCAGCCCGATCCGGCGCGAACGCAGGATCTCGTCCCGCATGAACGCGTCGCTCGGAAACGTGTAAAACCCCTCGGGATGATACGACTGGTCCAGGGTCATCTGCAAATACACCGGCCGGCCGTTCAGCGCGATGTAAGGATGATCCGTGCCCGGCAGCCGGGTCACCCCCACCGTCCGCATCCCGAAATAGGTCCGCACACCGTCCTCCGCGCCGACCGCGCGCAGCCGCGCGTCGACCTCGTACAGAAACGGATCGTCCAGCGTCCAAAGCCGCACCCGGGGGATGGGGACTTCGAACTGCGCCTCGGAAGCGCCCTGGGAGAGGGGGTGGGTGGCCTCTGGCACGTCGCCGGTCGCAAACCGCAGCCGCAGTTCGCCCGGCTTCGGCAGCGGAGCGTTGAAGGTGGCGTGCACCCGGGCGGCCGCTCGCGCGACGTCCGGCAGGATGTGGAGGGTGTTCACATGCACCGCGGGCCTGGCCTCGAGGTAAACGGTTTGCCAGATGCCGCGTGCGTTGCCGTAACCTTGCTTGCCCTCCAGCTTGAACGGCCGGGGGCTGTCGTCGACGCGCAACACCAGCCGATGCTCCCGCCCGACTTGCAGGTGCGGCGTCAGATCGAACTCGAACGGCGTGTAGCCGCCGCAATGGCGCCCGAGCGGTTGGCCGTCCAGCCACGCCTGCGTCTCCCAATCGCACGCCCCGACCACCAGAAACACCCGCTGCCCCCGCCACGCCTCGGGCGCCTGGATCGTGCGCGCATACCAGCCAATCGCAGCCTTGTCCGGCAGCGTGGACAACGCCGACCCCCACGGAAACGGCACCACAATGGTCTCGGGAAACACAACGCCCGCCGCAAACCATTGCTCCGCCAAACCCGCATTCGCGGCGTCAAACCGGAATTGCCAGGAACCATTCAGGTTCTGCCACGCGGCCCGTTCAAAGTCCGGACGCGGGTGTTCCGGCAACGGGATGGCGCTGCCGGCGGAGGCCGCCGGACCCGCGGCGGGAACGACGAAAAGAGCCGCGCCCAGAGCGCGCACCGCGAGAGCCCAACGCGAATGGAGTTGCATCATGCGACGCAGTGTAATGGGCGGCGCCCCCCCGTCCAGCACCTTTCCCGCACAGGCCGGCCGCGCCGCGCCCTCGGCCGTCCGCCGTGGCCGGTCCCCCGCGCCGCGGTGAAAGGCGCTTGTCGGCGCGACACGAACATCCCTAGGCTCTACACATGAACAAAGCCGCGCTCGCGCTCCTGGCCCTGCTCACCCCCGCGCTCGCGCGCGGGACCATGCCCGACTGGCTGGTGGACCCTGTCCCGTTTGCCGCGACGATCCTCACCAACACCGACCGGCACACCGTGGAGTTGAACAACGGCCTCGTCCGACGCGTGTTTCGCCTGCAACCCAATGCCGCCACGATCGCGTTTGACAATCTGATGACCGGTGCCGCCCTGTTGCGATCCGTCCGGCCCGAGGCGCGCGTCGAACTGAACGGCGTTTCGCACGAGGTCGGCGGCCTCGCCGGCCAGCCCATCCACAACTACCTCGACGCCTCCTGGCTCAACCGCCTCAAGGCCAATCCGGCCGCGTTCCGCTGCACCGGCCACCACACGGGCCGCACCCGGGCCCGGTTTGCATGGAAACCGCGGCGGCAGTGGATGACGCAGGACATGCCGTGGCCGCCGCCGGGCGTCTCGCTCACGCTGAGCTTCGAGGCCCCGCCCGACCTCGCCCGGGGCAACACCCCGGGCCGGCCGGCGCCGGCGACCAGCGGCCTGGTGACCGTTGACGTCCACTACGAGTTGTTCGACGGCCTGCCGCTCCTCACCAAGTGGATCGTCCTGCGCAACGGCGGCGCCCAGCCCCTGCGCCTCAACTCCTTCACGAGCGAAATCCTCGCCGCCGTCGAACCCGAGTCCAACGTGGATCCCACCGACCATTGGGAACCCATGCCCATCCACGTCGAAAGCGATTACGCCTTCGGCGGCATGTCGACCGAAAGCCGCGCCCAAAGTGTGCGGTGGCTGCCCGACCCGCTCTACACCTCCCAGGTCAACTACGACCTCAAAACCCCCTGCCTGCTCGAATGCCGCCCTTCCCTCGGACCCGACCAAATCCTGGCGCCGGGCGGGCGGTTCGAGAGCTTCCGCGTGTTCGAACTCGTTCACGACTCGACCGAGCGCGAGCGCCGGGGGCTGGCGCTGCGCCGTTTTTACCGCACGGTGGCGCCCTGGGTGACCGAAAACCCGGTGCTCATGCACGTCCGCAGCGCCCAGCCCGACGCCGTCCGGCTCGCGATCGACCAGTGCGCCGAAGTCGGATTCGAGATGGTGATCATGACCTTCGGAAGCGGGTTCAACTTCGAAAGCCGCGATCCGAAATACCAGGATCGCATCAAGGAGCTCGCCGATTATGGACGCTCGAAAGGCATCGCCCTCGGCGGCTATTCCCTGCTCGCCAGCCGCAGCGCCGCCACCCCCGCCGATAACACCCAGGGCGTCCCCGCCCGGTTCGGCGTGATGCCGTGCCTTGGCGCAACGTGGGGCCAGCACTACCTCGCCCAACTCCAGCACTTCATCCGGCACGCCGGCCTGGCCGTCCTGGAACACGACGGCTCCTACCCCGGCGACCGATGCGCCGCCACCAATCACCCCGGCCACCGCGGCCTGGACGATTCGCAGTGGGCCCAGTGGAAAGCCATCACCGGCTTCTACCAGTGGTGCCGCGCCCGGGGCGTCTACCTGAACGTCCCGGACTTCTACTTCCTGGCCGGCAGCAGCAAAACCGGCATGGGCTATCGTGAAGTCAACTGGTCGCTCCCCCGCGAATACCAGGAAATCATTGAGCGCCAGAATATCTTCGACGGCACCTGGGACAAAACCCCCGGCATGGGCTGGATGTTCGTCCCCCTCACCGAATACCACGGCGGCGGCCCCGCCGCCACCATCGAACCCCTCAACGACCACCTCCCCCACTACGAAACACGCCTCGCCAGCCTCTTCGGAGCCGGCGTCATCGCCTGCTACCGGGGCCCGCGCCTCTACGACACCGACGCCACCAAAGCCGTCGTCAAACGCTGGGTCGACTTCTACCGCCGCCACCGCCCCATCCTCAACTCCGACCTCGTCCACCTCCGCCGCGCCGACGGTCGCGACTGGGACGGTTGGCTGCACGTGAACCCGGCGTTGCGCGAGCGGGGCCTGGCCATGATCTACAACCCGCTGCGCGAACCCATCACCCGCACCCTCTCGCTGCCCCTCTACTACACCGGCCTCACCGAGACCGCGCGCATCCGCGTCGGCGACGCGCCGCCCTGCCACGTCGCCCTCACCCGCAACCACCACGCCACCGTCACCGTCACCGTCCCCGCCCAAGACCGCGTCGCCATCCTCGTCGAATCCCCCCAAACCCCACCCATCGCCCCGAAGCCAGCCCGTTGATCCCCGAACCCAGGCCCCCCCAACCCCATGAACCGCCCACCCCTGCTCGCCCTCGCCCTCGCGGCCCTGTCAGGCGCCGCAACACCGCCCGCACCCGCCGCCGAGTCCGCCCCGAACTTCGATCGCGTGCCCGGCGTCGTCATTGACCACAGCCCGGCCTCCTCAGGTCTCTACATCGGCTCCCCCAGCCTCGCCACCCTCCCCAACGGCCATTACGTCGCCTCGCACGACTTCTTCGGCCCCAAATCCACCGAGTTCAAATGCGCCCGCACCGCCGTGTTCGGCTCCCGCGACCGCGGCCAGTCGTGGCGCCCAATCTCCGAAATCAACGGCGCCTTCTGGTCCTCGCTGTTCGTCCACCGCGGCGCCCTCCACCTCCTCGGCCCCGATCGCCACCACGGCAACATCGTCATCCGGCGCTCCACAGACGGAGGCCACACCTGGACTGAACCCCGCGACGCCGCCACGGGACTGCTGCGCGACAACGGCGAATACCACTGCGCCCCAGTGCCCGTCCTCGAACACCATGGCCGCCTCTGGCGCGCCTTCGAATGGCGCCACCCTCCCGCCGGCTGGGGCATCCATTACCGCGCCGGCATGCTGTCCGCACCCGTCGACGCCGACCTCCTCAATGCCGCCCAGTGGACCGCCAGCAATTTCCTCCCCAGCAGCCGCGCCTGGAACCACGGCGACATGGGCGCCTGGCTCGAAGGCAACGCCGTCGCCGCCCCCGACGGCGCCCTGCTCAACATCCTCCGCGTCCAAACACGCTCCCCCGACGAAAAAGCCGCCCTCGTCCGCATCAGTCCCGATGGCCACACCGCCACCTTCGATCCCGCCACGGGATTTGTGGATTTTCCGGGCGGCGCGAAGAAGTTCACCATCCGCTTCGACCCCCGAAGCCATGGGTACTGGGCCCTCGCCACCATCGTTCACCCGCACCACCGCGCCCCAAACCCCGGCGGCATCCGCAATACCCTCGCCCTGACCGCGTCACCCGACCTCCTCCGCTGGACCGTCCGCTGCATCCTCCTCCACCACCCCGATGTCGCCAGACACGGCTTCCAATACGTGGACTGGCTCTTCGACGGCGACGACCTCATCGCCGCCTGCCGCACCGCCTTCGACGACGGCCTGGGCGGCGCCCACAACAACCACGACGCCAACTTCCTCACCTTCCACCGCTTCACCAACTTCCGCGCCAAAACCATGGCCGACTCCACCCCCGTCCCCCATCCACCTGGACCGGATCCCACCAGACTACACCCGAAATCCGATCAACGGCCGCCAATCGTTGATTAAACGTTGGCTCTGAATCGCGGTCGGTATCGGTTGCAGTTTTCCACCACCGGCCTCTTCATCTCAACTCACTCGCGCATCCGGCAGGGCTTAAAGTGGCGGCCAGCGAGCAGAACTTGGCAACCTGAACTGTCACTCAAGGAGTGACCCCTCGACCTCGGCGGCCGTTCCATGCCCGTCAAGAGAGGAACCGTCGCTTATCCGGCTTGCGCTCCCCTGGCGGGAACCATGCCCTGTTGAAGACACACGATGTCCTTCAGCGCAGCCGGCGTGAGAATGGGCTGCTGACCTTTGTGGCGCACAGTGTCGTAGATTGAGGGGCATGCCGAAGGCGCGCGGGTTTCGGCCCTGGGGTTGCCCAGCGGGTCGGATTGGGGCGCGTGGGACGAGTCCTTGAACGGGAGCAGGAACAAGGCCCGGCTAGGGTCTTTTCGGAAATCCCGAACCATGTTTTGGAAGCTGGCTTTTGAGAAGCCGAAGCGGCGGGCGACTTCCTTGACGGGGACCTTTTCGACAAAGTAGGCGCGCAGGGCTTCGTATTGGCGGTGGATGGCATTGGCGGGGCACAGGAAGGCCTGCGCCGGGTCAGGTGCTCCGTTGTGCTTATTCTGAAACACGTGTGCACGATGCACAGAATAGATTTCAAGTCAACAAAAAAAACACAACCCGTAGTGGAGGTATGGCTGTGCAACCCCACCGGTGGTGTGCAGCACCGGCGCGCACCCAAGCGCGTTGGCCAGGGCGCGTCGGTGGGAATGGTTGTTGGCGCTGAACTCGAACACCACGACTTGATGCCGCACGCCCTCGGCCACCTTGGCCAGGGCGTCGCGGAAGGAAAACATGCCGTCCAAGGTCGCATCGGGCCGGGGACCGTCGGTGCCCACATGGATATCGAACCAGATCTCGCGGTTGTGGTGCTTGGCAAGTTTCAGGCGTAGTCGATGAAATCGGCCATGTCCTGCGGGCACTCGCCCATGTTGAAGGCGGGGATGTATTCGAAGCCGGCGGCTTCGCAGAACTCCATGAAGTCGAGAATGCCCCAGCCGTTGGAGGAATGCGGATACCACGTGCCCCGGCATGGCGGACGCCGGTCGCGCGGGCCGATCATTGGCTTCCATCGGTATTCCGGGTGATTGATCATGGAGCCGCCGTAGCGCAGGACGGTGATGCCCTGGTCGATCAGCGCCTCCGCCACGTCGCGACGGACGGGCAGACCCTTGTACCGCCCACGGGCGCCCGGCTGCAGAAATGCCTACCCGAGCGTCACCGACCCGGGACGTCTCAACGTGACCGTGAACCGCCCGCGGCTTTCATTGACGCCTGGGGTGAGGACGAACTCAAGCCGCTGCCAGTCGCCGGCCCGAAACGCCAGCCGCTGCTCGGCAAGCACGCGGGTGCCATCGGCGCTCTCGAGCGCCGCCCAAAGCTCGCTTGGGGATGCCGTGCGCGCCCAGAGCAATCCCTCGACATGCCGCTGATGTCCGCGGTTTCCTGAGCCGGAGGTTCGAAGGCCAGCGCCTGCCGCTCGGACGCAGCGCCGTCGCGCGCGGTGGCGACCCACAACTTGCGGTATCGCGCCTCGCGCTGCCATTGTCTCAGACCCACCGTGCCCGACCGCAGCGCCGCAGCACCGTCGTCGTGCCGAATCACCAGGCGCCCGTCGACGCGCACCTCGAGGGTGCTCCCATCCAGCTTCACCGCGAGGCGGATCCACCGACCGACGGGCACTTTGCAGGGCGTATCCTTGATGAGGGTCCAGTTGTGCCGGTGCCGGCCCAGGCGCAGGACCTGGGCCGAGGGATCGAGCGACACCTCGTAGCCATCGAAATTGTCCGCGCCATGGCCGGCGTTGCCCACCCGCACGATCAGACCGGCATTGCCCGGCTTGAAATCGTCAAACCCCACGTCCACACCCGCCTCGCCACGGTCAACTCCGGGATGCACGCTCACCAGTTTCGGGCCGTCTCCGGCGCTGCCGCTCAGTTCGCCGTCGATCACCACCCACGAGCCCCCGAACGCCGTGAAGCCCTTGGACGGCGCGGAAGGCGGCGGTTCCTGGAAACTCTCGCCGAAGATCATCTGGCTGTAGATCCCGCCGTAAACCTCGTGGTTGCCGTCCTCGAGGCATGCGCCGGTCAAAAGCCGCGACACCTGCCCGATCCGCTCATCGGCGCGCACGTCGATGCGGACGTCCTGGGCCGGGACGCCGATGGCGGCGCCCAGCGCGGCCAAGGCCATCGCCAGGCTGAATCGGATCCCCACCGAAGGAGCGGCATTGACGTCTAACGCCGCTTCCTGAGGGACGGAAAAGTGTTCCGTCCCCGATGCCCGCGGAGCCCGTCGCAGGCCGGGGTGGAATCGGTTCATAGACCGAACAGTAACGGCGGCGGTCTCCGGCGGCAAATGCGGAACACGGGACGCCCGTGATCGCCGACGCCGCATTGTTGTTGTTCTGCCCTTGCGAGGAATCGGTGAGGTCACTCTCGAAATAACCATGAGCGATCCACTTTGCCATCGGCTCGATTTCTCACCCCCTGCGGCTTGCGCGCCGATCGCTCGTCCCGTTCTCATGCCCAACCGCTGAGCGATCTCCCAAAAC
>JAFGQR010000093.1 GCA_016935555.1 Verrucomicrobiota bacterium
GTGGACAGGCTGGTGGTAAGAGCCGGCCCCCGCCCTCCCACGCCCATCCGAATTTGAATCGCGAAGCAGGCACGGCCGTGCCTGCTTTCGCTGTTTAGAGGGGCATCAGAGGTTGAATTCGGGGCCGAGGTAGATCTCGCGCGATTTCGGGTCATTGACCAGGAACTCGGCGGTGCCCTCGCGGAGCACCTGGCCTTTGTGGATGATATAGGCCCGATCCACCAGTTTCAGCGTCTCGCGCACATTGTGGTCGGTAATGAGAATGCCCAAGCCGCGCTCCTTGAGCCGGCGCAGGATTTTTTGGACTTCGTAGACGGCGATGGGATCGATGCCGCTGAACGGCTCGTCCAGGAGCATGAGCCGCGGGCTGGTGACCAGCGACCGGGTGATTTCCAGGCGGCGCTTCTCGCCGCCGCTCAGCGTGTAGGCCATGTGCGTGGCCAGTGGAGCCAGATCCAGTTCGTCCAGCAGCAGGCGAAGCCGGATCTGCCGCTCCATCCGCGACAGGCGGCACGTTTCCAGGATCGCCCGGATGTTCTGTTCGACCGTGAGCTTGCGGAACACCGACGGTTCCTGGGTCAGATACCCGATGCCCAGCCGGGCGCGCTGGTGCATCGGCAGGCGGGTGATGGTTCGGCTGCCGAGCTTCACCTGGCCCGCATCCGGACGCACCACGCCCACCACCAGGTTGAACGTTGTGGTCTTCCCGGCGCCGTTCGGACCCAGCAGGCCGACAATCTCGCCGGCATCCACGCAGACCGTCACGCCGTCAACCACGCGCCGTCCGCGGTAGGCTTTGACGAGGTGATCGGTTTGCAGAAGGCTCATGGCGGCACGCGCGTCAGCCCTGCGGGGGCGCTCCGGCCCGCTCGGCGGGCGCCGGAGCCGCCTCGCCGGCCAGGGGGGGATGGGCTGGGAACACCGGCAGGCCCAGGGGACTCATCTGCCCTTCCCGGAGCCATCGCTGGAACGGCTGGAGCTGAAAACGGGGGCTGCGGATCACCGCTCCGGCGCCCAGCTCCAGCTCGGCCTTGCCCTGAAGGACCAGCCGGTCGTTGGCGGCGGTGTAGACAGCCCGCCGCCCGCGGGCCGCGTTGGCCGCGTGTCGGGCTTCGACGTGGCCGTCGGCCATGGCGTGGGCGACGGCGTTGGTCGCCGGGAAAAAGTCGGCGCTGAACAGGTCCGCGGCCAGAATGGAGAGAACGGCGTTGGTGCGGTTGGCCCGCCATTGCTGCTGGCGGGCGACGACGTTCGTGCGGGCCACGATGTGGTGCAGGTAGCCCCCGGGCAGCAGATCCGCCTCGAGCCGCTCGCAGTGCAGCGCGCGGCGCCGCCGGCTGCGGCCGGGCCTCTCGAACGGCAGTTGCTCGAGGCGCACGGCGCGGTCGAGCTCCACCCGCTGGAGGTGGTTGCTGGAGAAGCTCAGGGCGGCGCTGTCGCACTCAAGCGTACCGAGCGTCCGGCCGCCTTCGAGCAGCCGCCCGCGAACCTCGTTGCTGAAGGTCAACCAGGGCTCCTGGTAGTCAAACGCGTCGCAGGTGATCTCAATCACCTGGTTGGTGAGCGACGGCGGCGGCGTTTCCGCGGCCGGGGAGCGAATGAAGGCTTGGGGCCGTCCGAGGGAAGCGACCTGCATTCTGAGATACGCGTGCCCGCGGGCGCGGAAGCAGCGGTTGGTGGACTGATACTCCAGCCGCTCCGCGCGCATCAGGCGCTGGTCATCCTGCCATTCCGCATGCCCCGCCAATGTCAGCGTGCCGTCCTTCTCATCGTATCGGGCTTCGCTGCCCGTGGCGCGGCTGCGATCCGCGGGACTGAGAATGACCACGTTGGTCTGGGCCAGGATCCGGCGATGCGGATCCCGGGCGGAGGGCACATGGAACGTGAGCGTCGCCGCATGCACCTCGATGACCTCGGGGGCCGGCGCGTTGGAGGCGCCGGGAGCGGATCGCGCGGGCGGGGACGCCGCCGGGGCGGAGCCCGGCTGCGGCTGGAGTTGTTGGACGGCGGTGCGGGGGAGGGTGAAGACGGCGTCCTGGCGGGCCACCAGGGTGTCGAGTTGGGGATCGAAGGTCATGGTTTCGGCGCGTCCGGACCGCCACCCGTCGGTCCAGGAGGCGTTGCCGAGAAGCTGCAGCTGTTCCTGCCCGGCGCCGGCCGTATAGAGGGCGCGGTTGGCCCGGGCCTGGCTTCCGTCCTGGGGACTGGTCAGGCGGACGTTGCGTTCGGCGAGGATTTCCCGGATGGCGTTGTTGGTGTCCAGAAGGAGCTGCAGGGTTTCCGCCTGGACCCGCAGCTGCGGGTGGTCGGCCTGCACCTCCTCGGTGTAGCGCACCCTGTTGGCGAGGCCGTCGAACTCGAGCCGCCGGGCGGTGACGGTCAGAGGGGTGTCGAAGGCGGAGGGTTCGGAGGGCCCGGTGCCGCCGGCGCCGAGGCTCCTGGCGAGCGACAAGCCGGCCAGCGGGCGGTCCGGCAACTGGCGGATGACGGTGCGCACGGCGTTGGAAATGGTGAGGGAGTAATTCGTGAGCCGGCAGAGGAACCCCTGCCCTTCCGTGAAGAACCGGCCGTCGCCGGTGAGCACCTTCAAGGGGCCGGCGGAACGGGCTTCGCGGGCGGTTTGGTGGACGAGGCACTCCGGGGCCTCCGTGACGAGGTTGGTCCGGCCGTCCGCGGCGTAGCTCTCGATGCGCACCTCCTTGACCCACACCATCCCCTCACCCTGCGGCACCGCCTCCGTCCCCGTAATCAACGTCTTCAACCGGTTCGTCGCCTCGGCACCCCCCGCCGCCACGTCCCGCAGATCGGCCCATTTGAAATCCTTGAGCCGCCCCAGGGCCCGCGTCTGGGCGGGCAGCGGGAGGGCCCCGCCCGTGAGCAGCATCGCCAGCAGCAAGGAGAATCGTCTCACGCGCGTCAATGCAGATAGCGCTTGACCACCGCGTCCCACTTTTTCTGCGCTTTGAGGATCAGGCGGGCCACTTCGCGCACGGCGCCGTGGCCGCCCTCGGCCTTGGTGACATAGAGAGCCAGGTTTTTGGCCTCGGGAATGCCGTTGGCCACGGTGACGGGCACGCCGGCGCGCCGCATCGCCCCAAGGTCCACCACGTCGTCGCCCATGAAACACACCTCGTCCCACCCCAGCTCGGTTTTGGCCAGAATGGCTTCCGCAGCGGCCACCTTGTTCCCGTCCGCCTGATACAAAAAGTCCACCTTCAACTCCTCGGCGCGCTGTTTGGTGGCTGCCGAGGGCCGGTTGGAGATCCAGCCGACACGGACGCCTTCGCGCTGCAGGATGCGCATGCCGAGGCCGTCGAGGATGTTGAACTGCTTGAATTCGCCGCCCTTGCCCAGAAACACCGTCGCGTTGGTCAGCACCCCGTCCACATCGCACAACAGCAGCTTGATCCTGGCAAGCTTTGTGTTCAGCACCTTCGTGTCTTGCTTTCGCATGCGGCTCTTTTGTGAAGCATCCACCCCGTCCGCGCAAGGCAAACCCGTCACCGGGAACGCACCGCCTCGAACACGCGCACCAGCCCGGCCAACAGCCCCGGCATCTCCGCCAGCGGCACCATGTTCGGCCCGTCACTCCACGCATGGTCTGGATCCGGATGAGTCTCCACAAACACACCGTCGGCCCCGGCGGCGACCGCCGCCCGCGCCAGAACGGGTGCGAACTGCCGCTGGCCCGCGGAACGATCGCCGCCCGCGCCCGGCAACTGCACCGAATGGGTGGCGTCGAAAATCACCGGACAACCGAAACTCCGCAGAATCGGCAAGGCGCGCATGTCGGCCACCAGATTGTGGTATCCGAAGGTGGTGCCGCGCTCCGTCACCAAAAGGCGGCGGCCTCCGAGTTCCCTCGCCTTCGACACCACCCGGCCCATTTCGGCCGGCGACAGAAACTGCCCCTTTTTCAGGTTGACCGTCCTGCCGGTTCGGACGGCCGCCCCGATGAGATCGGTCTGGCGGCACAGGAAGGCGGGGATCTGGAGAATGTCCACGGCGTCGCCCGCGGCGGCCGCCTGGGTTTCGGTGTGGATGTCGGTCAACACCGGCACGCCCAGCTCGGCACGGATCTTCGCCAGCCCGCGCAGCCCGGCTTCGAGACCCGGCCCGCGCGGCGCATGGACCGAGGTGCGGTTGGCTTTGTCGAAGCTCGCCTTGAACACATAGGTGACGTTGAGCTTGGCGCATGCCCGGCTCAACACGTCGGCCACCTTCAGGGCAAGCGCCTCGCTTTCCAGCAGACACGGCCCGCCGATCAGCACCAGCCGGCGCGGGTTGGTCAGCCTCTTCCAAAGGGAAACGGTGGCATCGGCCATGCCCCGTATCCTAGGCGGCGCCCGCCAAATTGCCAGCCCCTTCCCGGAAACGCGCCACCGGCGCCCGGGGAATTGCGGGGCGAACGTTCGTGGAATCGCGGGTCCCCCGACGCGTGGCAACCCGCATTGGCAACGCGGCCAACATGAGGCTTATTGACCCGGCTCAGTAGGGAAGCAGGAGAAGGCTTGGGGAACGATGCGGCCAGTGCCGATGCGTCAAACGAGTGGAATCAACGGCGCATGGGTGCGGCCCGGACAGCCCGGAACCCGGCACCACGGCATCCCCGTGGCATCGGGTCCCGATCCCCTGTCTGGTCGCCCGGACGACGACGCCCCTTCGGCGTGCGGATCCCGGGCACTGGTCCGTCCTCCCCGTGCCGCGCAGCGGCGGGGGAGACTTGCTTCTTCTTGCCTTGACCTTGATCCCGCGAGCGCGTTCGCTAGACCGCCCGTGGGCGGACCGCCACTGCGCGCGCGGCCCGTCCGGGTCCACGGTGAATGCTGCTGCACAGACGCTGTCAAGTCGCGGTCGCTGGCTGGTGCTGGTGGCGGCTTTTCTGGGGTGGCTCTTCGACGGCTACGAGATCGCCTTGTTTCCCGTCATCGCCCGCCCCGCGTTGAAGGATCTGCTGGCGGGCGCCGGCGATGAGGCGGTGGGCCAGTGGATGGGGGTCATCACCGCCTGTTTCCTGCTGGGCGCGGCGCTGGGTGGGGTGGCGTTCGGGTGGCTGGGCGACCGGATCGGGCGGGTCAAGGCCATGGCGTTGAGCATCCTCGCCTACTCGGTGGTGACGGGATTGGGCTACCTGGCGCAGCACCCGGCGCACCTGGGCGCGGTGCGGTTGGTGTCGGCGCTGGGCATGGGGGGCCAATGGTCGCTGGGGGTGGCGCTGGTCATGGAATGCTGGCCGGAACAATGGCGGCCGCTGCTGGCCGGCGCGATGGGTGCCGCGGCCAACGTCGGATTCCTGCTGGTGGGTATTGCCGCATCCCTGCACCAGGTCACCCCGCAATCCTGGCGCTGGATGATGTTGGTCGCCGCCCTGCCCGCTTTCCTCGCGGTCTTCATCGTCGCCGTCGTGCCCGAGTCCGAACGCTGGAGGCAATCGGTGAAGGCCGCCACGCGGGGGCCGTTGCGGGAGGTTTTTGCGGCCGGGCTGCGTCGGAGCAGTGTGCTGGCGATTCTGTTTGCGTCGGTGGCCTTGATAGGGACGTGGGGATCGGTGCAGTGGCTGCCCCTTTGGGCCAACCAGCTGGTCTCCGAACAGGGACTCCGCGCCCTCGAGGTGAATCATCCCGACTGGTACGCCGGCCACGCCGCCCGGACCTCGCCCGCCACAACCGCGTCTCGGGAGGCCGCGGAAACGGCGGTGGCACGACGCGCCGGCCAGGCTGGCGCCTCGGTGCAGATGATCCAGGGCATCGGAGCCATTCTGGGAACCCTGCTGGCACCGCTTCTCGGAGCCCGCCTGGGACGGCGTCCGGCCTACTTTCTGTTGTGTCTGGCCTCGCTGGCGGTGTGCGCGGTTGTGTTCCGGTCGATCCACGCCTACAGCTGGGTGTTTCTCGGGTGGAGCCTGCTGATCAGCGCCACCACGGCGTCGTTCTACGGCTGGTTCCCCCTCTACTTCCCCGAGCTGTTCCCCACCCGCGTCCGCGCCACCGGCCAGGGTCTGAGTTACAACTTCGGGCGCGTCTTCGCCGCGGTCGGCGCCATCACCCAGGGGCAATTGGTGGCGTGGTTTGACGGCAGCTATGCCCGCGCCGGCGCGCTGGTCACCCTGATCTATCTCGTCGGCATGGTCGCCATCTGGTTCGGGCCGGAAACCAAAGGCAAGCCCCTGCCGGAGTGAGCGGGATCGCCCCGGCCCGCGGGTTCTTCAGGCGCCGGTCGTTTCGGCGCCTTGCGTGCCGGCGGCGGTGCCGGCCTGCTGGCGGAGCACGGTCTTGAGCACCTTGCCGGCGGCATTGCGCGGGAGGGCGTTGAGAAACACCACCCGCCTGGGGATCTTGTAGTCGGCAAGATGGCCGCGCAGGAAATGGAGAATGGAGGGCGCGTCGTCCGGCTGGCCCTCTTGAAGGGCGACGAACGCCAACGGGTGTTCGCCTTTCCGGGAGTCCGGCACCCCGATGACCGCGGCTTCCCTGACGCCCGGCAGCCGGTAAAGGACTTCTTCGATCTCGCGGGGATAGACATTGATCCCGTTGACCAGCAGCATGTCCTTTTTGCGGTCGGTGATGTAGAAATAGCCCTCGGCGTCCCGATGCCCCACGTCGCCCGTCAGCAGCCACCCGTGCCGCAACACCTGGGCGGTCGCCTCCGGCTGGTTCCAGTAGCCCAGCATCACGTTGCCCCCGCGCACGCAAATCTCCCCCGTCACTCCCGGGGGCAGAAACTCGCCGGCGTCGTTGCACACGGCAACCTCGACCCCGGGAATGGGCACGCCGATGGATCCCGCTTTCCAGGGGCCCAGGACGGGGTTGAGGCAGACGACCGGACTGGCTTCGCTCAGACCATAACCCTCCAGAAGCGGCATCGGCATCCGTGCATTGAATTCCCGCAGGATCTCCCCCGGCAGGGGCGCGCCGCCGCTGATGCACAGCCGCAACGGCAGCGACACCGGCAGCGACGCATGCGCCAAGGTCCGGAAGAACTGCGGGATGCAGGGGAGAATCGTGCCGCCGTGGTGCACGATCTCCTGGAGAATGCTTTTGGGCGGGTGCAGCGACTTGACCACGATGAGGGAACCGCCGACCAGCAGCGGGAGGAACACACCGACGGTCAGCATGAAACTGTGGAACATGGGCAGGATCACCACGAACCGGTCGGCGTCCACCGCCGAAAGCATCTGGCGGCAGCTCCCCACGTTGTGCAGGAGGTTCCCGTTCGACAACATCGCCCCCTTGGGATGCCCCGTCGTCCCGGATGTGTAGATGATCACCGCCAGGTCCGATTCCCGTCGCCCGGCCGGCTCCACCCCCGCCGGCAACGACTCCGCCGCCGGCAGTTCCCCGAGGCTCTCCACCGTCCAAAACGCCAGCTGCGGGCGTCCCGCCACCAGCTCCGGGAAATGCGCTTCCATCGACGCCTCCGTCACCACCAGGTCCACCTCCGCGTCCTCGAGAATGAACCGGACCTCGCCGGGTTTCAAAAAGTTGTTGATCGGCACCACCACCGCCCCCGCCTGCAGAATCCCAAACAGCGCCGGCACGAACTCCGGCCGGTTCCTCAACCACAGCCCCACCCGCGCCCCCGGCTCCAGCCCAAAGCGTTCCTGCAAATGGCGCGCCAGCGCCACGGCCTGGCGGGCCATTGGCCCGTAGGTGAAGCTCGCCTCGCCCCAGAGCACCGCCGGCTTGTCCGGATGCGTCCGCGCTGTGTTAAGAAACGCCGTGGCCAGGTTCATATGCCGCCCTTATACGCCTGTGTTCCCGCCGCGGAAACCCAAAACGGCCCCGGCAGGCCGGCTTTTTCCTTTTGCGCTGGAGAACGCCCCTCCTATAGTCGCGCCGCGTGATTGACACCGGCCACAAACTCACGGCGTTCCTTCCCCGCTTGCGGGACGCCGCCTGGATTGCCCTGGACACCGAAGCGGACAGCCTGCACGCGTATCCGGAGAAGCTCTGCCTGATTCAGATCGGTTTTGCCGGGGGCGATGTTCTGTTGGATCCGCTTGCCGGGCTGGAGTTGGCGCCGGTGTTTGCCGAACTGGGCCGCCATGAACTGATCCTCCACGGCGCCGATTACGATTTGCGTCTGCTCCAGCGGCACTGCCACTTCGTCCCCAAAACCATCTTCGACACGATGCTCGCCGCCCGCCTGCTCGGCGTGCATCAGTTCGGCCTCGACAACCTCGTCGCCAAATACTTGGGCGTCACGCTCGAAAAGGGGCCCCAAAAGGCCAATTGGGCCCGCCGGCCCCTGACGCCGCGCATGGAAACCTATGCCCGCAACGATACCCGCCATCTCAAACCCCTGGCCGACATCCTGCGCGCGGAACTGACCGCCAAAGGCCGCCTGGAATGGCACGCGGAAACGTGCCGCCAGCTCGTCGCCGAATGCGCCCTGCCCCGCACCGTCGACGCCGACCAGCAGTGGCGCGTCAAGGGCAGCAGCCGGCTGCCGCCCCGCGCCTTGGCGGTGCTGCGGGCCCTGTGGCAGTGGCGCGAACACGAGGCCGTGACCGCCAACCGTCCCCCCTATTTCGTCCTGCAACCCGACACCATGATCGGCCTCGCGCTGGCCGCCGTGGATCATGCCGACCTCGACACGCCCCTCCCCCGGCACCTGACCCGCCGCCGCCGCACCGGCATCCTCAACGCCATCGACGCCGGCCTCGCGGCCCAGGACCTCCCCAAACCCCCCACCCATCGCGGACGCCGCCAGACTGAAGCCGAAAAACGCCGGCTGCGCGAACTCGAACGCCGCCGCAACCAGCACGCCGCCGCCCTCAAACTCGACCCCAGCCTCATCGCCAGCCGCGCCACACTCGCCCAGCTCGCCCGCGATTGGGACGCGCATTCCCCGGAACTCATGGCCTGGCAACGCGACCTCCTCCGGCCCGAATGATTCAACGCTCCACCCACACCGGCAACCCCACCCACACCAGCGACCGCAAATGCTCCGCATTCCAGTTCGCCAGCCGGAAACACCCGTGTGACTCCGCCCGCCCCACCAGCTCCGGACTCGGCGTGCCGTGAATCCCATACCGCGGCTTGTTCAGCCCAATCCACACCGTCCCCACCGGATTGTTCGGCCCCGGCGGCAACACCAGCTTCCGCCCCAGCGCACGCCCCTCCGCCGATTCCGGAAACATCCTGGGATCAAAGGTGTAATTCGGATTCGCAATCACCAGCTCCACACGCAATTCGCCCACGGGCCGCTTGGCCGCCAGCCGCGCAATGCTGCACGGATAGTGCGCCAGCAGCCTGCCGTCGCCATCCCGCACCTGCAGGAACCGCTGACCCAGCGCAATCCGGATGAACGCAGCCTTCGCCGCCGGGGGCGGAAACTGGGCATTCGGCACCGTCAACGCCGTTCCCACGCCCGCGTTCTGCCAGTCCACACCCCCGTTTAACCGCCGGAGCAGGTCAGGATGCGACTGGCTCCCCTCGGCCACCCGCTCCAGCAACGTCTCGTATCCGAGTCGCTCCTGCTGCGACTTCTCCAGCCACGTCCTCCCCACCCGCGACAGCCCCGCCAGGTCCTCCTCCCGAACCCCCCGCGTCACCAACATCGGCACCGCCAGCCGCAGCCGATCCAGCGTCGGGCCGTCCAACTCGCCTGTGGCCGGCTGCGCCACGCTCTGCTGAAACGCCCGAAGGGCCGCGCGCGTCTGCGACCCCAGCACCCCGTCCAGGGATCCCGGAGATAGCCCCCGCGCCACCAATCCCAGCTGCGCCTCCAGCACGCGGCGCCACGACCCCACCGCGCCCTCCCCTTCCGACGCACTCCCCTCCCCTGCCCCGCCGGCCCTCGTCCGCGGCTGGACGACGACAGGCGCGCCTGTGGGAGACAGAGCATTGACGGGCGCCGGGGGCGTCACTGCAGCCGGCGCGGCCGGCGGCGGCGCGGCGCCGTCTCTCTCTGCTTGGCGGGTGCCCTCGGCCGGTGCGGCCGCCTCCCACCGCGGCTCTGCGCTCCGGGCGGCCCATCCGCCCGAGCGCCACATGCCCCAGCCCGCAGCGGTCAACCCTCCAAGGATCAGCCCCACGGCCGCCACCCCCCGCGGCCACCGGGCAGCCGTTCGTTTCCGTCGCCGAGTTCGCACGGCGCGCATTAAACCCGAAAGCCACCCGCAGAACAACCCGCACTTGGTGCGTCCGCGAAAAGCCGGTCAGTTCTTCAACCCGGGAAGCGCCGCGTGCCGAAGCGCGCGCCGCCCGCAGAGCGCCGGGGCCGGTCTGCGCCTTCGCGGGACGGACTGGCGAAGGTCGTGCAGGGCCGGCGGGTTCACGGCACGGGGGCGTGTCGCGGCGGCGGGATGGCGGTGACGGGGGCGTGGCGGCGATAGGCCATGAAATAGAGGATGGGCACGGCCATGCGGCTGACGAGGAGCGAGGCGACTTCGCCGGCCATCAGGGAGATGGCGAGCCCCTGGAAGATCGGGTCGAAGAGGATGACGCCGGCGCCCACCACCACCGCCATGGCCGTCAGAAGCATCGGGCGGAACCTCACGGCGCCGGCATCCACGACGGCATCGGCCAGCGGCATGCCCTCGGCGAGGCGCAGTTCGATGAAGTCGACAAGAATGATCGAGTTGCGCACCACGATGCCGGCGCCTGCCATGAAGCCGATCATGGATGTGGCGGTGAAAAAGGCGCCCAAGGCGCCATGCGCCGGGAGGATGCCGACGAGCGAGAACGGGATGGCGGCCATGACGATCAACGGGGTGACGAAGGAGCGGAACCAGCCGACCATCAGGACATAGATCAGGATCAGGACCGCGCCGAAGGCCAGGCTCAAATCGCGGAACACCTCGAGGGTGATCTGCCATTCGCCGTCCCATTTGAGCGCGGGCTCGTGCTCGGTGAAGGGCAGGACGGCGTTGTGGATTTTCAGGGCCGTGCCCGTTCCGCCGAAGTCGCGCGGGTCCAATTGGCGCAGGACGCGGTTCATGCCGAGGATGGCATAGACGGGGCTTTCGACGACACCGGCGACGTCGCCGATGACGTAGGTGACCGGCATGAGGTTTTTGTGGTAGATGCTCTTGTCGGTGAGGCCGTGTTGGACGGTGACCAGCTCCCGCAACGGCACCAGCGGGGGCGCGCGCCCCGCGACGAGGGGTTCGGGCAGGGCGTTGGCGTCGCCGGCGCGGACGCGCAAGGCCAGCAGGTCCTCGGGGGAGGACCGCAGGGACCGGGGCAGTTCGAGGACCAGTTCGACGTCCTCCTTTTCGCGCGGCAGGTGCACCAGATCCACCGCCTGTCCGCCCACGGCGAGGCGCAGGGTTTGGGAGATGGTTTCGGCGCTGATGCCGTGGAGGGCCGCTTTGTCCTTGTCGACCACGAACCGCACTTCCGGCTGGTCCGCCTCGATATACCAGTCCACATCCACCACGCCGGGGGTTTGGTTGAACACCCGGATGACCTCGCGCGCAAGCGCCAGGCGGTTGGACTCGCTGGGCCCGTAGATTTCCGCGACCAGTGTTTGGAGAACGGGCGGGCCCGGGGGGACTTCGGCCACCGCGAGCCGGGCGCCGTGGCGCGCGGCGATGGCAGCCAGGCGGGGGCGCACGCGCTTGGCGATAACGTGGCTTTGGGCGGTGCGGTCGTGTTTGTTGACCAGGTTCACCTGCAGGTCGGCGACGTGCGAGCCGCAGCGCATGAAGTAATGCCGCACCAGGCCGTTGAAATTGAACGGCGCCGCCGTGCCCACGTAGATCTGGTAATCCGTCACCTCCGGCTCCCCCCGCAGGGCGGCGGCGAGTTCGTGGGCAGCCTGGGCGGTTTGCTCGAGAGCGCTGCCCTCGGGCATGTTGAGGATGACCTGGAACTCGCTTTTGTTGTCGAAGGGCAGCATCTTGACCTTCACCCAACCCACGCCCACCAGCGCCATGGCGCCCACCAGCAGCCCCACAATCACCGCCAGAAACACCGCGCGCCACCCCGCGTGCGCCAGCATCGGGCCCATCATCCGCCGGTAGAGACGCGTGAACGCGTCCTCCTCGTGCTCGGAATGCTTGTGGGGCGCCTGCGGGCCCGCCGGGGGCGCGCCGGCCGTGAGCGACGCGTATTTTCCGCCCCAGCGCAGGATGCGGATGGAGGCCCATGGGGTGACGATGAAGGCGATGGCCAGGGACCAGAACATGGCGGCGCTCGAGCCGATGGGGATGGGGCGCATATAGGGGCCCATGAGCCCGCCCACAAACGCCATCGGCAACACCGCCGCGATCACCGCAAACGTCGCCAGGATCGTCGGGTTGCCCACTTCACCCACGGCGTCGACCGCGATGTCGGTCCAGGGGCGGCCCCTGTTGTGGGGCAGGTGGAAATGCCGGACGATGTTTTCGACCACCACGATGGCGTCGTCGACCAGGATGCCGATGCTGAAGATCAGGGCGAACAGGGTGATGCGATTCAGGGTGAACCCGTAGAGATAAAACACGAGCAGGGTCAGCGCCAGCGTCGCCGGGATCGCCACCCCCACAATGCCCGCCTCACGCCAGCCCAGGACCAGCCAGATCAACAGCGACACGCTGACGACCGCAATGCCCATGTGGAACAGCAGTTCGTTCGACTTTTCCGAGGCCGTCTCCCCGTAATGCCGCGTGACCGTCATGCGCACGTCGGCCGGAATCACGCGCCCCCGCAGCGTGTCCACCTTGCGCAACACCTCCTTCGCCACCGCAATCGCGTTGGCCCCGGGCCGCTTCGCCAGGCTCAACGTCACCGCCGGCTCCTCGGCGGCGATGCCCGACGCCGCGCCGGTGCCGAAGAACACGTACTGGCAGAGTTCCTCGGCGCCGTCCCGAATGTCCGCCACCTCCCGCAGAAAGACCGCCTTGCCCCCAAACACGCCCACGACCACGTTGCCCACCTCCTCGGCGCTGGCGAGGAAGCCGCCGGTTTCGACCACCACCTCCCGGTTGTCCCGGGTGAGCCCGCCGGCGAGGGTCTGGCGGTTGGCCTGCTGGAGCATTGGCACCAGGCCCGCCACGCTGAGATTCCGCGCCGCCAGGCGCACCGGGTCCAGCAGCACGCGCACCTGCCGGCGCGCGCCGCCGGCGATCCGGGTTTCGGCAACGAGCGGCACCTGTTTGACGGCGTCGTCGACCTGGACCGCCAGCCGCCGCAGGGTGAGATGATCGTAATGCGGGCTGTGGAAGGTCAGGGCCAGGATCGGCACGTCGTCGATCGACCGGGGTTTGATCAGCGGGAACGACACCCCGTGCGGGATGCGGTCGAAATTGGACTGCAGCTTCTGGTTGAGCTTGACGAGGCTGCGAACGATGTCCTCGCCCACCTTGAACCGCACGATCACCAGGCTCTCGCCCTCGCGGGAGGTCGAGTAAAGATATTCCACCCCGGGAATCTCCCACAGCAGCTTCTCCATCGGACGCGTCGCGCGTTCCTCGACTTCCTTGGCGCCCGCGCCCGGCATGGCTACGAGCACGTCGATCATGGGCACCTTGATCTGCGGCTCTTCCTCCCGCGGCAGCAGCAGCACCGCGCCCCCGCCCAGCAGGATGGACGTCACGACGATGAGCGGCGTCAGCTTCGAATCGATGAAGGCGTGGGCGACGCGACCCGCCAGGCCCAGCGAGCTGCCGACGGCTCCGGCAACCGCCTGTCTCATTTCACCTCCACCGGTTGGCCGTCGCGCAGCGTCGCGGCGCCTTCCACCACCACCCTTTCGCCCGGATGAATCCCCGCCAGAATCTCCACGTCGCCCCCCAGCTGCCTGCCCGTCTTCACCAGGCGCATCCGGGCGGCTCGATTGGCCACCACAAACACCAACTCCAACTGGCCGCGCACCACAACGGCCGACGCCGGCACGCGCGGCGCCGTGGTTTCAGCCACCGGCACGGAAACGCGCCCAAACTGCCCAAGCCGCAGCGGCGCCCCTTGCGGCAAATCGAGCTTCACCCGAAAGGTGCGGCTGTTGGGATCGGCGGCGGGGGCGATCTCGCCCAGCGTGCCCGGGATCGGGTCCGGCAGGGTGCTGATGCGCACCGGAAGCGCGTCGCCGAGGTGGAGGCGGCTGATGAGGCCTTCCGGAATGTCCGCCTCGAACTGGAGCCTCGCCGGGTCTTCCAACTCGACCAGCGGGCGCCCCGGGGATGCCAGGTCGCCCTGGTCGGCCAGCTTGCGGCTGATGACGCCCCCGAACGGCGCTTCAATGCGCGCATGGTCCAGCACGGTCTCCGCCTCCGTCACCGACGCGCTGGCCACACGAAAGCGCGTCTCGACGGCATCATACTCCTGCCGGGTCACCGCGTGGTCTTTGAGCAGCGTCTGGTAGCGCCGCCGGTCGGTGTCCACTTGGTCGCGCAACGCTTTCGCCTGCTCCAGCCGGGCCTGGATCTCGCGCGCGTCGAGCTGCGCCAGCAGGGCCCCCGACGTGACCGCCTGCCCGGCCACCACAGGCATCCGCTCGATGCGCCCACTGATTTTTGCCTCGATGGTCGCCCGCAACTTGGCGCGGACCGTGCCCAGGATTTCCTCGGTGGCCACGCGCGACTTGGCTTCGACGGTTTGGACACGGACGGTGGCCGTGGGCAAGACCGGCGGCGCTGCGGGCCCGGCCTCCTGACGGTGACAGCCCGCCAGGATCCCGGCCGCCGCCGCCGCCGCCGCCGCCGCCGCGAGCCGGCTCCGCGCCAGTCGCCGCCGGACCGGTCTTGCAGACGCGCCTCTGGGGTCGCCGATGGCGCCCGGGCGCAGGATGGCGGATCGGCCCCTGGGGGCTTCATGGGGGGGGCGTCCGGGACCCGGGGTATTCGGGGCGTTTGCGGTGGGCGTGGGCGGGGTGAGGAGGGGGGGATGGGGTGCTGCCATAGAGAGAATCGTCGCTTAACGGGGCGGGGCGGGATCGAGCTGGGGCAGTCCCAGCGCCTTGCGCAGCGCGGCGACGGCAATGCCCTGGTTGGATTCCGCCTCGGCGCGGCGCACGCGGGCGGCGACCAGCGCGGTTTCGGCGTCAATCAGCTGGGTGGACAACGCCAAGCCCTGCTCGAAGCGGGACCGGGTCAGCTCGACGCTTTCGGAGGCGTGGGCGACGACGGATTCGGTGACGGCCAGGCGTTCCTGGGCCTCGCGCAGGCTGATCCGGGCGTGTTCCGCCTCCAGGTCGATCGCCAGCCGCAGCCTCCGCTGGGCTTCGCAGGCGGCGTCGAGATTGGCTTGGGCTTCACGCACCCTGGCGCGGGTCAGGCTGCCATCCCACAGGTCCCACTGCAGCATCGCGCCGGCCGTGTAACTGCGCCCGCCGTCGTCGTATTTCCAGCCGTAATCGTAATCGAGACTCCCGAAGACATGCACGTTCGGCAGGTAGCCGCCCCTGGCGCGGCGGGCCTCGGCTTCCGCCGCGCGCCGCTGCTGCTCGGCGGCTGCCAGCTCCGGCCGCCCCGCGTAGTCCACGCTCTGCGGCGCAGCCGGCGCCGGCGCCGTGTCCGCCACAATGAACTCGCCCGCCTCGATGCCCAAGAGGTTGCGCAGGGCGCGTTCGGCCAGCGCGCTGGCGTTGCGGGCGCGCACGAGATCTTCGCGCGCCTGGCCGA
Source organism: Verrucomicrobiota bacterium (assembly GCA_016935555.1). Taxonomy (GTDB): domain Bacteria; phylum Verrucomicrobiota; class Verrucomicrobiia; order Limisphaerales; family JAFGQR01; genus JAFGQR01. The sequence goes on from JAFGQR010000093.1 coordinate 15,548, forward strand.
GGCGCACCTCCACGTCGAGCACGTCCGCCTTCAGCAAAGTGCCCGCGTCGAACCGTTTCCGGGCGATGGCCAGGTTGCCTTCGAAGGCGCGGACGCCGGCTTCGGTGGCTTGGATGAACTGGCGGGTTTTGAGCACGGTGTGAAACGCGCGCGTCACCTCGAAGGCCACTTCCTGGCGCACCGCGTCGGTGGCGTGACCGGCGGCGGTTTGGCGGGCCTTGGCGGCGGCGCGTCCGGCGGCGTTGCGGCCGCCGGCATACAGCGGCACGGTGGCCACCCCCTTGGCGTTCAGGTTGTCCACATCCGGCACGTCGTTGAAATCCAGGGACGCGCTGAAGGCGCGCTGGTTGAGGATCGACCCGAACACCTGCATCGGATTGTCCGTGCGCATGTAGCTGGACTGGAATTGCAGCCGCGGCAGAAAGGCCGCGTTCGCCTGGCTCAGCCCGGCACGCGCCGCGCTCAGGCGATGTTGAGCCAGGCGCACGTCCGGATTGTTGACCCGCGCATACTCAAGGGCGCGTTCCAACGTCCATGGTTCCGCCGCCGCGCCGCTCCACACGCCTGCAGCCATGCCCGCAAGAATGCAAACACAGTATGAAATCTTCATGCATGCCCACCGCCCAGCCGATTGGGGCGGATGCGCCTGTCATGGTTTGCGGCGCACTTGCCCGAGTCAAGGCCGCGTTTTCGGGGAAGGGGCGCGCACGGCACAGCATGGGCGCGGCGCATGGGATGCCGCGCCGCAGCCGCCCCCACCCCATGCGCACCCGCCCATCCCCGGTAGGGCGAGGCTCCGCCGAGCCCTGATTTCCCCTCATCATTCCCTCCCCCATTCACTCCACCACGACATCCGCAGGCGTCCAGGCTCCCCGGCATCGTGGGTTCAGGTTGGCGCAGGGTGCAAGGGAACGTTTGGGCTCGACGGAGTCTCGCCCTACCGCCGGCGCCACGGGCGCGCGGGGGGGATCAGCGCCCAATGATCTCGATGTCGGTGCGTCCTTCGACCTGGAGGATCAATCGCCCGTCCGCAAAGCGGTGCGGCGGGATCAGGGAGGCGGCACGGCGGTTCAAGGCCACCCGCGGGGCACTCCGGCATCCGTGCACCAACACGAACGCCGGCCGCTTCGGCCAGGCGCGCACGGTGAATCGGACGGTCTCTCCCGCCACTTCGGGCGGGGTGATGTCGCCGGGGGCGTGGATCAGCCAGCCGCGCTCCCGGACGGCGCGGAAGTCATGGAGGGGCTGTCCGGTGTACCAGCGTGCGGCGCAGGCTTGGACGGTGCCGGGGTTGATGGCGGGGCCATCGCGGTGTTGTGCGCGCAGATGAAACACATCGGGCAGCAGTCCCTGGCGGCGGCGGTCGGCAGCGGGCCAGGTGATCTGCACGCCGCCGACGGTGATTCCGTCCGCCAGGGTTTTCCAGATGCCGCCGGGGTCGTGCCGGGCGAACCGGTAGAGCGCGTCGGCATACACCAGGCCGCACCATTGCACCGGCAGCCCCATCCACACCGGCGCCACCCATCCCGTCGCGCCATACACCGGCGGCGTCAGGTAGCGGCCGATGCCCCGCCCCGTCGGGTCGCGCAAGTAGACAAACGGCACGCCCGTCCATGCCCACTCGCGCGCCTGGGCCAGCAGCGACGGGTCGCCCGTCAACTCGTAGCCCAGCGTGTAGGCCCGCACCAAGTGCGCCGAGGCCAGCACATCGGGCGTGTGCAAGGGGCACTCCCACGTCTGCGCCCCCCGGGGCACGGTGTGCCGAAATGCATCCAGCGCCCGCAGGCGCTTCACGCTTTCCTCGATCAGCGCCCTGTCTCCGCAAAACGCCGCGGCGTCCAACAGGCTCATCACCACTTGCGCCGTCAGGCCGTTCGCGTCCGGCGCGAAATGGGTTGACCCGTAATCGACACCGCCGGGCGTCTTCCGGTAGAGCACCCGGCCGTCGGGCTCGAACCGGCCGAGCAGGTTCCGCGCGACCTGGGCGGCATGGCGGACATTGTCCTCGACGTGCCCGTAGACCAAGGGCGCGACGGGAAAACGGACATGGCTGACGGCGGACGAGTAAAACGAGGCCCGGGGCACTTGGGCCCTGACGTTTTGGGCAGCCTCGCCGAGGCGTTGGGCCAAGGCGGCGTCCGGCGTGTGTTGGGCCAGCCAGTCCATGTAACAAGCCGCATCCGCCGCCGGTTGGGCGCCGAACCCGGGCCAGACGGCATGGCGATAGCGAAGGCCCTCGCGCGCGGCGGAATCCAGCCAGCCGCCGGCGGCGAGGCGCACGTAATCGTTGAGGGGCATCGTGTCCGGCAGCGGCGGCAGCCCGCGGAGCCGGACATAAGTCTCGATGGCCGGCACCACGCTGCGCGCCGGTCCGCCCACCAGCGTGGCGCGCAGGGTCACCGGATGGCCCGCCGCCAGCGCCATGCCCTCATGCGGCAGCAAGTGGCCGTCTTCGCGATGCTCTCCATCCGAACCCGGGTAGAGGAGCGCGAGCGCATGGGCGCCCGACTTGAAGGTGCGGTCGGGGGAGTCGAACAAGGCGCTGAGGTGCGGCTGCATCTCCCAGCACACGCCCACGTAACGGTCGCCCGCCTGAATGGCCATCAGCGGGAAGGTGATTTTGAGCGTGTCGGGCACGAGCCGGTGTGCCGCCGGTCCGCGCACATCCGCTTCCGACCGGCTCGGTTCGTTGTCGAGATATTCGAGTCCGGCGAAGAGGCCCTGGTGCTTGTTGGTTCCGAAGGTGCCTGCGCCCGGCAGGACCGTCAACAGCGGCAGCAACACCACCGTCTTCCCGGCATTCACCCGCACCGCCACCTCAACCTCAATCGCGTCCGGCACGGCCGACGGCCAGAAGCGCTGGGTGACGTCCCACAGGGCCTGATGCGGGTCGGCGTATTGGGCTTCGACGAGCATGGCCCGGCCTGCCTGGTGCACCGCGACGCGGGTGGCGTTCGACGGCGCCAGGGCAACCCAATGCAGCCGGTCCCCACTCACGTAGCCGATTTGCGGGCGGTTGTGGCCGATCGCCATCGGCACGCCCCCCACCCGCAACTCGAACTCGCCCGCCGCGCGCCGCCCGTGCACCAGCGTCAACGCCCCGGAGGTCACCGCGGGGTCGTCCGGCCCCAGCCGCGGCGCCTCCGGCGCCAGACTCTCCGGCGCGCCCATCGGCGTGGCGGCGGCCACGGTCAGCGAGGCCAGCACAAACACGCCATTCGTGCCGGGCGGATCCAGGCGAAACCGGTGCGCCCGCCCCAGCGGCGGCAGCCTGAGCCGCACCTCGCGCCATGCGCCCGGGGCCACGTGGAACCGGACGGACCGCTCCTCGCGCGGATGGTCCGCATAAAAGAACAACTGCGCCCCGCCGCCCGCGTCGGATTTGACACGGAGCCGAACCCAGAGGGGTGTGTCTGCCGGATAATCGCGCGCGGGTCCGGAGAAATAGGGGTCGAAGCCGTCGAGGGTGGCAGCCAGGCCTTCGGGGGCGCACTGAAGCGAGGCGATGTGCCGTTCGGGGCGCCACTGTCGCGCCACCGCCGGACGGGTGAAGTCGAACTCGGCCAGGAGCGGCGCCGCTCCCTCGGCAGGCACCCACGTCCCGAAAAGCACCGCCACGGCGGCGGCAAGGTTTTCAAGGTTCATGGCAATGTGATCTCGCGCGTCGAACGTCCCATGCCGGATGCCGCGCGTTCGGCATTCCGCATTGGCGGGCCGGCGGCGCAGCATCCGCGGGGTTGTCGGGGCCGGCTGAGCTCGGTGGGTGGGCCGTGCATTCGAAGGGCCGGGGGCTAGCGTTGCTTGAGCCAGGCCCGGTAGCCCGCCTCGATGGTCTCGGGGGTCCGAAGGGCCGGATAGACGGTGACCAGGTAATCCAGGCGCCACGGGCTGCCGGCGGTGTATTCCAGCGTTTTCGATTCCAGACCTTGCGTGGCCGAAAGATACGCGAACGGGTCCAGCATCGAGAAGAACTTCGACGGCCCCGCGTGACCGGGGTGGGCGAACACCGCCAGCGTCTGGGGCCGTCCGGCGAGCGTCGCCGCCACGGCGCCCCAACGAGCCTCCAGCACGTCATGCCTGCCTTGCGTCGGATACGCCGCGCCCGCCGAGTTCGTATGCCGCGCCACGCGATCCCACGAGCGCGGGAAGCGGATTCCCAGGCCGTGATAATCCGATCCCGACAAGACGGCTCGCGATGTTCCCGGGCCGACGCTGAACTCGCTTCGCCAATGCAGGGCCACCTCCTCCGCGGCCGCTTGCACGCTCACCATCAGGGTGCGCTGTTCCACCAGAAGCGCGGCCGGTTCCGGGTTGGCCAGGGCGGCATTCGTGCGTGCGACCCAGAACAACCGGTGGTGAATGACCGCCTGCGGGGAGCCATCGGGGCGGATGGTGACGGCGGCTTCAGGCGGGCGGGCGGACCGTTGGTAACCGGGGTTGGTGGCTTCCTCCCAGAAATTGACGCCGTTGACGGTGACGGCGTACATGAGGCCATGGTGATGCAGATGGTCCGCCGGGGCATCGAGCAGCACGTTGTCGCCGCGAAGCGTGTAAAGCTCCTTGACATACGGCTTGAACTGGCCCGGCGCATGCGCATACACCAGCAGCGGCTGCCCGCCGTAACTGACCCTCAACAAGCCTGCCGCCCTGTCCGTGGACACCGAAAGCGGCTTGGCCGCATCGGCGGCAGGCACCGCGCCGGCTGAAGCAAGCAGAATGGCAGCAAAAACGGCGGGCACGTCCGAAACCAGGAAAGGGATGCGGGTGCGGCGGGAAGGCGATGTGCGATGTTTCATAGGGCGCGTGAGATTGTTCAGCGAATCGATTATACCGTCAGGCGTCTTTGTAGGATGTCCCCGCCAACAGGCACAACGCCAAAATCACTTGTTGAACCGGAAGTTCACCAGGTCGTAATCCTGCATCACGTAGGATTTCAACTCGAGCCGCTGCTTGCCCGCCCGCTTGGCCTGCGTCTCCCCCCCCGCCGCGATGAAATCCGCGTAGGCGATGATCTCCGCGCGGATGAATCCCTTCTGGATGTCGGTGTGAATCGTGCCGGCCGCCTCCCAAGCCGTCAGGCCCGCCGGAATCGGCCATGCGCGGTTCTCCTTGCCGCCCACGGTGAGGAACGAGATATAGCCGGCCTCGCGGAAGGCGCGGAGCAGCAGCGCATCGGGCGCGGTCCATTCCTCGGGGGTGGCCACCACGACGGGGCGCCGGGTGGCGAAGGAGTGGATGGCGAGGGCCGCGACTTGCGGCGGGGTGAGGCCGGCGGTGTGCACGGTCTGGTCCGCCTCCAGCCGGGCCTTGAGCGCCAACAGCGCCGCCTTCTCGTCGTCGGCCGGACCCCGTCCGAGGCGGGTTTCGATGAAGTCGAGGTCTCGGAAGGTGAGTTCGAGAAATCCATCGGGAGTTGTGAGCACGGCGTCGGCCTCGACGAGTTCGTCGTCGCCCACGACGTCGGCTTGCGCATAAGTCTTCTTTTTGGCTTCGACCAGCCGGTCGGCCGCATCGAGACGCGGGTCTTTGAGATTATGTTTGCCGCGCGGCAAGGCCGGCAGGCCAAAGGCGCAAATCTTCACCCGGGTTCATTACGAGGCCGCTCCGCGGGGGTCAAGGGCGATCGGCGTGGATCAGCGGCGCCGATGGAGTTTCCTCCGGGACGCGGTGCGATATGCGGGCGGTTGCGGGCTTTCTGTGCGCGTTTCAGATTTTTCCTTCTGGCTTTTCGTAATCCTAATCCTAATCGCCTCTGGAGTATCGTTTCCATGCTGGTGGGGTTGATCAAGGCCAACTCCAACTATCGGTTGCACGAAGGCAGCTCGGAATAGGAA
>JAFGQR010000094.1 GCA_016935555.1 Verrucomicrobiota bacterium
AACGTGGCGAAACTGGACGGCAGCGTCGAGAAGACCGGGAACATCGAGTTGAATGAGTTGCTGGAATTCGCCGACGATCTGGGCGACAATCACTTTTTGTATCCGATGAACTGAGCGCCACCGGCGCGAGATGCGTCAAAGTCTGGACAAGGTCTTGAGGGGCTGCGGCTGAAGCTGGATTTGCCTTTTGGATCGGGATATATGAAGAATGCTGAAGCGCATAGCGGATCTCGGTTTCATGGCGATCGACGAGTCAACCTTGGAGCAGGCAGTGAAAGCCCATTACGCATCGCTGTTTCGATTCGCCTGGAGCCTGGCGCGATCCGAGGCCGACGCGCTGGATCTGACGCAGGAGACGTATCGTCGGCTGGCTCAGAAGCGGCACCAAATCCGCGATCCAGCGAAGCTGAAGTCGTGGCTTTTCACGACGCTCTACCGGCAGTTCATCGATGCGCGACAGCAGCAATCGCGTGTCGAGACGCGCGGCAGTTCCGACGATCTCCCGTCCGTTGCGGCGACGGCTCCGCCGACTGCCAGCCTGGACGGCGCCGCGGCGCGCGAGGCGCTTTTGGACCTGGAGGAACCGTTCCGCAGCCCCCTGGTGCTTTTCTATCTCGAGGAACATTCCTACAAGGAAATCGCCGGCATCCTCCAGGTGCCCATCGGCACGGTGATGTCCCGCATCTCGCGTGGACGGAACTTGCTGCGGGCGCGTCTGGGCGAAACGCCGGATCCCGCTTGCGGGCCGGCGGTGCCTGCGACTCCCAATTCAGCCGGGACATGTCATGAACCGAGAGGACGCTAAAGCCATTCTTGCCATGTATCGCCCGGGAGGTCGGGATGCGGCGGACCCGCAGTTTGCCGAGGCACTGGCCCTGGCCCGGGCGGACGCCGAGCTGGGCGCGTGGTTTGCGCGGCAGCGGGCGTTCGATACGGCGATGAGCGCGGGGGTGAAGTCGATGCCTGTGCCCGAGGGTTTGGAGACGGTGCTGCTGGCCCACGCGCGCGGCCTGGCGACGCCGGTTCCGGGGTGGGGCGAACGGTTGCGGGAAGCCATCGACCGCCTGCTGCACACGTCGATCCTGCCGAACGAACGATTCCTGAATGCGCCGTGGTGGCGCCGTTGGCCGGTGCGGCTGGCGGCCATGGCGATCGTGCTCGGCCTGGCTGCGATCCCCGTTTTCGTGCATCACGCCACGTCGAGAACTTCGGCGGACCTCCTGGCGGACATTGTGGAAGCAGGCTGGGATGTGCGATGCCACACGCAGTTTCAAACCCGCGATCTGATCGCAGCCCGGCAATGGCTGGCCGCTCAAGGGTGCGAGAGCCGGTTTCTGTTGCCCCGCGGCCTGACCCGGCAGGCCACCCTGAACGGTGTCCGCGTGTTGGAGTGGCGGGGCAGGAAGGTGGCCTTTCTCTGTTTTCTGAACGGGCCGCAGCACCTGCATTTTTGGGTGGCGGACGCGGCGATACTGCCGGAGGCGCCTTCGAAGAACCAACTGCTGATTACAGACTGCCACGGGTGGACCACGTTCAGCTGGGTTCAGGACGACAAAATCCACATCTTTACCGGCCTGCGCATGCAGGAGTTCATCCGCCGCTTTCGCAAGAATGGGCGCTGGCTGCTGGATGGCCGTCCGCTGGCGCGGTGGGGCGAGCAGGCGCAGTTTTAGCCAGCTTCGTCCGTCATCGCAAAATCCTCGCGATCCGGCCTTTGCGACCCTGAGCCGGGGAATGCATGCAACGGGCCCGGTGACGGCATGCGGTGGAAGCAACCGCTGTGGGGATTCGTGGATCAGCTCCAGGTTCGGCCCCCGACGGAAAACGCCGAGGCCATTCATTGTCTGTCGGGGGAGTCCAGGATGGCGTGGGCGAGTTCCTTGCCTTTGGCGAGCTGGGCCGGGGTGAGCAATTTCTCGAGCGTGGGCTTGAAGAGTGCCGCGTGGGGATGGCGCATGGTGTCGGCGAAGACGATCCATTTATAGGCTTCGACGAGGTCTTTGGGAACGCCTTCGCCATCGGCCAGCAGAAGGGCGAGAGCATAGGCGGCCTGCGGCTGGCCCAATTCGGCGGCCAGGCGGTACCATTTTGCGGCAGCGGCGGGATCTTTGGCGACGCCGCGGCCGTGTTCGTAGAGGCTGGCGAGGTTCATCTGGGCCCAGGAATTGCCTTTGGCGGCAGCGTTGGCGTATTGCTGCGCGGCGGCGGCGAAATCCCGGTCCACGCCTCTTCCGGTTTCGAGCAGGACGCCGAGGCTGAACTGGGCGCCGGGTTCATGTTGTTCGGCGGCTCGGCGGAGCCACGCGGCGGCTTCGCGGTAGTTGGGTTCGGGACCGGTGGTGCAGGCATAGCCCAGGCGGTATTGGGCTTTGGCGTGGCCGCGCTCAGCGGCCTGGCGGTAGCGGGTTCGGGCTTCGGTGGTTTCCTTGAGGACGCCGAGGCCCTGTTCGTAGAGCAGGCCGAGGTAATACTGGGCGTCCGCGTCGCCCCGGTCCGCGGCCTGGCGAAACCACTGGGCTGCTTGGACGTAGTCCTGGGGCAGTCCCTGTCCCTGGGCGTAAGCCAAGCCCACTTTGAGCTGGGCGGTGGCGACCCCTTTGTCGGCAGCCTGCCGATACCACTTCAGGGCTTCGGCGCGGTCGGCCTTCACCGCCTTGCCTGTCTCATAGAAAATCGCCACATACAACTGTGCCAGCGCGTCGCCTTGCCGGGCGGCGGGCAGGAAGAGCTTGAGGGCCTGGCCGGGGTCCTTGGCGACGCCGAGTCCCTCGGTGTAGGCGACGCCGAGGTTGACTTGGGCTTGAGCAACTCCCTGGTCGGCGGCCCGCCGCAGCCAGGCGACGGCTTCGGCGAAGTTTTTTTCCACGAGGCGCCCCTCCATGTAGGCGGCGCCGAGGCGATAGGCCGCTTCGCCTTCGCCGTGTTCGGCCGCCTCGCGATACAGGTTGAGGGCTTGGGGAACGTCCTTGGGCACGCCCTGGCCGTTTTCGTGGAGGATGCCCAGGTTGAGCAGCGCGATCGCGTGCTGCCGGTCGGCGGCGCGCCGGAACCATTGGGCCGCCTCGGTGAAGTCCTGGGCCACGCCCTGTCCCCGGGCCAGCATGAGGCCGAGGTTCACCTGGGCGTCGACCACGCCCTGCTCGGCGGCGCGGCGGTACCATTTGACGGCTTCTTCGGGGTTCTTGGCGGTGCCCTGGCCTTCGGCGAGGAGCACGCCCAGGTAGAGTTGGGCCACGATGTGTCCCTGCTTGGCGGCGGCTTCGAACCATTTGGCCGCCTCGGCGTAGTTCCGCTGCGCGCCCTGGCTTTCGTAATGGATCAGGCCCAGTTTGAGTTGGGCTTCCGGGTGCCCCCGGCTGGCGGCCTTGCGGTACCACTCGGCGGCCTTGGCCAGGTCCGCTTTGACGCCCTGGCCTTTCGCATAGGCGGCCCCCACGAAGTATTGCTCCTCCAGATCGCCGCGCTTGGCCCGCCGCAGGTGGCCTTGGAACACCTGCTCGGGCGTCATCCGGGAGAGCAGTTGGTCGCGCAGGTCCTCGGCTTCGCGATGGTTTTGAACCGCAGCCTCGGTGAACCACAGATAGGCCTCCGGCAAGTCCGCCGGCACGCCGCGTCCGGCAACATGCAGCTGGGCGAGGGCGATTTGGGCGTTGACCTCGCCCAATTCGGCCGCCTTCAGGTACCAGCGGGCGGCTTCGGTGAAATCATTGGTGACGCCCTGTCCCTTGGCGTATAGCACGCCGAGGTTGTATTGCGCCGAGCGATCGGCCCGGTCGGCGGCCAGGCGAAACCACTTGGCCGCCTCGACAAAATCGTTCGAAACCCCGATGCCCCGCGCATAGAAAATCCCGAGATTGAACTGTGCGGACACGTTGCCATGGCTGGCGGCTTTGCGGAACCACTCGACCGCCTTCAGAACATTCTGGGGGATTTCCTTGCCGGCCACGTACATCAAGCCCACATTGAACTGAGCCACCGCATCCCCCTTTTCCGCATCCGCCCGAGCCTGCTGGAACGCGCGGCTGCCGGCTGAACTGGGAGCCGCAGCCGGCGCGGCCGGCTCGCCGGGAACCGTCAGGGGCGGAGGCGCGCCTTCGGGAACGGCTTGGGCCGGCTGCAGACGGGCGGGCATCGCGCCGAGGCCGAGGCCGGCCGCCAGCAGCCAGTGGAGACTCCGGCGCCTGCCGTGCTGAGCCGGGGCCGCCTGCGGCTCCCCGGCCCCGGCTTCGCCTGCGGCGACCGCCGGCTTTCGCAGGGGCGGCGGCGGGGGCATCGCGCGATCCTTCATTCGCATGGGGCCAGTTAGCAAAAGGGCGGCCTGCCTGAAAAGCACAATTATTCCGAAAAGCCAGTTGCATTGGCGGCGGTTTTGGTCTAACCGAGGATGCATGAATTGGCGGTCGGCACTTGCGATCGGATGGCTGGTGTCCTCATGGGGAGCGACCCTCGCGGCGCAGGCTCAACTCGAAGAGGCTTACCTGCGCAAGTTGCAGGAGCTGCGAATGGCCGTGATCCAACAGGAACGCCTCGACCGCCTCACCACCAATGCGCCGCCGGCATCGGCACCCACCTTCGAAGCGCTCGAGAAACAATTCCTCGAAGGCAAACTCACCGCCCGTCAGTTCCAGCAATACGTGCTCGATTTCAAACTCGGCCGCCCCCCGGCCAGCCCAAAACCCGTCCCCACCCCCGCCCCCGCCCGCATTGCCACACCAACCGCATCCACTAACACCCCGCCCGCCGCCGGGAAGCCCGCCTCGGACGACCCCGCCATGGATCGCCTCGCCCTGATGGAGGCGCAAATGGATCGCATCATCCAGGAAAAAACCGCACGCGACCGTGCGCTGACGAATCCGCCGGCGGCTGCGGCATCGGGCGCGAAGACGCGGCGGGAGCGGCTGGACGATTTGCTGCGCGAGCGGATCGCGGGCAGGATCACTGACGAACAATACAAGGTGCGCTGGACGCAGATCATCTCGGAAAAGCCGTAGCGGAGGGCGCGCTGGCGCCGAGAAACGGAACGGAAAAGGGGACGCGGTTCGGCCCGAGTGGGAGCCGGTTCACAGTTCGGCGAAGCTCGAGCACGGGAGATTTTTAGGGGGGGCGCGGAAAATGCGTGGAAGGTTTTGACCATTGGTGCGGGGTGTGGTTTAGTGGGACTGAGTGGAGCTAGCGACAGGCAGTTCATGCGCAACGCCTTAAGCCAATTCCGCGCGGCTCGTTGCGGCGCGATGCACACCCGGCCGGCGCCGGGACTCCTGGGGCATGCCCTGGGATGGATTCTGGCCTTGGCGGCGGCTTCCGGTTCTGTCCGTGCCCAGCCGGTGATCAGCGAGATTCTGATGAATCCGGCAGGCACGGATGTCCCCCATGAATACATCGAGGTGCGGGGGACGCCCAACTTCACGTTTCCACCCGGCAGTTACCTCGTGGTGCTCGAAGGCGACACCACCAGCACGCCGGGAACCATCGACGATCTTTTCGATCTTGGCGGGCGGGTTGTGGGCGGCAACGGATTCCTGGTGTGGCTGCAAAAGAATCACCTCTACACGCCGCATCCGAACGCCTCGGTGTATGCCAACACGGGCACGGGCGACGGATGGGGGGACGGATTGAGCAGTTCGATCGGCCACTGGGGCAATGCCGATGTCGAGAACGGCTCCAAGACCTTTCTCCTGATCCAAACCACCAACCCGCCCCTGCTCGGCATGGACCTTGACGCCGACGACAACGGCCATCCCGATCATCCCGATTATGCGGGGTGGCAGGTTTGGGATTCGGTGGGGGTGATGGACGCCGACCCCGACCTTGCCTACGGCAGGATCAATTTCCGGCTTCACCCTGCCGGCATTGCCACCGGCACCGTGGTCGACGTCACCTTCGAAATCGATTACCTCGGGCGGTTCGGGCATTCGACCGGCGCCAGCCCCGCCGACTGGATCGCATGCGGCAACGTGGAGGGCGATGCGCCCTACTGGTTCCTGAGGAGTCCCTCCACGGCGCTGCCGCCGAGCCCGATGTTGAACCACGTGGGCGCGCCGAACTTCGGCGCGCCGGCGCTGCCCGGGGTGGTGGCGCGGCAAAGTGACGGCGCGACGGTGCTGGCCGAAGGAACCGGCACGGACACTTACAGCCTCGGACTGAACACGCCCCCGAGCGGCCCCGTCACCATTCGGATGACGGCGCTTGCGCCGGTTCAGCTGAGCCTGGACGGCGGCGCGAGCTGGGCGGCGTCGCGCACGGTGACGCTGACGGACACGTCCTTCCAAACCCTCACCGCGCGCGCGCTGGACGACAACGTGGTGGACACGTCGCCCAACCGTCGTCCCATCGCCCACGAACTGCTCAGCACCGGCGACCCGGATCAATACCCGCTGACCGTGTTAATGCCGGTGGTGCCGGCGGAGGTGACGGAGAACGACTGGCTGGTGTTGAACGAGCTGAAGGTCAACCCGCCAGGCGAGGACGCGCCGTTTGAGTATGTCGAAGTGCGCGGACCGCCCAACGCGACGTTGAGGAACCTTGCCGTGCTGGCGATCGACGGCGACCAGAGCGGCAATCCGGGCCTTGCCGAGCTGGTAGTGGATCTGGACGGAGACGTGCTGGGCGGCAGCGGTCTCATGTTGATTGTGGCGCCCGGGCATCCCTACCTGATCTTCAGCGGCACCACCGTGCATCTGGCACCGTCACTGGCGCTCGCCGGCGGCGCCCTGGGCAACGGCACCGTGTCGTTCCTGCTAGTCGCCACTTCCACCCGCGTGGCCGAAGGCACCGACCTGGACAGGGGCGACAACGGAACTCTCGAGAGACTGCCCCTGGACGCCACGGTGCTGGACGCCGTGGGCTGGTTGGACGGCGACACGAACGATCTGGTGTTTGGAGGCGCGGTGCTCACCCAGGCCGCCGGCACACCCGATGCCGCCACGCGCTTCACGTTCAACCTCACGCCGAACACGGCGGCGGCGTGGTTTAACGGCGATTTGGCCGGAGCCACCGGCGACGGCTTGATCTACGACAGCGCCACGGTCAGCGCCAACTTCCCGTATGGGGCCATCCTGACGCCGGGCATTTTCGCCAACTCGCCCCCCAGCATCAGCCCACTGGCCCCTTACTCCAACGTGATCGGCGATGCCACGGACCCCGGCATCGTGTTTTGGGTCAATGACGCCGAAACCGCCCCAAACGATTTGGTGACGACGCTTTCAAGCAGCAATCCCGACGTGGTGCCGGAGAACCGCCTGATCCTCACCCTGGGTGAAGGCGGCCGGCGCACCCTGCGCCCGAACCCCGTCGGCGTGGGTTATGCCACCCTGACCATCACCGTGGACGACGGCGACGAGATCGCGCAGACCACGCTGGAATACGCCGCCTCCGCCATGGGCCGGACGGACGGCCGCTTTCACAGGGGCATCAGCGATGCGTCGACCTCACTGGCGCTGGACGACACGCTGATGCTGATCGGTGACGACGAAAACCAGGTCATCCGCATTTACGACCGGCAGCAGTCGGGCGGCCCGCAGTGGGAAACCGACTTCAGTACGGAACTGCACCTCATCGATCTCTACGACGACGGCCGCCCCCGTGAAGTCGACATCGAGGGCAGCACCCGCGTCGGCAACCGCCTTTATTGGATGGGCGCCCATTCCCATGCCCGCAACGCGGAGTCTCGCACCAACCGGGGACGGATTTTTGCGACGGACCTGTCCGGTGCCGGCACGAACATCGCCCTGGCGTTCAGGGGGCATTACGATTTTTTGAAGTTGGATTTGATTGTGTGGGACGCGAACAACGAGCATGGCAAGGGCGCCCACTACTATGGGTTTGCCGCCAGCGCGGCCGAAGGAACCGATCCCAAGGCACCGGACGGCTCCGGGTTCAACCTGGAGGGCTTGTGCATGGCGCCCGGCAGCCTCGACACCGCTTACCTGGCCTTCCGGGCGCCGCTCATCCCGGCCACGAACCGATGGAAGGCATTGATCGTGCCGGTCACGAACTTTGCCAGCCTGGCCGTGAGCTACGGGGACGCCGGCTCCGCCCGGTTCGGCCCGCCCATCGAGCTGGATCTCAACGGCCACGGCATCCGCAGCCTTGCAGGTGGCCCCGAGGGTTACTTGCTGGTGGCCGGGCCGCCGGATGTCGCCACCGACGTGTGGCCGAAGGACTTCGAACTCTACACGTGGAGCGGCCAGCCGCACGATCCCCCGGAGCTGCGCGCGGCCGATTTGTCCAGCCTCATCCCCGAAGGCATCGTCGCCTTGCCGCCCGCCCCGTGGACCACCACCTCCCAGGTCCAGCTCGTCAGCGACAGCGGCGTCATGGTGTTCTACGGAGACGGCCAACAGGCCAAGTTTCTGCCCGTCCCCAATTTCAAGAAGTTCCGCAGCGACTGGATCACACTGGGTCCCGTCGTGATCCCCCCCCCTCGGATCTGGTCGCTGGCCCCGGCCACCAACGGCTTCTGGTTGACCTGGAAGGCCGTGGCCGGCCAGCGCTACCAGGTCCAATCCCGCGCGGACTTGTCGGCCCCCTGGCAGGACGTCGCCGGCGAGGTGACGGCAAGCAATGTGCTCGCCTGCAAATGGCTGCCGGCCGAGCCCGCCTGCCAGCAGTTCTACCGCGTGGCCCGACTGCCGTGATCCCGTCGCATGCCTCCTTTCAAACCCCCATCCGCCAAATCTCACATGCCACGACGATGCGAAACCGACTGAAGGCCGACGATTCGACTGCCCACGGACATGCGCGCCGTCGAACCCGGCAGGGCGCATGGGTGGCGCTGGGGGTCATACTGTGCATCAGCACGCCGCCGCAGACGGACGCGTCCGCCGACGCTGTCCGCCTCCCGAACTTCGACCGCCGCCCTCAATACGCCGCGCCCCATCGCCTGATGGATCCCCAGCACCAGGCCGCCCGCGCCCGGCTTCGCGCCCAGGTGCCCGATGTCGATATTGACCTGAATCCGCGGCTCGGAACGTGCCATTGGATTCGCGCGCGGCACGGCTGGCTCAGCGGGCCCCGCGGCCGGGGCGGCGCGATCTCTGCCGCGGCGCTGCGCGCGGTGCCGGAGGCCGACCCCCACCGTGTCCTCAAAGCCTTCCTGAATGAACACGCGGCCCTGCTCGGGCACGACGCCCGCGCGCTGGACCAGGCCCGGCTCGCGCGCGATGAGGTGACCCGCCATAACGGACTGCGCACCGCGGTCTGGCAGCAGGTCGTCGACGGCATCCCCGTATTCGACGCGTTGCTCGTCGGTCGCATCACTCGCGACGGCGAACTTGTGAGCGTGTCGGACGATTTCCTGCCCGATCCTGCCGCCGCAGCCGGGCGGGCTCGCCCACGCGCTCCGGCAGGGCTCTCCGCCGGGCAGGCGGTCGCCTGCGCGGCGGCGGCCCTGGGAGAGACCGTGTCCCCGGGGTCGGTGATTCCGCGGGTGGCGGGTTGGTCGGGGCATCGCGATTACCGCTGCTACGGCGCGCCGGAGGTGCAAGGCGAGATCGCCGTGCGCAGGGTATGGCTGCCGCTGGACCGCGACACCCTGCGCCTCTGCTGGGAGGTCATCCTCAAGACCCGCCGCCTGGCCCGGCGGTTTCGCGTCCTGGTGGACGCAGACACGGGCAAGGCGCTGCTGGGCCGCGACCTGACGCGCGACCTGAGTGACGCCACCTACCACGTTTTCACCGGAGACAGCCCGATGCCGATGTGGCCGGGGCTGGCAACGCCGCAGACCAACCAGCCGCCGCTGGTGGAACGGACTTGGGTGACCCTGGCGGCGCTGAGCACCAACGCCTCGCCCCTGGGGTGGATGGGCGATGGCACCAACGAAACCCGTGGCAACAATGTGGCCGCGCATCTCGACCGCGATGGCAACGACGAAGCGGATCTGCCCCGGCCCCAGGGCCACCCGGAGCGCACCTTCGATTTTCCGTTTGATCCGACCCGGGAGCCGGCGGCCAATGCGGCCGCGGCGGTGGTGCAGGCGTTTTACTGGTGCAACTGGATGCACGACCGGCTTTACGAACTGGGCTTCACCGAGGAGGCGGGCAATTACCAGGAGGACAATGTGGGGCGGGGCGGGCTGGGGAACGACGCGATCCAGGCCGATGTCCAGGACTCGGACCTGATCAACAACTCCAATTTCGACGGCGCGCCGGATGGACTGCCGGGCCGCGTGCAGCTCGGCATCTTCACCTACCCGGATCCGGACCGCGACGAGGCGTTTGACGCGGGGGTCTTGTTGCATGAATTGACGCATGGCTTGACCGAACGGCTCATCCCGGGCGAGGACCCGTTGGAATCGACCCAGGGCCGCGGGCTGGCGGAGGGCTGGTCGGACTTCTACGCGCTCGCGCTGCTCAGCCAGCCGGAGGATGACCCGGACGGCGTCTACCCGATCGGCGGGTATGTCACTTACCGGGGCACCAGCTACGCTCAGAACTATTATTTTGGCATCCGGCGCTACCCCTACTGCACCGATCTGCTGAAGAATCCGCTGACGTTCAAAGACATCGACCCCACCCTGGCCAGCAACCACCCGGGCATCCCCCGCAACCCCGTCATCAACACCCCTCCCGGCCATTATTACAGCCAGGGCGAACTGTGGTGCTCCCTCTTGTGGGAAATCCGCGCCAACCTGATCCGCAAATACGGCGCGGTGCCGGGCAGCCAACGCGCCCTTCAACTGGTCACCGACGCGTTGAAGCAGACCCCGGCGGAACCCACCTTCGTCCAGGCCCGCGATGCCCTCCTCATCGCCGAACACATCAACGGCAACGCGGATTTCTTCGAGATCTGGGCAGGATTTGCCAAACGCGGTCTCGGCCAGAGCGCCGTGGGCCCCCCGAACTACAGCACGGTCGGCGTTTCCGAGGCCTTCGACGTCCCGGACTACCTCGCCATATCCCCCTCGACCGGCTTCACCGCAGCCGGTCCCGTCGAAGGCCCCTTCATCCCCGCCTCCCAAACCTATGTGCTCACCAATCGCGGCCCCGGCGCCGTCTCCTGGACCGCGCTCTACGGCGGGGCATGGCTCGTCGTGTCGCCCGGCGAGAGCATCCAGACGTCCGGCGGGCCGGCCACGGTGCTCACGGTGACGATCACCGCGGCGGCTGAAACGCTGCCGGCGGGCATTTACACGGACACGCTCGTGCTGACCAACCACACCACCGGCGTCGGCCAGGCGCTGCCCATCACCCTGCGCATCGGCCAGCCCGATGCCTTCACGGAGATTTTCGAGGCCAATGACAACGACCTCGACTTCACCTCCTTCCTGTTCACGCCCGACGGCTCCGTCAGCTACTACACCGTCTGCCGCGAAGCCGTCACCGGCTTCTCCGCCGATCCGCAGAGCGGAACCCCCGTCAGTCTTGGGGACGATTCCACTGTCGAGGTGATCCTGACGGACGGCAAGACGGTCGGCGTCTACGGCACCAATGCCGGCTCGCTGTTCATCGGCAGCAACGGGTATCTGACCTTCGGACAGGCTGATCTCGAGGGGGGTGAATCCCTTGTGCAGCATTACAGCCGCGTGCGCATCGCCGCCTTGTTCGACGACCTCGACCCCACCGCCGGCGGCACGGTCTCATGGCAGCAGCTCAGCAACCGCGTCGCCGTCACCTTCCTCGACGTTCCCGAATACCACCAATCCAACTCCAACAGCTTCCAGATCGAGCTGTTCTTCGACGGCACCCTCCGCCTGACCTACCTGGCGATTGCTGCCAGCGACGGCTTGGTCGGCCTCAGCGCCGGTGGCGGCCAGCCCCCCAGCTACCTCGAAAGTGATTTCAGCGCCTATCCCGGATGTTCCGACCCCCTCGTGGTGACGTTGCCCCCCGAGGCAACCGAGGGCGACGGCCTCCTCGCTGAACCAGGCGAGGTGCTCCTCCCCCGCCTGCTCGCCACCAACCTCATTGTCGCCCTCGCCTCCAGTGACCCCGGCGAACTCGCCATCCCCGCCACCGTCACCGTCCCCGCCGGCGCCGCCCGTGCCAGCTTCGACCTCTGGGTGACCGATGACGCCCTGCTCGACGGCAGCCAGTCGGTCACCGTCCAAGCCTCCGCACCCGGCATCCGCAAAGGCACCCGCTCGATCCCCATCCACGACAACGAAACCGCCACCCTCTCCATCCTCCCCCCAGCCTATGCCACGGAAGGCAGCCTGCAGATCACCGGCTCGGTTCGCGTCAGCGCCTCCCCTGCCAAGGCCGTGACCGTGCACCTGAGCGCCAGCGACACGAACAGCGTCGCGCTGCCGGCCACCGTCGTCATCCCATCCCACCAGCTCGCCGCCGCGTTCCCCCTCACCGTGTTCGACAACGGCGCCATTGACGGCCTCCGAACGGTGACGCTCGGGGCGCGTGTGACCGGCTGGACTGCGGGCAGCGGCCTGCTCCAGATCGAGGACAATGAAGACACGCTGCTGCGATTGAGCCTGCCGCCGCAGGCGCACGAAGACGACGGCCCGCTGGCCAACGCCGGGACGGTGCATATCGACGGGACCCTCCTCACCAACCTGCCGGTCGCCCTGACAACCTCGCACCCCGGCAGCCTCACGGTGCCCGCCAGCGTGCTGGTTCCCGCCGGCCAGACCTCGGCGTTCTTTGATCTCACCCTCCACGACAACACCCTCACCAACGAATCGAGCCAGGTAACCGTTCAGGCCGCCGCCGCCGGGTTTCAAAACGCCGCCGCCGCGCTCACTATTCTCGACGATGAAATGCCCGACGTGCCCAGCCAGCCCAACCCGCCCGACCTCGCCACCGCCGTGCCCATCTACCGGAACCTCTCCTGGACCATCCCGGGCCGCGAGCTGATCGTCAACGGCGGCTTCGAAGCCGGCACCCTGGCCGGCTGGACGCGGGAAAACACCGGCGCAGGCGATTGGCATCTCAACGACGGCACCTACAATCCCGCCAGCGCCGACGGCCCGCAGCCGGCCTTCGACGGCCAGTTCAGCGTGGTCAGCGACCGGACCGAGCCGGGATCGCGCGTGCTTTTCCAGGACTTCGCCCTCCCGGTCGGCGCCGGCCCTGTTGCGCTGCAATGGTCGCATTGCCTGCGCAATTTCGCCGGAGCCTACGGGCCGGGCCAGCAGTTCCGCGTGGAGATCCTGAACGCGGCCCAGGCGGTGTTGGCGGTGCCCTTTGCCACCGCGGAGGGCGACCCCCTGCTCGGGAACTGGACTTCGCGCCGTTACGATCTTTCCGGCTTCAAAGGCCAAACCCTCCGGATTGTGTTTCTCGTCGAAGACGGCGCCGGCCCCCTCAACGTGCATCTCGACGACATCAGCGTGCTGGCGCCGCCTGACAATCTGACGGCGTTCGACGTCTACTTCGGCACCAATGCGGTTCCCGGCCCGGGGCAATGGCTTGGCACCACCACAAACCTCTTCTGGGACCTGCCTCTGCTCTCACCTCTGACTCCTTACTACTGGCAAGTCGTCGCGCGGCGCCTCGGACAAATCCCCGGCCCCATCTGGCGATTCACCACCTGGGGCGTCCACACCTTCGAACTCAGCCCCATCGGCTCCCCCCAGGTCCAATGCGCCCCCATCCCCATCGCCATCACCGCCCGCGACGCCCTCGCCAACATCGTCACCAACTTCACCGGCCCCGTCGCCCTCAGCGCCCGCATCGCTGTGCCGGATGTGCTCATCGATCATGCAGCCACCACCGCCCCCTTCCCTCTCGCCGCCGCCTCCCACGACGCCCGATCCCAGGTCATCTACCTCGCCAGTGAACTGGGCGACCCCCGATCCCTCGCCGCCCTCTCCCTCGAAGTCATCGCCGCCCCCGGCCAAACCCTCAGCCACTGGACCCTCCGCATGAAACACACCCCGCACGCCGACTTCACCGAGCCGGCGTGGGAAACCGAGGGCTGGACGGTGGTGTGCCAGGGCCACCCGACCATCACCGACGAAACCTGGGTCACCTTCCCCCTCGACCCGCCTTTCCCGTATGACGGCGAGAACAACCTCATGATCGATTTCTCCTTCAACAACACCAGCGCCTCCTTCGACGGCTGGTGCAGCGCCGTCAACACCCTTGCCCCTCGCGCCTTGAACGCCCGCTCCGACAGCCTCCACGGCGATCCTCTCGCCTGGTCCGGCAACACCCCAGCTCCCGCCGCCACCTCCCAGGTCCCCGCCATTCGATTGACCTCCTCCAAGCCGGCCCAACCCATCCAGCCCGCCACCTCCGGCACCTTCGCCGACGGCACCTGGCGCGGCCATGTCGTTCTCACCAATCCCGCCCCCGACGTAAGCGTCGGCTGCCTCTACGAACCCGGCCTTTCCGCATTCACCCCGCCCTTCCGCGTCGCTGCGGACGGCGACTGCGACGGCATGCCCGACGATTGGGAACTCGACCATCGCCTGAACCCGAACTCGGGCGTGGACGCCGCGGCGGATGCCGACCAGGATGGCGTGGACAACCTGCACGAGTTCCTCGCGAACACCGACCCCCACGACGCCGGCAGCCGATGTCTCATCGTGGCCATCGAACGCCATGGCACCGCCGTGTACATCCGCGTCGCCACCGCGCTCGAACGCCGCTACCTGGTTCAGCGCGCGACCGGCCTCGTCCCGCCCATCGTGTGGACCAATCTCACTGAGGCCCTCGCCGGCACCGGCAATGTCGTCGAGATCATCGACGCCTCCCCCCCCGTCGCCACCAACTCCTTCTACCGCGTCCAGGCGTTGCGCTGAGAGAATTGCTTTTTGGCTGGAAACCGATTCCACTAGGGGCCACATGCACGTCGCCACAGCGTTTCGCGGGCGGGTCGAGTTCGCCCCCGGCTTTGCCCCGAGGCCGGAGCTGAGCCATGTCCTGTTCGACTTCGATGGCACCCTCTCGCTCCTCCGCGAAGGCTGGCCCGACGTCATGGTCCCCCTGTTCATGGAACTGCTGCCGCGGCGCGACGACGAGACGGATGCCCAGGTGCGCCGGTTCATGACGGAGGACATCATGCGCCTCAACGGCAAGCAAACCATCTACCAGATGATCCAATTTGCCGAACGCGTCCGGGAGCGCGGCGGCCAGCCCCAATCGCCCCTGGCCTACAAAAGGGAATACCTGCGCCGCTTGGACCAGCGCATCCAACACCGCCTCGATTCCCTGCGGTCGGGCCGGCAATCCCCCGACGACTGGCTGGTCCATGGCGCGCGCGCATTCCTCGAGGCACTGCAGCAGCGCGGACTCACCCTCTACCTGGCCAGCGGGACCGACGAGCCCTACGTGCGCGAGGAAGCAGCCCTACTCGACCTCACCCGCTACTTCGGCCGGCACATTTACGGCGCGCTCGAGAACTACCGGCAGTTCTCCAAGCATCTGGTCATCGAACGCCTCCTGCGCGATAACCACATCCGGGGCCACCAGTTGCTCGGCGTCGGCGACGGCTACGTCGAAATCCAAAACACGAAGGACGTCGGCGGGCTCGCCGTGGGAGTCGCCAGCGACGAAGCCCACAATGGATCCGGCCGGATGGACCCCTGGAAACGCCAGCGGCTGCTCGGCGTCGGCGCCGACATCGTCATCCCCGATTTTCGCGACGCCACCGCCCTCATCCAATGTCTCTGGACCCCCTGATGACTCGACCATGCCCGACTCGAATCCTCCCCTCGACCTGACGCGGCTCAAGGCGCAGCCTCTCGAAACACGGCATAGCCTGTCCCGGCTCGAAGAGATCCTCGTGGAGCCCACCGACGCTCCGCGCCCGTGTCCCCCCTCGGCCGCCGACGCAGTGCAACGCTGCGCCACAGCCATTCGGGACGCCCGGCGGCGGGGGGCAACGGTGCTGCTCATTTACGGGGCGCATCTGATCAAGAACGGCGGGCAGCTTCTGCTCAACCAGCTGATGGACCGCGGCCTGGTCACGCACCTGGCGACCAACGGCGCCGGCACGATCCACGACTGGGAGTTTTCCTTCCTGGGGCGATCGACCGAGAGCGTGCGCGACAATGTGGCCACGGGAACCTTCGGCGCCTGGGACGAAACGGGGCGCAACATTCACCTGGCCTTGTTGGCGGGCGGCCTGCGCGACGAAGGCTACGGCCAAGCGCTGGGACGGTTCATTTATGAGGACGGCGTCACGCTGCCCGCGCCCGAGGAACTCGAGACGGCCCTGCGCCAGCAACCCGCCCACTCTCTGGCCCCCGCGCGCGCCGAGTTGCTCCAGGCCATGCGCCTCCACGCCCTGGCCCCGGGCCGCCACATGGTATTGCACCCGTGGCGCAACACGTCCGTCCTCGCCCAGGCCACCCGCCACGGCGTCCCACTCACCGTCCACCCGGGCATCGGCTACGACATCATTGCGGTTCACCCAATGTTCAACGGCGCCGTCATCGGCCGGGCTGCCGCCGTCGATTTCCGCCGGTTCACCGCTGCCGTGGAAGGACTCGACGGCGGCGTGGTGCTTTCGATCGGATCGGCCATCATGGGGCCGCAGGTTTTTGAGAAAAGCCTCAGCTGCGTCAATAACCTGCGTCTCCAAGACGCCCGCCCTATTGTCACCGGCCACCATTTCTTCGTTGTCGACCTGCACGACGGCGGCAACTGGGACTGGACCGTCGCCGAGCCGCCCAAAGACAATCCCGCCTACTATCTGCGGTTCTGCAAGAGCTACTCCCGCATGGGCGGCACCATGCGCTACGTCCAATGCGACAACATCCTCTTCCTCCACCACCTGTTCCGCACCCTTGAACGAATAGGCCATTGACCCCCCCCTCCCCACCCCCTGCCACGACCGCCCTATGATGCCTCCCCAACGATTCCCAGCCCTCGCCGACAAATACCCCCGCCTGCGCATCGCTGTGGTCGGCGACTTCTGCCTGGACCGTTACCTGGACATCGATCCGGCCCGCACCGAGACATCCCTCGAGACCGGCCTGCCCGTCCATAACGTCGTCCATGTCCGCAGCCAGCCCGGCGCCGCCGGCACCATCCTCAACAACCTCGCCGCCCTCGGCGTCGGGGAACTCTGCCCCGTCGGGTTCGCCGGTGACGACGGCGAGGGATTCGAGCTTGTCCGCGCATTGAAAGCCCAGCGGGGCGTCAACATGGAACACTTCTTCCAGACCCCCGAGCGCCGCACCTTCACCTACTGCAAGCCGCTGGTGCTGCGCCCCGGCAAGCCCCCCGAGGAATTGAACCGGCTCGACAGCAAAAACTGGACGCCCACCCCGCCCGCCGTCCGGGCCCGGCTCGTCGACTCGGTCGAATTCCTCGCCGCCCAGGTGGACGCCATGATCCTCCTCGACCAGGTCGAGAAATCCGACACCGGCGTCATCACCGGCCCGCTTCTCGACGCCGTGCGCACCCTCGCCAAACACGACCCCGAATTCCTCATCATCGCCGACAGCCGGCGCACCCTGCGCGGCTATCCGCCCGTCATGTTGAAAATGAATGCTGCCGAACTCGGCATCCTGACCGGCGCTCGCCAGGACTTGAGCGTCGACGACGTCAAAGGCGCCGCACGCGCCCTGGCGCAGAAACACGGCCGGGCCGTCTTCGTGACCCTGTCGGAGCACGGCATGGTCGGCGCGCTGCCCGACGGCACCGTCGAGCATGCGCCCGCGCGGCCCCCGCGCGGCCCCATCGACATCGTCGGCGCGGGCGACGCGGTGACGGCGAATCTCACCGCGGCCATGGCTGCCGGAGCCACGCTGACCGAAAGCCTCGCCATCGCCGCCGCCGCCGCGTCCGTCGTCATCCACCAGCTGGGCACCACGGGCACCGCCACCGTGGCGCAGCTGACGCCCCTGTTGGCGGCAGGGTGAATCCGCCCGCCCCTTGGAGGAATTGGCTTGTGCGGCGCTGCCGGCGGCGGGATAAGAGGCGCATGTCAGCCGCACTTCGCAGATCCGCCCCGGGGACGATGGGCAGCCCGGCGTGGCAAACGGGCCTGACCCGGCGCCGCTTCCTGGTCATCGCGGGCACGGCCCTGGGAAGTGTTCACCTGGTTCCGTCGGGAGTGATCGGCGCCCCGGGGCGCCCCGGGGCCGGCCGGCGTTTCACCGTCGCGCACATCGGCACCGGCGGCATGGGCAACACACACCTCCAGAACATGCTCGCCTTCCAAAGCGAAGGCAAAGTCCGCATCGCCGCCGTGTGCGACGTGGACGACAACCGGCTGCTGGCGGCGACCGAGACCGCCGGGGCAGGCGTGGTGCCGTATCGGGATTACCGATACATTGTCGAGCGCAAGGACATCGACGCCGTGGTGATCGCCACACCGGATCACTGGCACGCCGTGCAAACCGTGCACGCCTGCGAAACGGGCAAGCACGTTTATGTCGAAAAACCCGCCTCCGTCACCGTGCGCGAGGGCCAGGCGATGGTGGCGGCGGCGCGCCGATACAACGTCGCCGTGCAGGTCGGCGCCCAGGCGCGCACCGCCAAGGGCGGCTGGCACACGTGCCGCGCCATCCGCAATGGCATCGTCGGACGCGTGCACAAGGTCAGCTGCTGGCATTACGCCAACCCCACCGACGACCACCCGGTGCCCGACGGCCCGCCGCCGCCGGACCTGGACTGGGACCTGTGGCTGGGCCCCCTGCCCTGGCGCCCGTATAACCGGCGCTATTTGCCCGCGCATTTCCGCTGGCTGATGGAGAGCGGCGGCGGGCAAATCCGCGACCGGGGCGCGCACCAGTTCAGCACGATTCTCTGGTGCATGAACGCCGACCGGCAAACCTCATTCACCGTCGAAGCCAAAGGCCGCGCGCCCACCCGGGGGCTGTGGGATTGCCCGATCGACATGGACGTGGTCTATCAATTCAAGAATCCCGACTGGACGCTGGAGTGGGGGCAGCCCGGGAACAAGGTGGGGAAAACCGAGTTTGGCAATGTGTTCTGGGGTGAGAACGGGCACTTGGTCCTCGAATGGGAAGGCGGTTATCGCCCGGCCAATCCGGAGGCCATTCACTTCAAGCTGCCGCCGGGCGGCACGGAGGTGTATCGCACGGACGAATACGCCGACTTCAACATGAACCACAAGGCCGACTGGTTCAAAGCCATCCGCGAAGGGCACCACCGGCCCGCGGTCGACATTGAGATCGGGCATCGCACCGCGACGCTCTGCAACCTGGGCAACCTGGCCTACATCCTGGGGCGGAAGCTGGTCTGGGACGGCGACAAGCAGCAGGTCGTGGGCGATGCGCAAGCAAACCGGTTGTTGGGCCGACCGCAGCGCTATCCCTACGTGCTGTAAGGCACAAAAAAATGCCCCGGCAGTTGCCGGGGCAACGCGTGTGCCGGCGGCGCCAGGACCCGGCGCCGCCGATGGGAGTCAGCGGATTAATCGTCGCATTCGGGGGGCCTGACGCAGAACGCGCCGTTGTTGGCACGATCCAGGTATTCCGACAGCATGGTCAACTCCGACTTGCTGCCGCCGTCCAGAGCCGCGTTCACTTGCTCCACCACCTCGGCCACCGTGAGTGGGTATTGGATGGTGTCAGAGCTTGCGGCGTTGAGCAACGCGGCGACGGCCTGCTTGAGCAGGTTGCGCACGTGGACATTCGGGGCTCCATGCCCTTGCAGCGCCTGCAGGAACGTCCTCTGCTCCGCTTCGGCCGGCAGATTGTCAAACACGCTGTCGAGGGTCTGGTCCGGCGTGTAAACATCCGGCCAAGCCATGAGGTGGTTCTTCCAGTAACCGAGCGTGAACGGACACAGTCCGGTTGGGGGCGGTTCGATGCAGTATGTCACCGTCTGGCTGCACTCGCTGGCATTTTGGCATTGATCCTCCGCCCTCCAGGTGCGCGTGGCCGCGAAGCAATCGCCAACCATGTTGGTGACGGTGCTCACGATGGTGACCACGGGATCGACGCAGTTGTCGGTGACCGTTGGCATGTCAAAGTCCCAAGGCGCATTCGCATCCACGGTCTTGTCCGGGGCACAGACAATAACCGGAGGCTCATTATCCGCGAGGATGTAGGTGATCACCTGCACGGCGCTCAAGGAGACGCCCTTGCAGTCGGTCGCCGTGTAGGTGCGTGTGATGGTGCCCGAGCACTCGTCGCCCTGAACCACATCCTCGTAGGTCAACTCCACGTCCTGGCAGCCGCAAGTGGTGACAAGGCCGCCTTGGGCCAGAAAGTCCGCGATGGTGGTGGCGCCTGCGGGGAACTCCACAACGCATTCCAGGGTGCGGTCAGGCGGCGGCACAATCGCAGTGACCGGGCAGAGTCTAAAACCAAAACTGGTTGCAAGGCCACTGGCAGCCGCCGGATGATCGATGACGGCTTCCATCGTAAGCGAGTAGGGGGCTGTGAACACAGGGGTTGCGGAGGCAGTGTCGTCGAACGCGCCTGAGGAAAAAGGCCCTTGGGTGAGGAATGGCACCGCGGATTCATTCACATAGACGTTGAAGGAAACGCTTCCACCGCTCCCCACCGTCCCGCCCACGGCGCTAATGAATCCCGCCGGCGGCGCCGGCGAATAACCGTCGCCGGACAGCCGGATAACGAGTTGGCCGCCGACCGCGGCGCTTGTGTCGAGAGAAGTGAGGTCCAAATAGGGTGACCACGTAGTTCCGAGCATGGGCTCGCCAAGGCCCACGGCCGTCTGAACCGTGAAGTTGCCCACCGACCCGCTATAGGTGATGGCCCCCGCGACTGGATTGGCGTCCGCGGCTGAGCCGTCGGACACGATGATGGTATTGGTTCCGGACTGCAACTGCAGCACCAGACCGCCGTTGACCGAAGTCACGAACAAACTCCCTGTGACAAGGAGCGCGCTTAGAATGCAAAGGGTTTCTTTCAGAGTTGATTTCATAGGTTTTACGGATTTCCGCAGCATTACCACGTTGCGTTATGCAAGTCAAATCAAAACCGCCTTCCGCTTTCCGTTTGACACGGGCGCGCCGGGGCGACAAAAGAGGTTCCGTTGTCGCATGGCACGGCACTCACATTCAACGGCGGCCCGCCCGGCCGTCATGGTTTTCGGCGTCGGCGCGTTCACGCACAGCGTGATGCGCATCCTGCGGGAGGACGGCGCGCGCGTCTCGGCCTATTTGACGCGCGACTACGGCCATTACGGGCCGTCGCTCGAAGGACCGGTGTATCGCGCGTCGGAGGATCCCACGCCGTTCCGGGCGCTGGACGAGCAGCGGCCGGACCTGGTGGTGCCGATGGCCATCGAGTGGGCGCTGCAGCCATGGACGGAGGCCTTTCTGGCGCGGGGGGTGCCGTTCCTATGTGCGACACACGAGGCGCTGCAGCTGGAGCGTGACCGGGACTTCGCGCGGAGTTTGTGCCGCAAATATCGGATTCCCTTTCCCGAAGCGCGGGTGATGCCGGATCGGCAGGCGGCGCTGGCGTTCGTGCGCCGGCGGCGACGGCCCTTCGTGTTGAAGAACCCGCTTTGCTCGCCGTTCAGCCCGCTCCACACGATCGTGTGCGAGACACCCGAGGAAACCGAGGCTTGGATCGGGCGTGCCAACGACGCCGAGGGGATTTTCCTGCAGGAATACCTCGGCCGGGCCGAGGCCGGGCACATCGCGATGGTAAGCGGCGGCGAGATATATTCGCTGGTGACCAACCAGGAATACAAACGCGCCTTCGAGGGCAACCAGGGCATCGTGGCGGGCGCGCCCCTGGGCGGCTTGGTCGAGGCGGATCCCGGCGACCGATACGGCCTGGCCCGCGAGCTTCTCCACCCGCTGCGACCCTGGATGCGGCGGGTCCGCTTCCACGGCCCGGTCCAAGTGACCGCCATCCGGCATCGGCGGCGCTGGCATGTGCTCGAATACAACGTGCGCCTGGGCGTCACCAGCGGCGCCCTGCTGCTCCGGCTGCTGGACCATCCGCTGGCCGTCCTTCGCGCCGCCGCCTTGGACCAACCCCTCCGCGTCCGCTTCCGGCCCGGCGTGCGTTTCGGCTGCTCCATCACCCTGGCCGGCTACGGGTACCCTTACGTGGCGCTGGAAGGACCGCGCGTGCCGGTCCGGGTCGAGGACCGCCCGACATGCGACCTTTGGTGGAACGAAGCCGCCGCCGGCGCCCACGGCACCGTGTGGGCCACCGGCCATCGCATCGCCGATGTCGCCGCCGTGGCGGCCACGCTGCCTGCCGCGGTGGCCCTCGCCTGCAACAACATCCGCCGCTTGCACTCGGCCGGCAGCTATTACCGGCGCGACGTTGGGCAATCGCTCTGGCCGCCGGGAGCCGTTTGAAACGCAAGCCGCCATGAACCTCCGGCTCTCTGGCCACGCCCGATGAATCCGTCGACCGCCCATCCCCCTGAGCACCCGCCCGACCTCCCGCTGTCGGTGTGGCGGCGGTCGGCCTGGGTGGAAATCGACTGCGCCCAATTGCGCAGGAATTTCGAGATCATCCATGCGCAGAAGCCGCCTGCGCTGCGGCTGCTGGCCGTGGTGAAGGACAATGCCTACGGGCACGGCGCGGCGGAGGTGGCCCGCGCCGCCCTGGCGAGCGGCGCGTGGGGGCTGGGGGTCACGACGCTGGACGAGGCCGTCGAGCTGCGGACGCTGGGCATCGAGGCGCCCATTCTGTTGTTGGGAGAGCGGACCCCGGACGAGCTGCCGGCGTGCCTTGCGCACCGGCTGAGGCTCAGCGTGGGCGAGATGCGCGTGCTGCGCCGCCTGGCCCGGCTGGCCCGGCATACGGACCGGGAGGTGCCGGTTCACTTAAAGATCGACACCGGCATGAGCCGCTACGGCGTGCGCTGGGACGAGGCGGCCGACGCGGTGAAAACCGCCGCCGCCATCCGGGGCATCCGGCTGGAAGGTCTCATGAGCCATTTCGCCATGTCGGACGAGGCGGACAAGAGTTTCGCGTTGGAGCAACTGGCGCGGTTCGAGCAGGTGCTGGGGAAACTGGCTGACTCCGGAGGGCCACCCCTCGTCCGGCATTTCTGCAACACCGGCGGTTTTCTCGACCTGCCCCAGGCCTGGTTCGACATGGTCCGCCTCGGCATCCTGCCCCTGGGCGTGTATCCGTCCAAAACCTGCCGCCGGCTGCCGGGACTCAAGCCCGTCATGAGCGTCAAGGCGCGCATCGTCAGCGTGCGCGACCTGCAGCCGGGCGACCACTACGGCTACGGGCTACGCTACCGCGCCACCAGCCCCCGGCGCATCGCGGTCGTCCCGGTCGGCTACGGCGACGGCTTCCCCCGCTTGCGCAACGAAGGCTGCGTGCTGGTTCACCGACGGCGCGCGCCCCTTATCGGCAGTGTCGCCATGGACGCCATGGCGGTCGATGTGACCGACATCCCCGAAGCGCAGCTTTTTGACGACGTGGTGCTCATGGGACAGGACGGCGCCGAAGAAATCACCGCCAATGAGATCGCCGCCTGGAAACACAGCGTCTGCTACGACGTGCTCAGCGGCTGGCGCAGCCGCCTGCCGCGGGTGTGCGTCCAGAAACAGGTCCCGCCATGATCCTGCTCTTTTCCGAGGCGGATCCGGATTACGCGCGCTACGAGTATCCCTATGTCATCTGGGCCGTGCCGGAACCGGGCGAGACGGCTCCGGACTTTTTCCGCCAGGGTTTCCTGCCGGGGTCGCCCCTGATGGATCGCTACTACCTGTGCCGCAACCTGCGCGTGGACCTGCGCCGCTTCGCGCCCTCCTCCGAAAACCGCCGCATCCTGCGCAAGGGCCAGAACCTCGAAGCCGAGTTGATCCCCCGCGCCCGCTTCGATTACTCCCCCGCACGGCGCGAGGCGTGGGAGGCGTTCGCCGACCGGCGGTTCGGCGCCGGCGTCATGTCGTCCGAGCGTCTTGACCGGCTCATGAGCGGCCCCGTGATCTCCCATGTGCTGCGGTTCCTCGATCCGACCGCAGGACGCGAGGTCGGCGTTGTCCTCATGCTTGTCATGGAGCCGGACCTGGCGTTCTACTACTATGCGTTCTACGACCTCAACCTCCTCCAGCGCAACCTCGGCATGTTCATGATGACCCGCGCGGTCACCCTCTTTGCCGAACGCGGCTTCACCCACCTCCACCTGGGCACCTGCTACTCCCGGCGCGCCCTCTACAAAACCCAGTTTCCCGGCATCGAGTTCTTCAACGGGTTTCGCTGGTCCGACAACCTCGACGAACTCCGCGTCCTGTTGCGCCGCGACCAGACCCCAACCGCCCCGCATCTCCTTGAATTCCCCGAGTTCCGCGACCGCTTCTACCCGGGCACCGTCGCCGCCTTGGCTGCCTGCAGCCGCTTCCACATGCAAGCTCCTCAGAGCGATCCCCCGAGCCGCGCGTAGCGCGCGCGCCCTGCCTTTCCATGAACCGCAGCAAGACGAACGCCCAACGCCCAACGCCCAACGTCCAACGTCGAATGGCGCGTGCGCGAGCTCTTGGGCATTCGGCATTCGGCGTTCGGCGTTCGATGTTGGACGTTCGATGTTCGTCCGCCAACCCGGTTCATGGCCTCGATTCACGTCCGAATTTTGGAGGTTTGCGCTTTCCAGGAGGCGTGACAGCCCGATGGGATGGGGGATAGGCGTGTGGGCGGGCGCCTGGCCGACAAGGCTCTTGACATCGGAGCGGGGCGGCATCACAAGAGGCTCATGGCAAGAACCCCCTCCACCATGTTGGCGCTGGGAACGCCCGCGCCGGATTTCGAGCTGCCCGACACGCGCGGCAACACCGTGTCGTCGGCCGATTTCAAGGCCGCTCCCGCCCTGCTCGTCATCTTCCTGTGCAACCATTGCCCCTTCGTCAAACACATCCGCGCCGAACTCGCCCGGCTGGGACGCGATTATGTCGCCCGCGGCGTGGCGATTGTGGGCATCAATGCCAACGACGTCGCCCATTATCCCGAAGACAGCCCGCAGCGCATGGCCGAGGAGGCCAAGGCGGCCGGGTACACCTTCCCGTATCTCTACGACGAGACGCAAGCGGTCGCGCGGGCCTATCACGCCGCGTGCACGCCGGATTTCTTCCTGTTCGACCGCGATCGCCGGCTGGTCTACCGGGGGCAGCTGGACGACAGCCGGCCCGACAACGGCCTGCCGGTGACGGGCAGGGATCTGCGGGCCGCGCTGGAGGCTGTGCTCGCCAACCGCCCGGTGGCGCCGCTTCAGAAACCCAGCATCGGCTGCAACATCAAATGGAAACCCGGCCAGGAGCCGGAGCACTTCTGATCCCAAACGCCTCGGCCGTTCAGGGCTCCGGCGACCCCACCACACCCTGCGCGCAGCGCATTCGTCTGGCCCCATATGTCTGTCCCTTGGGATGTGGTTTTGTCAGGCGCGCATCGCCCAGGGCAGATGGCCAGTGGCGCATGACCACGGCGCGTCGCGCGAGGCATCCCCCGGGGCCGGACGGGTGACCGGCTTCAAGCCCGCCTGGCGGGAGGCACCGTCCGGGGCGGGCCTGTGGGCCTTGGAAATCCCTGCTTGTTTTCCCTGGTGGTTTCGTTTAGTTGTGCGGCCTGAACCGATCCACCATGAGTCCTCAGACGCTGGTCATTGTGCCGACCTACAACGAGCGCGAAAACCTCCCCGCCCTGGTGGAGGCCCTGATGAGCCTGCCGGTGGATTTGGATCTGCTGGTTGTCGACGACAACTCGCCCGACGGCACCGGGATTTTGGCTGATGAACTCGCCGCCAAACACTCCGAGGTTCACGTCCTGCACCGTGCCGACAAGGACGGTTTGGGGCGGGCCTATTGTGCGGGCTTCAAGTGGGCGCTGGAGCACGGCTACGAGTTCATCTTCGAAATGGACGGCGACTTTTCGCACGATCCCAAGGCGATTCCCAGCTTCCTGGCCGCGGCGCAGGACACCGACCTTGTTCTCGGCTCCCGGTATTGCAACGGGATTCGGGTCATCAACTGGCCGCTGAAGCGCCTCATGCTCAGCCTGAGCGCCGCCAAGTATGTGCGCATCGTCACCGGGATGCGCATTTCCGATCCGACCGGCGGATTCAAGTGCTTTCGGCGCCGCGCGCTGGCCTCGCTCGACCTGGATGCGGTCCACTCCAACGGCTACAGCTTCCAGATCGAGATCACCCACAAGCTGTGGCGAAACGGCATGCGCATCGCCGAGGTGCCGATCGTTTTCACGGATCGGTTCCAGGGCAGTTCAAAAATGTCCCACAAGATCGTGCGGGAAGCCCTGTGGATGGTCTGGCGGCTGCTCCTCCAAAATAAGTTCCGCCGCTCGCCCCGCCGGGCCGCCTGACATCGGTCGCTCATCCATCCCCCACGCGTCCCGGGGGCGCGGCACGCACGATGACGCCGCATGGCATCGTGGCATCGATCGGAGCTTGCATCCCCGGGGCATCGGCTCCATCCTGCCGCCATGCCTAATCCATTGAACGATCGCCTGGCGGTTTGCAGTTGGTCCTTGCAGCCCGCGTCCCCCGAGTCACTGTTCGATGACCTGCGCGCCATCGGCATTCCGCGGCTGCAGTGCGCGCTGGATCCCCTGCGGGAGAATCCCCGGGTGTGGGGCAGGTTTGGCGAGTCGTGCGCCCGGAACCGCGTCGCGCTGGTGTCCGGGATGTTCGGCACGGTGGGGGAGGATTATTCGACGCTGGAATCGATCCGCCGCACCGGCGGGCTGGTGCCGGACGCCACTTGGGACGAGAATTGGCGGAACATCCAGGAGACCGCCCGGATCGCGCAGGACCTGGGTCTGAGTCTGGTGAGTTTTCATGCGGGCTTTCTGCCCCACGAGGAACGCGATCCCGCGTTTGCGCGGCTTCAGGACCGGATCCGGCAGGTGGCGGACGCGTTTGCCGCGCGGCAGATTGCGCTGGCGTTCGAGACGGGGCAGGAGACGGCGGCCACGTTGCGGACGTTTCTGGAGAAGCTGGAGCGGCCGAACGTGGGGGTGAACTTTGATCCGGCGAACATGATCCTCTACGCCAAGGGCGATCCCATCGAGGCGCTGCGGGTGTTGGGTCCCTGGATCCGCCAGGTCCACATCAAAGACGCCGTCCCCACCAAGCAGCCCGGCACCTGGGGCGAGGAAGTTGTCACCGGCACCGGCGCGGTGGACTGGCGCGCGTTTTTTGCGGTGCTGGCCGAGGTGAAGTTTGCCGGGTATTGCAGCATCGAACGCGAAGCCGGCACGCAGCGCGTCCAGGACATCCTCGCCGCCAGGCAGTTCATCGAGGCCGTCGGCTGATTTTGGTTCCCCAACCCTCCATCCCCTGCCCCCATGCCAACAAGCCTTTCCTCCGCCAAATCCGCTCCCGTCAACGTCGCCGTCGTGGGCCTCGGCTTCATGGGCCTCACCCACCTGCGCGCCTACAGCACCCTCAAGTCCGCCCGCCTCGTCGCCGTGTGCGACTCCGTCCGCAAACCGGTGAAGGGCATCCTGCCGGGCGTCACGGGCAACCTGTCGGGCTCCGACGCGTTCAAGCTGGCACGGCACGTGCGCGTGTATTCGGAGTTGCGGGATTTGCTGGCCGATGACGACGTGACGCTTGTCGACCTTTGCGTGCCGACCCCGCTCCACGTCCCCCAGTCCATCGCCGCCTTGCAGGCCGGCAAACATGTCGTCTGCGAAAAACCCCTCGCCCGCACCGCCGCGCTCGCCCGCAAGATCGTGGCCGCCGCCGAGGCCGCCCCCGGGTTTCTGCTTCCCGCGATGTGTTTGCGGTTCTGGCCCGAATGGGTCTGGGTCAAGAACGCCATGGATTCGGAGCGCTTCGGCAACGTGCTCGCCGCCCGGTTTCGGCGCGTCTCGGAGCCCCCGGGGTGGAGCCGCGACAGCTATTTCAAAGGCGACCAGTCGGGCGGAGCGCTGCTGGACATGCACATCCACGACACCGACTTCATCCAATTCATGTTCGGACGCCCCCGGAGCGTGGTTTCCAGCGGGCTGACGTGTTTCAGCGGCGCCATCGACCACGTGATCACCCAATACCACGTCGCCAACGGCGCCGCCGTCTACGCCGAAGGCTCCTGGCTGATGAGCGCCGGCCATGGTTTCAACATGGCCTACACCGTCAATTTCGAGAACGCCACCGTCGACTACGACCTGACCCGCGGCAAGGAAGCCCTCCGCGTGTTCGAGAACGGCCACAAGCCCCGCGTCGTCTCCTGCAGCGGCCCCGACGGCTACGCGGGCGAACTGGCCCACATGATCTGCGCCATCCAAACCGGTCTCCCCCCCACCGTCGTCACCCCCCAGGACGCCCTGAGCGCCGTCGAAATCTGCGAAGCCGAGGAAAAATCCATCCGCCTCGGGCGCCCCGTGAAGCTGCCCTAGAGTCTCGTCCAGGCGGTGCACACGCACGCGCGCCCGGACACGCGCCATTTCAGAAAAGCCGCCGTGTGCCGATAGAAAAATGAATGAGTCCTGAGGAAGTCGAGATTTTGGAATTGCTGGGCCGTTTTCGGGGCAATTATGTCTCGGTTGTTGAGATTTCGCGCAACGTGGGTCAGCGCAGGCGGTTCATGGAAGACCGGTTTTGGTGCCGCCCGATCCTCCGGCGGATGGAAATGGACGGCTTGGTGGAAGTGAACGAGTTTGGGGAGTATCGGGTGATGAGGCGCGAGGAGAACACCACGAGTTTCTGGCAGGCGTTGGACCAGCCGGACATGCGCCTGGGCGAAACGACCATCATCGACTTGGACGAGGCCGGTGACACCCGCCACGAGATCTCCTCTTGACAGGCCCCGCCCGCACCAGGAGCCGATTCACGGGGTGTCATGCCGGACCGACGCCGGCCCCGCAAACCAGATCCTCCCCGCCGTCTTGCCCCGGGTGCCATCCACCAGAAGCCACGTGTCCAAACGCAAGACACCGCGCGCGACACCGTCGTTGGCGCCGCCCCAGTGGCCGGCGGCTTTCAAATCGGCCAGGTCGAACTCCACCCAGCGCCACCCGGCCCAATCCAGGGGGGGCCCGCTGGGCTGGAAGGTCTGCCCGGCGGCATCGGTGACCCGCAGACGCAGCGCGTTGCCCGACCGGTCCCCGTAAACCCACATCCCCACCGCCTGTGGACGGCTCCCCAATGGCAGCCGCGGAGCGTCCTCGGCCACCACCCGCACAAAACGCCAGCCCGCCTCAAACGCATACGCCAGTTCCCAAGCCTCCGGAAACGGCCGGGGACCGTCTCCGGGTGCGTTCGTCCGCGCCAGGCTGGCGCAGGCCGGCACCTGCGCGTCGCCGTCCAGTGCGGCACGCAACCGTGAGGCGGCCAGGGGATGGAAGGTGGGGACGCGAGTTTCGGCGACCACCCCTCCGCGGGCATCCCGCAACTGCACGAGCCGGGCCCCCGGCGCTTCCTTCAGCAACACCACCGCACCGAATTCGCCTTGAGACAGGCGAACGGGCTGCGCGGCGGCATCGGCATGGACGGATCCCTCGAAGACGGTGCCGGACGGGTTGCGGATGTCCAGCTGAAGGCCGGAGGACACGGGCGCGACCTGCAGACGAAGCGGATTGGCAAGGGTGAACTCGAAGGTCTCGCCCGAGATGCCAAGCGGCACCCGGCGGCCGGGGGCTTCTTCCCGGGCAGCCGCCACCTTCAGCGTCACCGTCAGCGTTGGCGGCCAGCGCCGCATGGGCGTGGCCTTGAACACCTCGGTCCGGGTCTCCCCGGGCCGGAGCAGCAGGCTGCCTGACCCGGCCAGAGACGCCCCGACCACGTTCCACTGGAGGTTCAGCGCCAGGCGCACCGGCAGCGGGTTGCTGGCGACGACAGGCACCCTGAGCGCATCCGGCCGGCCCGCCTCGACCAGGGACCGCACCGGACCCGCCTGCCAGGCGGCGGCGGCGGACAACGCCTCCAGCGGCCGGTGAAAGGTGATGTACAAAGGAGCCGCCCGGAGCGGAAGGGCGAGAGGAGTGTTGCCGGCCTGAAGGGGCACGGGATCGCCCTGGCCGCTGACCGCCGTGACCGTCGAGGGATCGGGGGCGTTAAGATCGAGGGTGACCTGGCGGGGTTGTCCGGCGCTCCAGGCGGCCAACTTCTGGCTGCCGGCGGCGTTGACCAGCAATAGCGCGTATTCGTCCGCATCGCCCGTGTCGAGCCGGCGCGCGATCCGGTATCCGCCCAGCTCCCGCGCCAGGACCTGCGCGGCCCGGTAGGCGGGTTTCGGCTCGAGGCTGGCGGTGACGGTGCCGAAGTTGTGTTCCCTCTCATGGGGATCGAGGCCGTCGTTTTTCCAATCATACCAAATCGAGAGCGGCACGCCGTGATAGAGGTTGGCCAGTTGCTGGCGCGCCAGGAAGGCCGCCTGGACATCCGGCGACACGCCGCCCCTGGCGTGCGTCGCATACCCCCATTCCCCGCTGACGATCGGCAGGTTCCACCGGTCCGGGGGCGCGTGCTGTTCGATGAGACCGCGCAGGCGCCGATAATCGCCGCCGGCCGTTTCCGGGCCGCGATGATAACCGCGGTAAGGGTGGACACTGATGGCGTCCAGGGAGGCCGGGACATCGGATTTCAGCAGCGCCTCGAGAAAGGGCCATGGGAATTCCGAACTGGCAGGCGCCAACACGAGCGCTTCCGGATCGGCGGCGCGCACGGCCCGGCAGGTGGCCCGCGCCAGCGCCACATAATGCCCCACATCCGGTTTCGGCTTCCAAAAACCAATGTTCGGCTCGTTCCAAATCTCCCAGAGAATGCCCCGACCCTTGAAATGCGCCGCCGCCGCCCCCGCCCACCGCGCAAACGCCGCGACGCTCTCCGGCTTGGCCGGCGAGGCGGTGTCCCGTTGTTCCCTGCCGGTGATGGGATTGCGGGAGACCACGGTTTCCTCATACAGGCCGTTCGAGTAATCCAGGATATAGATGGCCCGCAGACCGCGCCGGTCCAGATTCGCCGTGAGTTCGTCGTAGGCGGACCAATCGTAGGCGCCGCGCCGGCGCTCGGTGCCGCCCCAGGAGAAATCCATGCGGATGAACTTGAATCCCCCGGCGGCGATCATGTCCAAGTCGCGGGCGTGGCCGCGGGTGAAGTGAATGTTCACGCCCACGCCCTGCGGGAGGACCGGCGGCGGAAGGGACGGGCTCCCTTGGGTGGCGGGGGGTGCGGCCGAGAGCAGGGCGCAAAACCATGGGATGCAGCGACGGAGTGGGCGGTTCATGGCGGGGGGGCATCGAGCGTTTCGCGCACGACGGCGACGAGTTGGGGGTTGTCGAACGGCTTTTGGAGGAAGCGGACGCCTTCGACCTGGGCGACCGTGTCCGGCTCGGGCTCCTGCAGGCCGCCGCTGAGCAGAATGGCCCTCACGTGGGGATCACGCTGGCGAATCCGCTCCAGCGCGTCGCGGCCGTTCATCCGGGGCATGTGCAGATCCATCAACACCAGGTTCACCGGCGGACGCGCCGCCTGATACTGCCGGATTGCGTCTTCGCCGTCCACGGCTTCGAGCACCTCGTAGCCGCGGTAGCTCAGCACGGCGCGGATCACCATCCGCACCGCCTCCTCGTCGTCCACCACCAGAATGCGTTCGCGGCCCTCGAGGGTTTGGGTGGCCAGCGCGGCGGAGTCGGAAGGCGCAACCGCCACGGGAGCCTCGCGGGTGCGCGGCAGAAACACATGGTAGGTCGAGCCCTCGCCCACGCGGCTTTCGGCTTCGATCCAGCCGCCATGCTCGGCAACGACGCTGAACGTGATCGACAGCCCCAGTCCCGGACCCTGCCGGATGTCTTTCGTCGTGAAATACGGGTCGAACAGCCGCGCCAGCGTTTCGGGCGGCATCCCCTGCCCCGTGTCCGCCACTGTCAGCTTCACAAAATCGCCAGCCTTGCGCGGAGGCCTGGCCTCGACCGGAGCGGTGGTCACGTTGGCCAGCGCCAGGCGCAACTGGCCCCCGGCGGGCATCGCGTCCCGCGCGTTGAGGCCCAGGTTGATCAGCGCCTGCATCAGCAGGCTGGTGTCGGCCTTGACCGGCCACACGCGCTGTGCGGGCGGGTCCCATCGGATTTCGATGCGGGGATCGATGGTGTGCCGCAGGACGAACACCACCTTGTCCACCACGTCGCCCAGGTCCAGCGCGATCAGCTTGGAAGTCGCCTGCCGGCTGAACAGTTGCAGTTTGGCCACCAGTTCCGCGCCGCGCCGCGCGCTGGTTTCCGCGTAGCACAAGTTGGCCCGCAGCGATTCCGGGCATTCCGGCGAATGCAGCGCAAGGTCGATCTGGGAAATCACGGCGGTGAGGATGTTGTTGAAATCGTGGGCGATGCCGCTGGCCAGCGCCCCGACCGCCTGGTGCTTGCGGGCCTGGTAGACCGCGTCCTCCATCCGCCGCTGCACCGAGAGATCGCGGAACCACACCGTCACGTGGCTCTGCCCCGCAACCCACGTCTGGCTGATGCACGCCTCCAGCGGCACCCCCGGCCGTTGCCCCGGCGCCGCATCCAGCCGGCGCACCGCCCGCGGCGCGCTGGCCGACAACCCCAACTCCCCAATCTTCAGCCGCCGCCACACCTCCGCCAGCACCGGACATTCCTCGAGCGGCTGGCCCGTCACTTGCCCCCGCGGACACCCGAAGAGCGCCGCCGCCGCCTCGTTGAGAAACACCACGCGTCGCTGCGGGTCGAGGCTCACAATCGCATCGTCCAGCGCGTTGAGAATCGCTTCGTTCTGGCCTTCCATACGGTCCCGAATGCCCAACAGAGAAGAGCGCCGCACGCCCTACTCACCGGTCGCAACCCTAGAGTTTCGTTGACAAATTGAAAACCGAAAAGAGATAGTTTTTCCCGGAATGCCTGCGGTTAAACGAAACAGCCGAACCCCATCCCCCCCGCGGCGCGCCGCGGATGCCGACGCCCCGCCCGGCCCCGTCGCGCCGCTCGCGCAGTTGTGGCCGGGGGTCGTCTTCCGGCAACGGCCGGACCTCACCTTCGAGTTCGTCACCGCCGCCATCGAGACACTGACCGGCATCAGCCCGCCGGACTGGCAAACCGCGCCGTCCCGTTTCTGGGACACCGTCCACGAGCTCGATGCCGGCCGCGTCGAGGACCATTTGCGTCGTTGCGAGGGGTCGGAGGCGGCGCACACCCTCCCGTTCCGCGTGCGCCACCTGCGGCATGGCCGCATCAGCCACATCCTCGAGTGCCGGCGGGCGTGTCGAGACCGGGCCGGACAGCTGGTGGGGTATGAGGGGCTGTGGCTGGACCAGACGCGGCAGACCGCCGCCGAACAGCGCCTTGCCGGCGCCAGTTGGCACGAGACCCTGGCGGCGGTGACGATGGGGATGGCGCACGGATTCAACAATCTGCTCGCGGGCATCGGCTCGCTGAGCGAAACCTACCTGGCCCAGATCGGCCCCCAGCACGCGTTCCACGAAGGGCTCTCGCTCATCCGCCAAAAAGCCCAGCAGGCCAGCCAGATGATCCATCGCATCGTCGCCATCCACCGCGCCCGGCCCGGCACCCTCGGCTACCACGACCTCAATGAAATCGTCCGCGACGCCCTCGACCTGATGCGCCAAGCCCTGCCCCAGCACACCCCCCTGACCGCCGACCTTTCCCCGGACGCCCTTCCGCTCTACACCGATGACGTCGCCCTCCGCCAGGTTGTCGTCACCCTCACGCGCCTCGCCGCAGACACCACCGCCGAGCACGGAGAATTGCTTGTCACCACCCGGCTGTGGGACCAGGTGCCGGAACTCTCCCCCACTGCAGGGGTCCGGCCCCGGACCCCCTGTTGCGGCCTGTCCGTTCGCGCGATCGGCGACGCCCTCCAGGAGGCCAACCTGCAGTTCCTCTCCACTGCCGGCTCCGCCCCCTCCTCCCCTTGGCGACAGTCCGACGCCGCCCTGCACCACGCCCGCCAGTTTGCCCAGGCACACCAGGGCCTCCTCGCCGTCGACACCGCCTCCGACGGCCGCGCCACGGTGCACCTCTGGCTGCCCCAGGCCGACTTCACCGAAGCCGACCAGGCCGAACGGCAGCGCCACCAGGAAAAACGCCGCGTCCTCCTCGTCGGACCCCCCAGCCCCGCCCGCGACCGGATGGCCGGGCGCCTGAGACAATGCCCGTTCCACGTCCACGTCATCCCCGATCACGCCGAAGCATGGCTGCAGTCCCCCGACGACCCCATCCACGGCGTCATCCTCCAGGGGGACGCCGGGGACGACGCGCATGCGTTGATTCGATTCGTCCGCCGCCATCGGTTGCCGGTGAAGGTGGTGCTGCAGTTGCTCGCCAGCCCGGCGGAGCCAATGGAAACCCAGTTCCTGTTACAGGCCGACTTGGTCCTCCCTCCAAACCTGCCCGAGGAAAGGATTGCGGAACAACTCCGCCGCCTGTGGGACCCGCCGTCCTTAACCGACTAACCCATGTCCCAACCCGGCACGCCCGCCGCCGCCGATGCCCCCATCCTCGTGGTCGATGACGAGGACGTCGTCAGAATCGCGTTGCGCGAACTGTTGCGCCAACAAGGCTACCGCGTCCACACCGCGTCCGACCCCGTCCAGGCGCTGGGCCTCCTCGGCCGGCAAGCCTTCGCCGCCGTGCTGGCCGATCACCAGATGCCCCGCCTCAGCGGACTCGAATTCCTCGCCGAGGTCAAACGCCGCCAGCCCGATGCCTCCCGCCTCCTGATCTCCGGCCTCCTCGCCCCCGAAACGGTGCTGGACGCCGTCAACCGCGTTGAAATCTGCCGCTGCATCCCGAAACCCTGGCAGCGCGACCAGCTCCTCGCCGCCGTCCGCGACGCCGTCAGCCGGCACCGGGAAATCACTCAACAACGTCAGCTCCTCCAGAACGCCCTTGCCCGCTGCGACGAACTGTCCCGCCGCATCGAAGCGCTCGAACGACAGCCGCCTCCTTGAACCCCGAATTCCGGCCGCGTTGCGTTGAACAGCCGTCCCGCAGGCGATCCTCGTCCCCAGCGGGTCGGCCGCGCCCCGCCCGGTCGCCGCTCCCTGCTCACCACAGCAGCACCGTGAGCTTCTTGGGGCCATGCGCCCCCAACACCAGGGTCCGTTCGATATCTCCGGTCCGGCTCGGGCCGGTGATGAACGATATCATGCTGGGATAATTGCCGCCGTATTTCGTTTTCAACAGCGCAAACGCCTCCGGCAACCCCGGCAGGAGCTGCTCGCGACGCGCCAACACCACGTGGTGCGGCGGCAGCACCGACAACGCGCGGCCGCCCGCGCTGCGGCTCGTCACCAGCACGCTGCCCGTGTGCGCCACCAGCGCGTCGCATTCGCTCAGCCCCGCGTCGCATTGCTCCAGCACGCCAACGTCGTCCGCCGCACCCGTCCAATGCACCGGCAGCCCCAGCGCCGCACAGGCCGCGTCCGTCAGTTCACCCCGGTGCGAGGCCACACGCTTCCAACCCTCCCGGTCCCGCAGCCGGACCACCGCCGCAAGCGCCTCGTCCCGGCCGTCAACCCGGAGGAATTCCGTCGCCAAATCCACCGAGTTCCGCTCGAACAGCGCCGCGTTCTCCTCGAAGGTGCGGCCCGTCGCCGACAGCACACGGTCGAAGTCGGCGCCCGAAGGCAGTCCGGCGGAGCCGGCGGAGTCCCAGGGGTGCGCCCCGGGACGCGGCGCGGATGTCCGCAGCGCCTCGCGGATGCGTTCGAAGATGTGGTCGCGTTCGCTCATGGCTGGATGCTGGATGGTGGATGGTGAGATGTGCGGGGCGCGGGTGAGGGGGTCAGGCGCGGGTTTTCCCGCGGCGGCGCCACCATTCCTTGAACGTCTGAGCCGCGATGGGCGGCAGGTCGCGGGTCTTGGTCCACGCATACGCGGGATCGAGGCGGGAGCCGAGGATCAGGCCATGGAACTTCTGCCCGAACCGCCCCAGCCGGGTCACCAGCCCCCACCCCCTGCAGGAGTTGGCCACCAAGGCATACCCTCGAAACGCGGTTCGCTGCCACCAGCACGGCTTTTGACGGGTGCTGTTCCGGCGGTTTCGGAGCAGGTGATGGTGGAGCGGGATTTGGACCGGGCAGGCCTCGCTGCAGGCGCCGCACAGCGAGGACGCGTAAGAGAGATGTTTCCAATCCTGCAGGTTGCGGAGATTGGGGGTGATGACGGCGCCGATCGGGCCGCTGTAGGTGGTGCCGTAGGTGTGGCCGCCGACGTTGCGGTAGATGGGGCACACATTGAGACAGGCGCCGCACCGGATGCAGTGCAGCGCGTCCCGCTGTTCGGCGTCCGCCAGGTAGGCGGTGCGCTGATGGTCGAGCAGGATCACGTGGAACTCCTCGGGACCGTCCGCTTCGCCGGGCTGGCGCGGCCCGCCATACATCGTGTTGTAGCCGCTGATCAGTTGCGCCGCGCCCACCGTGGCCAGCATCGGCAGAAACAACGCCAGATCCTCCAGACGCGGCAGCACCTTCTCAAGCCCCAACAGCGTGATCATCGTCTTCGGCAGCGCCGCCGCCAGACGCGCGTTGCCCTCGTTTTCCGTGATGGAAATCATCCCCGTCTCCGCGATGGCAAAGTTGGCCCCCGTGATCCCCGCGTCGGCTTCGATGTACTTTCTCCGCAACACCCGCCGGGCCACCATCGTCAATGCCTCCGGGTTGTCCGAGGGCGCCCCGCCGAGCTTGCGCTGGAACGTCTCCCGGATTTCGCCGCGGGTCAGGTGCATCGCGGGAAACACGATGTGGTAGGGGGCCTCGCCGCGGAGCTGGACAATGAATTCTCCAAGATCCGACTCGACGACCTCGTAGCCCGCACCCTCCATCGCCTCGTTCAGGTGAATCTCCTCGGTCGTCATTGCCTTGGACTTCACCACCATGCGCGCCTGCCGGCTTTTCAAAATGCCGAGCACGATGTCGCGCGCCTGCTGGCCGGTGCGCGCCCAGTGGACGCGGGTGCCGCGCGCCTCCAGGCCACGAACGAACTGGTCCACATACCGGTCGAGGTGGTTCACCGCCTCCCACTTGATCCCCGCCGCCAGCTGACGCGCCCCTTGCCAGTCCTGGAAGAGCGCCTTCTTTTCGTCCCGGGTGACTTCGTATTGGCTCAGGGCGCTGTGGATGATGTGGCGGTGGCGCAGGTCGGCGGTCAACCGGCGGGCGTCCCGCTTGAATTGGGTGGCGGCGGTGCTCATCGCTGAACGAGGATTTCCGCCAAATGCAGCGTCTTGATGGGCTTGCGCTGGCGGTCAATCAAGCCCTGCAGGTGCATCAGACAACTCGAATCGCACGACACAATGTACTCGGCGCCCGTCTCGAGCGCCGACGCGCATTTCACCTCCCCCATCGCCGTCGAGATCATCGGGAATTTGGCGGCAAAGGTGCCGCCAAACCCGCAGCACGTTTCCGCCTCGCTCATTTCCACCAGTTCAAGATCCCGCACCTTGGCCATCAGCGCGCGCGGCGGCTGTTTGTTGTCCAGTTCCCGCAACCCGTGGCAGCCGTCGTGGAACGTGACTTTGTGGGGAAAGCGCGCGCCCAGGTCGGTCACGCCGAGTTTGTTGACGAGGAAGGCCGAGAACTCGTGGCACCGGGGCGCCAGTTCCCGGGCCAGAGCCTCGTGCGGCGTGCCGGCGAACAGCTCGGGATAGAACACCTTGATCATCGCGCCGCACGAGCCCGAGGGGATCACCACCACCTCCGCCTCCCTCAGCCTCTCCATCACCTTCACCGCCACCGTCCGGGTTTCGTCCCAGTAACCCGTGTTGAACGCCGGCTGGCCGCAGCACGCCGGGCTTTCCGGACACACCACCCCGTGCCCCAGCTCCTCGAGAATCCGCACGATGCACTGGCCGACCTGCGGGTAAAACAGGTCAATATAACAAGGAATAAACAACGTCACTTTCATAGGCCGTGCGCGAAGCCTAGGACGGCCCCGGACCGGCGTCCATAACTTTAAGCGCCCAACGACCACGGCACGGGCGGCAGGCGTCCGGCGTGCCAGGATATTGAAACCGCGGAGCGATTCGCACGCGCGAGGGGCAACCGACTGCGGCAATTCCACAGTTCGCGAACTCCGTGATTGCCCGCCCCCCGCATTTCATCGTGAGCTCCCGCCGAACTCCCGCCCTCCTCAGTCACGGAACACCTTGAAGCTGTCAACCGCACCGGCAGCAACGATGGCCAAGGACCAAGACGCAGCCTAAGGGAAGGTCGACGCAAACTGGTATTCCCCAGGTTCCGCCTCCAGAACTGCGCGCCGGCCCTCGAGGCGCCGGAACTGGACACCTTCCGCCAGCGTCAGCGGACGGCCGTTGACACGGAGGTCGCCGGCGGCCCGGGCGGGCAGAAACACGGTGGCGGTGGTGTTGGGCGGAATGACGGCGTTGAACTCGAAGCGCCCCGGGGTGCGCTTCCAGCGGCTGACGACCCGGCCCTGGATGCTGTCGTATTCGGCGTTCACCCAATGAATGGGCGGGCGCTCCGGATTGCTGTCCGGCGCGGGCGGATGGGGGCGAAGGATGATCCGCTTGAAGCCGGGCCCGTTGGTGTCGATGCCGGCCAGGACACGGAACATCCATTCGGCGACGGCGCCGAAGGCATAGTGGCTGAAGCTGTTCATAACGGCGTTGTTCTTGCCGCGGATGCCGTCGAAGCCGTGCTCCCGGGTGAAGCTGTCCCAGCGTTTCCACACCGAGCTGGCGCCGTTGACGACCTCGTAGCCCCACGACGGGAACCGGCGGCTTTGGAAAAGCCGCACCGCGAGACGCTGGAAGCCCAAGTCCACCTCGCGGCTGCCGCAGTTGTCCGAGAACAGGGCTTTCGTGCTGCCATTGGCCTCGGCGCGGATGGCGGATTCCCACGACCATGGCGCGCGCTGGCCGCTTTGGACCCGCAGCCCGGGACGGCACCAGTCGGGATCGTCGCGCCGGGCGTCGAAGTGTTCGCCCATGATAAGATCACGTCGAATCCCTTCCGGTAATGGCGGGCGGGCGGCAGGAACAGGCTTTTCCGGTCGGTGTGCAGCGGCGTGGTGTCCTTGAAGCTGATCCACTGCGCCTGCCAGTCGCCGGCTTCAAGCAAACCCATTGTCCAATGCGCCGGCTCGCTCCAACGCCTCCGTTCTCCGGCCTTGTCCCACACCTGAACCTTCCAGTGGCACACGGCGCGCGACACCAGCCGTTGGCCCCTGTAAACCACGTGGACATTCTGGTCGCCGGCAACCTTGCCGGTGTCCCACAAGTCGCCCGTGCCGGCGGCGAGCCTGCCGGGATCGCTCGCGACCAGGATGCGATACGCGCTTTGG
Organism: Verrucomicrobiota bacterium; assembly: GCA_016935555.1. Taxonomy (GTDB): domain Bacteria; phylum Verrucomicrobiota; class Verrucomicrobiia; order Limisphaerales; family JAFGQR01; genus JAFGQR01. The sequence continues at coordinate 39,056 of JAFGQR010000094.1, forward strand.
CGCTGGCCGCGCCCGGTGCTCGCCACCTGCCAGCTCAGCCGCGGCGCGCCCTCGTCCAAGCCTGCCGGGTTCTCCAGATACTCACAGCGAAGCCGGACGGCTTGGAGCGCGTCGGCGGCGGAGAGCGGGGGGACAACCATGACCGCGACGACAACGGTTCCTGCAGATGCGACGGTCCAGAAATTGATCATGGCGCAAGCATAGGTCAGCACGACCCGGGAATCCAAGAACGCAACAGCCCTTGCACGGTTCCCGGAATTCTGGCAGGGCACTTCCAATGACCACCGAAATGAATGCTGAACGATGAGCGCCGCACCGAACGCGCGCGGGCGACGGCTGTTCCCAATTCGGACAATTGAACATCCGCAATGTGCAGTTCCCCGTTTGCCATTGAGCCCCCCTCAGCGGATTCATGGGGGGGGAACGACTTGCTTACTGTCCGCCGCCCTGGCCTTTAAGCCAGGTGCCGAAGCCGATGATGATGGTGGACAGGATGAGGGTGGCGATGCCGGCGGCGATGAGGCCATGGGCTTTTTTGCTCGAGCCTTTCCACTCGCGGAGGATCCAGCCCCACATGGTGCTGAAGATGATGATGCTGGCCATGTGCAGCGTCCAGCTTGCGAAATCATATTTGCCCATCTGGGTGGCGCCCATCGTGTAAAAGAAGAACTGGAAATACCACGTGGTGCCGGCCAGCGCCGAAAACAGCAGGTTGTTCAGCCGCGGGATGCGCAGGTCCCGGGCCGCCGGGATCACGTCGGTGCCACCCGGGCCGTGCGTCTCTCCCGCCCCCGCCAACCCGGCGTGCTCCGGCCGGAGGCGCGACGCGAAATACTGGTAGCCGGTTCTGTTTTTGAGGTTCAACATCACGCACCACAAAAAGTTGGTGGTGAAGCCGCCCAGGAGCACCACGATCAGCACCGGCAGCCCCGTCCACAGCTGGTGCTTTCGATGCAGCGCCAGAAAATCCAGGCCGGAGCGGAGCGTCGCCACGGCCACCTCCTTGCGCGGCAGGTCCTTCATCGCGGCGATGACGGCCCATTCGGCGCCCTTGCCGCGCAGGTCCTGGATGTTCTCCTGGTAACGCCGCAACCGCACCGCCAGCGTGTTGTTCACCGTCTTGAGCGCCGCCAGCTTCGCCGGCAAAACCCGCGCCGCCGCCTCCAACTCAGCCTTCAGCTGCGCCAGCTGCGCTTGCCGATCCGCCGCCTCCGCACCTCCGGCGCCGCCGGGTGCGGCCTGCAGTGCGTCCATTCGCAGCGCCAGGCTGACGGGCGCCTCGAGGCTGTCGATCACATCGTTGAACGTCGGCGCCGACGCCGGCGCCTCGCCGCTGCCGCCCTTGAAGAAGCCCCGCACCGCGAGTGCCTTCACCAAGTTGGTGGCGTTGTTGCTGTCGACCATCGCCGGACCGGTGATGGGCTTGCCCGCCTTGGCGGCGGAGTGAACCAGGTCCGAGCAATAGGTCAGGTCTTCGATGGGCTTGCCCGCCGCCAGCCCGAACGCGAAACAGGCGCTCATGATGCCGGAAAACGTGGCCACCAGGATGCCCTTGGTGAAGTTGAACTCGGCGATGGCCTTTTTCTTGTCGGCGTCGGACATTTCGCGTTCCTTGGTGAGTCCGGCGTAAGCGGCCACGGCGATGCCGAGGAGGCAGACGACGACCCCGAAGAGGGTCACCTGCCCGGGGTGGGTGTTGAGGATGGCCCAGAGTTCGTTCCGGAAGATCGGGGGCACGAGGGTGCCGAACGCTGCGCAGTAGCCGAGCGCCACCCCCATCCCCAGCGACATGCCCAGATACCGCATCGTCAGCCCGAACGTCAGCCCGCCAAAGCCCCACAGGACCCCGAAGAAATACGCCCAGCCGAGCGTGTCAATCGGGGCCCGGCTCAGGACGCCGGGCACATCGGCCGTCATCAGCGACGCCAGCAGCCACGGGCAAAGGATCCATGAGAAGCACCCGCCGACGAGCCAGTAGGTTTCCCAGGACCACCTCCTGACGCCCTTGTAGGGCACATAAAAACTGCCGGACGCCAGGCCGCCGAGCCAGTGGAGGAACACACCGAGGAATGGATTCGCCATACGCCGTGGAAAGTCGAGAGTGCCGGGTTAATGTCGCTTCGACAGGACGTCCTTGTCGTATTGCTTGACTTGGGCCAGCCACGCGTGCCCGACGGGCACGTCGCGGGTGTGGCAGTAGTAATCCCACACAGCGCCCCAAGGCAGCGCCTTCGCGTCTTCCATGAGCGCCAGGCGCGTTGTGTAGTCGCCGTGGTTCTCGGCCTGCCGGAACTGCGAGGCCGGCGCCAGCAGCGCCAGGAGCAGGGCCTTGAGCATGTTCCGCGTGCCGATCACCCAGGCCGCCACACGGTTGATGCTGGCATCGAAATAGTCCAAGCCGATCCGCACCCGGTCCAGGTAGCCGCCCCAGACGATCTCCTGGGCGATGGCCTCGAGTTCGTCGGTGAGGGTCACCACGTGATCGCTGTCCCAGCGCACGCCGCGGCTGACGTGCAGGGCGATCTCGGGCAGGAAACCCAGCACGGAGGAGATCTTGTCCGCGATGCCTTCGGTGGGATGATAGTGCCCGGCGTCCAGGGTCAGCAGCGTGCCGCGGCTCACCGCATATCCCAGGTAAAACTCGTGGGAACCGGGCGTGTAGCTCTCGGCCCCGATGCCGAACAGCTTCGGCTCGACCGAGTCCACGTTGTGCCGCGGCGACATCTTCCGGGCGTAGATGGCGTCCAGCGATTCCACCAGCCGCTCGCGCGGGCTTCTGCGGTCGGCGGGGGTGTCTTTCATGCCGTCGGGAATCCACAGGTTGTTCAGGCAGGGCTGCCCGAGGCTCCGGCCGATCGCGGCGCCAATCTCGCGACAGCGCAGGCCGTGTTCGATCCAGAACTGGCGGATGCCCTTGTTCGGGTGCGTCAGGGTCATGCCGCGGTCGACCTTGGGATGGGAAAAAAAGGTCGGATTGAAATCCAGGCCGATTTTCAGCGCCTTGGCCCACGCGATCCAGTTTCTGAACTGCGCCACCCCCAGCGCGTCCCGCCCCACCTTTCTCCGGCCCATCTCCGCGTAGGACGCATGCAGGTTGAACCGGTGCCGGCCCGGGATCAGGGAGATGGCCTTCTCAAAGTCGGCTCGCAGCTCGTCGGGCGTGCGCGCCTTGCCCGGGTAGTTGCCCGTCACGGCCAGCCCGTCGCCCAGCGCGCCCCCGGCGCTCTCGAACCCCCCCACGTCGTCGCCCTGCCAGCAATGCATGGAGATGGCAACCCGGGCCAGGGTGCGGAGAGCGGTGTCGGTGTGGACGCCCCATTCGGCGTAGCGTTGGCGGGCGAGGTGATACGCGGCTTCGATTTGTTTGCTTGTGCTCATAGCGATAGGCATGTGTGTTCTGTGCCGGCGGAAGATCCCCACGGACGCGCTGGGTCTGCCGGGCGGCGGCGGGATAGTGCCAGAGGTCCCCGGCGCTTTGCCACCAGAATCGGCTCCGCCCGGGCGCGCGCGCGGCCCGCGCCACGCTGTTGCGGGCGGGCAGGGCGGGCACGTCAGCGGTTCTTCATCCGTGGCCGCTGTTCGACGCTGCCGTCCACCAGGCCCACGCTGCCGTGGATCCGACAGCGCACATACACCTTCTTCGGATCGGACATGTCGGCGCCGGGCGCGACGATTTCGTAACTGGACGTTGTCACATCAAACGAGTCCCAATCCTGGGCGGCAGGTTTGGCGGGGTCGGCGGGGCAGACCAGGATTCTCGGGGTGTTCAATTCCGCCTTCATCGACAGGAAATCCGGGGGCAGGACGCCTCCGTGTTTGTCGGCGTAAAGGCGGGCGGCGAGGCTGATTTGTTTCAGGTTGCCGAGGCATGCGACCGACCGGCTGCGCTGCCTGGCCTTGGCGATCGCCGGCAGGACCACCGCGGCGGCGATGGGCACGGTGGACGGGCCCAGCAGGCCGGCGCCGGGAGGGCGGGTGCTGTGGCTTATCCCCACCCAGCCGTCCTTCGTGTTGCTGGCGACCGAATACAGGAACGTCTCCTCGTCGTCGCCCAAAAGGCGTTCGAGCAACTCGGTTCCGCCATCGGCCTTTCCCGCCTGGTGCTGCATCGCCGCAATGGTGTGAACCAGGTGCGTCACGGTGCGGCTGATTTCCGGGCTCACATAGGTGAAGCGGTTCCCCTGCTGCGGGATGCCCTTCGCGATGCGCGCAAACTCGGCGTGGCTCTTCAACCCCTTGGCCCCGCCCCTCACCTCCAGCATCTTGCGCACCAGCTTGTCCGTCGTCGCCACAAACAAATACACGCCGTCGCTCGCCACCGTCGGCCGGACCTGGAACGGCAGCGGCAACGGCAGCGGCAGGATGCGCATCTTCAGAGCGCCCTCGTCCTGCCGGACCACCTGCTTGTTTTTCGACAACAGCGTGTCGACCCGCGCGAAGAGGTCGTCGCTGTTCACCCTCAACACCAGCGCCAGCGCCGGCTCCGGAAACTCGAGACGCCCGCCGCCGGGTGCCGGCAGTGTTACGAGCCTGTCCGGGTCGAGCGTCAACACCACGCCCGCCTCGCCGCCGAGCGCCGCGGCGATCTCATCGAGGTTGAGACCGAGTTTGGCCCCGAGACCGTCCGACAGTTGTTCGAGGCCCTGGGTCACCTCCGGCAAATTCGCCTGCTCGGCCTGCGCCTTCACCGCCTTCCACAGCGCCGCCAGGTCCAAATCGCTGAACGAGGCCAGGGCGGTCGTCTCGGGCAGCAGGTCCAGGCCGGTCAGCGCATGCGGCGTCTTGCCGAACGCGGACCAGAGCAGGCCCTGGTCTTGGCCGGGGTAATGATGCAGCACGAGCCGGTGGCGGTAGATTCCCGGCTCCATGAGGATGCCGCTGGCGCCAAACCCGCTCACCGCCTCGAGGCCGCTGGTTCTGACCAGGCCGGACCCGAGGTCGATGAGCTTGCGCAGGTTGTCCCGGTCGGCGGCCTTGGTGTTGGGCAGCGTGAGCAGCACCTGGCGCAAGTCCTCGATCTTCCTCGAAAGACCCTCCAGCCATGGCTGCGTGTCCAGAAACACATAGAAACTGCCCCCGGGCTCCAAATACGCGGCCACCTCGTCGAAACTGTTCGTCTGCGCCGCCACGGGCGCGGACTGGCCGGAGGTCTTGAACGCAGCCCCCGAGGCGGGGCCCTTCCTGCCACAGCCGCCGGACAGCAACGCGGCGGAGATGGCGAGCACGGGGATCAGGTAACGGGACTGGGATGTTTTCATAATGGGTGCGAGCCGGCATCCATGGTAACCGGCACGCGCCGCCATTGGGAAGCTTAAAGAACGTTGGGCCGGGGGTGCGGGATGCGGCGTTCTGCCGCACCCGGCCGCTCGTCCTCGGCGAACACGGCTTCGATCGTCAGGGCGAGCTGTTCGGTGTGGCGGAGCTGGTCGCGCGGCTTGCGCAGGCGCCCGAACAATCGCGCCAGCTCGCCCCGGTGCGCCGGGCTCAGCGGCGGCAGCACCTGCTCCGGATTGCCCGTCAACGCCACCTCGCCCCGCATCGCATGCGTCCGGCGGGCGACGACCTCGTGATGATACCGGGCCCGGTTGAACACGACGTGGGGGAAGTTGACATTCCTGGAGGGGCCGGCGATGAGGCGTTTGCCGCCCAGGGCGATGTTCATGACCTTCACCGACACCAGCCGGTCGGCCCCCCACCAGCCCAGCGCCGCCCCCACCCCGGCCCCCACCAGCGTGCCCGCCAGCAGCGACGTCCCGCCCAGGTGCGCATCCACGAACGCGCCGGTGGCGGCGCCGCCCACGGCCCCCGTGGTCACGAGATCGCGCCGGCTCAGTCCGAACAGCACCCACGTCCGCTCCGCGAACAGGTCCGCGTCGAGCAGGGGCAGCGCGTCTTCGCGGCGTTCGAGGCGGCGGTGGCTGTAAAGCCGTTCCACCTCGTCACGGCAGCGCTGCTCGAGCCGGCGCAGGTCGTCGCGATACCGGCCTTCCAGGGCGCTTTTCGCCGCCAGCAGGTTCGCGCCCTCGGGCAGATCCCGTTCGACCCGGTGCGCCAGCATCGCCGCGAGGCCATCCGCCACCGCGCGGGCCGCCAGCCGGCGCTGCCGGAGGCGATCAGCCTCGAGGCTGAGCACCGCGCGCTGGAGCGGCTCGCGCCACTCCTCGCGCAGCTGACCGAACGCCCGCAACAGCTCGGTGCGCTTCGAGAACTCCGCCATCACGGCATTGAACACCCGCACCACCTTGAAAAACTGTCCCAGGGCCGCGCGCCACGACTCGATATGGTCCGCAGCCCCGATCGGGTTGATCAGCGCCAGGCTCGGCTGCCCCGTCCACCGCAGGATCTCCATCTCCGGCTCGTATTCCTCCCCGTAAGGCACCGAGCCGTCCACCACATACAAAATGCCCGCCCCGTCCAGGATCGGCGACAACAACTCGCACTCGTCGGGGAACCGGTCCCGGCCGCGATGCGCCTCCACGAACTGCCGGACCACCGCCGGGTGCAGGTCGGCGCGGGTTTCATGCTGCTTCATCCATTGCAGCGCCCGGCGCGCGCGCTGGAACCCCGGCGTGTCCACCAGCGCATACAACTCCTCCCCATCCACCGTCATCGGATACCGCCGACACGCCGCCGTCGTGCCCGGCTCCGGACTGATCCGCACCGAATCGTCCGCCGCCAGTGTCGCCACGATGCTCGACTTGCCCTTGTTCGGATGGCCCACCACCGCAAAAACGGGCGGATTCACTCGGCCCCCCCTTCCGTCCATGGGCGCACCACGAACGCCGCGTCGCCAAGCCCGCGCACCTGCTTCCGCCATTGGACGGCATCGGCATCCCGCGGCGCCCGCAACCGCCCCGCCTCGTCCAGGGCCACCGGCACGACCAGGACCGGGCGCGCCGCGCCGAGGGCGCCCCGCAGGTCGTGCAGGAAATCCGCCACATCGAGCACAGGCGGCTCCCAGCTTTTCACGAGCAGCGCCACCGCCGGCTGGTCCGGCAGCGCCGCCACGTGGGCAATCGTCTGCGCATCGGCCTCGACAGCCATGCGCCCCCCGGCATGGAACAGGCCGGCCACAGGCCGACGCCAGGACTCGCGAATGCGCTCCTGCAACACGCCGTCGTCGACCTCAACCCCGCCCCAGTTGATCACGCACACCGCACCCGCGCCGGCAACGGCGGCGTCCCCTGCAGCGTCCGTGCCACCGCCCGCGCCGCCGCCGACCCCCTGCTCCAGCGACCGCCCGGCCGCACCCCCCGCCTCGGCGTCCCGGGCTTGCGTCGACACCAGCGCGCTGTTCAAGCGGTCCACAACCACGGCCGCCCCCGGCGCCTCGACAAACGCCCGGCCCACCGCCGCGTGCAGCCGCCACCCGGCCGCGCCCAGCAACAATACCCGCGGCAGCAGCCCGTAGGTCGCCAGCGCCGCCACCAGGAAGGGCCACCATTCACCCCACCGCGCCGGCGACGCGCCTCCAGGCGGCCCGGATTGCCGATAGTACAGCGTCTGGCGGACCAGCTCCGGCGACGGCACCGCCTCCGGCGCCGCCCAACCCCACGGCGCCGACAGCACCCGAGTCAGCCGGTGCGCCACGGCCACATCCGGCTGCAGCGTCGTGCTCCAGGCGAACGCGAGATCGGAGAAGGTCACCAGGTACAACGCGGCGGCCAGCGCGCCCACGTTGAAAGCGACGGCAAACGATTGTGCTGCGAACACGATGACCCACTTCCGGACCCGGCCCGCGAGCCACGGGTTTCCGGCGTGCTGTGGCAGCGTCGCGCGAAGCGGCTCGTAGAAGTCATGCGGCAGCCGTTTCCAGGCGAGCCGCACCACCTGCCCGGGGGAAAACCACGCGAGCGCCTCCTGGATGGCCACCGCGCCCGGCACATGCCGCAGCCACCGGCGAGGCAGCAGGACAATTCCCAGCAGCACCAGCAGAACCAGTTGCGCCCCCACCATCACCGCCAGCACATGAATCACATTCACCGGCCGGGAGCCATCGTAGTAAAACACCGCGGCAGCCGCCCCCCAGCCGATCCCCAAACCCAACAGCGCCAGCCCCAACAACACCACCCGGTAGGCCATCCCCGCCTGCCGACCCGGCAGGATCGGCTCAGTCCGACGCAGCACGTCCAGCCAGCCGGCCAGCAGCGCCCGGCGATCGCGCGGCCAGGGGACAAGCGCGCGCGCCAGCGCCCGCTCCCGCCGGTGCAACACCGCCTCGGGCTGTCCGGCGTCGCGCTGCAGTTGCACCGCCAGATCCACCAGATACCCGAGTCGGGATGGCCGTGACGCGCTCATGTCGCCGGCGAGTCTCGCTGACGCGCGCCGGGCTGGCAAGCCGCAGGCGGCGCGTCCGGCGCTTCCGAATGCCCCCCTTTTCTTATGGTGTAATGGTCCTTGGAGCCGCGAGCGCAGCGAGGAGACTGCGGCCCACGCCACTTCAACATCCACTGCAGGGACCGCCTCTGCAGCACCGCCTTTGGCCTATTGGCTTCTCTGTACCCACAAAATTTCCAAATCCAAATTCCCGGAATGTCCTTGAATTTCGTGCCGGCTTCTGCGATGCTCGTCGAGTGTGAGTAAACAGCTTCTCGCCATCCTTATCGTTTTCCTTTCACTTGTTATCCCAAGCTTCAGCCAAGCGCCGGTGATCAGCTCCTTCAGCCAGAACGGGGAACTGGTATGCACCAACCTGCAGCCAGGAACCCTCGCCTTCGTGGAATGGGCACCGTCGGTTGAGGGGCCGTGGACCAACACTTGGGCTGGTTTGAACGCGGTGACAGTGGACGCAGAGGGAACGATCCGGGTGAGCGTGCCGATGTTCTACCGCGTGCTCGGCGTCGCGCATCAAACGAACACTGTAGTGCTCATTCCACCCGGCAGTTTCACGATGGGGAACTGCATGGACCCCGGCGAGGGCTGGGATGACGAGCTTCCGGTGCACAGCGTTTATGTGAGCGCATTTTACATGGACCGGTACGAGGTGACCAAGGCGCTGTGGGACGAGGTCAAGGGGTGGAACGGGGGCAATGGCTACAGTTACGACTACGCCGGTTCCGGCAAGGCGGCGAATCATCCGGTCCACAGCATCAACTGGTATGATGCGGTGAAGTGGTGCAATGCGCGGAGCCAGAAGGAAGGCTTCGCGCCGTGCTACTACACCGATGCAGCCTTGACAGTGATCTACAAGACGGGGCAGGTGGCGCCGTATGTGAATTGGAACGCCAACGGGTATCGGCTGCCGACGGAGGCGGAGTGGGAGAAGGCGGCGCGGGGCGGGGTGGCTGGGCACCGGTTCCCGTGGAGCGACACGGACACCATCCAGCACAGCCGGGGGAATTACGAAAGTGTCGTCCATTACAGTTACGACACGAGTCCAACGCGGGGTTTTCATCCGACGTTCAACGATGGAGTGGAGCCGTACAGCAGTCCTGTGGGGTATTTTGCGGCGAACGGGTATGGGTTGTATGACATGGCTGGGAACATGTGGGAGTGGTGTTGGGACTGGTATTCATCCAGCTATTATAGTTCGTCGCCGGGCACTGATCCGCGTGGGCCATCTACGGGCTCGATCCGGGCGTTTCGAGGTGGCGCATGGAACAGCAGCACGAGGTGCTGCCGCGTGGCGGAGCGCGATTGCGATGCCCCCCCGAGCGGCGGGTACTTACCCTGCGGGTTCCGTTCTGTTCGGGCTGCAGGTCAGTGAGCTCTGAGAGCGGGGCGGAGCGGTAGTTTGAGAATGCTGCTCTTGGTCATCCTGCCCTGCCTGCCGCCTGCCGTGGTCGGAGCATAAGAACCGGCTGGGGTATACGAATGGACCCGGTCAAGAGGCCATCATGGCTCGATTTTGGCCCCTGGAAACTGGGCCATAGGGCCTGAGGAACCACCCATTCTTGCGTAACCTCCTTAATTGGTGTCCCTTGTTATGGTCCGACGAGAGCCGTTGTGCCGAGAGCTACCGGGGCTGCTTGAGTCGGATCCCGATGCGGCATGAATGCCGCACTCCGCCGTCCACGTTCGTCCTTGTTTTTCCCGTGCGAAAGCCCCCTCATAGGCACGCACAACGATGGACCGCCGACAGCCATATCCGGGGGCGGGGCACGCCCTGCTGATGACTCTGGCCTTTGTGGGGCTGCAATTCGCGCTGGGCATGCCCTTTCAGGTCGTGCAGGCGGCGGCAGGACTCGCTTCAGGTGCCGGGCCCGGTCCGGCGATGGTGCATCCGGCCATTCTGGCGTGGGTCAACGTGCTGGCAATCGGCGCGGTGATCGCCTGGGGTCTGCACTGGAACCGGGCTCCGTGGCACGTGGTGCTGCCGCTGCGCCGCATCCCGTGGGGCGCGGTTGGTGCCGTCCTGGTGACGACCGCCGGCGGGGTGATGGTGCTGTCGGAAGTTGACAACCTGTTCCGGCGGGTGCTGCCCATGCCGGAGTTCGTCGAGCGATTTTTCATGGAGATGTTCCATCACCCGGAGCACGCGTGGGCGACGGCGCTGCTCATGGTCATCGTGGCACCCGCCACCGAGGAACCCCTGTTCCGCGGCGTCATCCTGCGTGGGATCCTCGGCCGCAACGGCCCCGTCAGGGCCGTCCTCGTCAGCTCGCTCCTGTTCGGCCTGGCGCATCTGAATCCGTGGCAGTTTGTTTCCGCGACACTGCTGGGGGTCGTGTTTGGATGGTGGTATCTGCGGACGCGGTCGCTGCTGCCGGGATTGATCGGGCACGCGCTGGTCAATGCTGTCGTCGTCGCTGCCCCCAACCTGCCGTTTCAAACCGAGGGATTCAACGTGCCGCCCCCGGCCGGCACCTCCACTCTGCAGCCGCTCTGGTTCGATGCCGTCGGCGTGACCCTAGCCCTCGCCGGGTTCTGGCTGTTTCGCCGCGCCACCCCCACCCCGCCAGCCCCCGAACCCCGCGCCGAACCGCCCCCGGTGATCGCCCCGCCGCCGATTTGAATTTCCATGCTCCGGGCGCCGTCCAGAGCAGCATGCAACACATCCTTGTCTCCTTGGTGCGGCCGGCCCTGGCCAGCCTCTGCGTGTCCGCGATGCTCATCCCCGCCGCAGCGGCGGACAATCCCTTCGTTGGCCACTGGGCGTTGACCATTCCCGGCGGCGGTGCCGGCTGGCTGGGTGTGACGCAGGAAAAGGGCTACTGCGACGCCTCGGTGCTGTGGGGCGGCGGAAGCGTGGTGCCGGTCGACAGCGTGTTTTTTGACGACGAGAAACAAACCCTCTTTGTCACGCGCATCACCGAGGTCAAACGGAAAGATGCGTCCGGCAAAGTCGTGCGCACCCATCGGTTCCCCGAAGTCATCATGGCTCGCCTGGAGGGCGATCGCCTGGATCTGACGCAGCTGCGCCCCGGCGACCACGGCATCGCCCAACACGACTTCACCGGCAAACGCATCCCGCCTCTGCCCGCGGCCCCCGACCTGGCCCGGGTCCGGTTCGGGGATCCGGCGGTGCTGTTCGACGGGAAGAGCCTGGCCGGCTGGCAGCTGACTCATCCCAACCAGGTCAACGGATGGAGCGTGCAGGAGGGCGTTCTCATCAATCGCCCCGACCAGCAAACCGGCCGGCCCCACCGGTCGTACGGCAACCTGCGCACCGAGCGCGAGTTTGAAGACTTCAGGCTGACGCTCGAAACGCGGGTGCCCAAAGGCGGCAACAGCGGCGTCTACCTGCGCGGCATTTATGAAGTCCAAGTCGCCGATTCCCACGGGCGCGCGCCTAACTCGCACGGGATGGGAGGCGTCTACAGCCGCATCACGCCCACCGAGAACGCCGCCAAACCCGCCGGGGAATGGCAGGCCCTGGACATCACGCTCGTCGATCGCCATGTGACCGTGGTGCTCAACGGCAAAATCATCATCGACAACCAGCCGTTGCTGGGCTGCACCGGCGGCGCCCTCTGGTCGGACCAGTTCCGCCCCGGCCCGCTCTACCTCCAGGGCGACCACACCGCCGTCGACTACCGCAACATTGTCCTCCGCCCCGTCCTCCACTAGCCACCCAGACGCGCCTCAGACCGTCCAGGCGCCCGGGGGCGATGGCGATGGAGCCGGGAGCGTACCGATGCTGCGGCCTGGCGGGGATGCGCGCCTCGATCCTCAACACCGCGGGGGGTCTTCATCAGAGTTCCGTGGCGTGGGAGTGGCGGCGCATGGGTCTTGCTCGAACCGCTGCCGCGCGGTGGCGTGCGGTGCCAACAAACTCCACATGGCCCCCAGAGCCGCCCCAACGGCGGCTTTTCCTCCGTCGCGGCGGCTTTTCCTCTTTACTAAATGGTCGGCAGCCTGCAGAAGAACCCGCATGCAACCAACCCATTCGTTCACGCGCCGGATGTTCCTCAAACACGCGGCCGCCACCGGAACCGCCCTCGCCTTGCCCACGCTCATCCCCCGCTCGGTGCTGGGCGGCCCGGGGCAGCCGTCGCCCGGGAGCCGGGTGACGGTGGGTGCGATTGGCGTTGGGGGCCAGGGCAACGGGAATCTCGGGAGTTTCCTGGGAGACGCGCGATGCCGGGTGCTGGCGGTGAATGACGTGGACCGCAACCACCTCCAGAACACCCGAAATCGCGTCAACCAGCACTACGGCAACCAGGACTGCGCCGCGTATGCCGACTTTCGGGAACTGCTGGCCCAGGACGGCATCGACGTCATCTCCCTCGCCACGCCGGACCACTGGCATGCGATCCCCGTCATCGCCGCCGCCAGGGCCGGCAAGGATGTCTATGGCGAAAAACCCTTCAGCCACGACCTCAAAGAAGGCCGCGCCATGGTCACCGCGCTCACCCAATACGGGCGGGTGTGGCAAACCGGGTCCTGGCAGCGGTCCACGGGCAATTTCCGGTTCGCGTGCGAACTCGCCCTCAACCGCATCGGCAAGGTGCACACGGTCGAAGTCGGCCTGCCCACCGGCGGCAGCGGCGGCCATGCCCCGTTCACCGAACCGCCAGCCGGATTCGATTACGACATGTGGATCGGCCCCGCCCCGTGGGCGCCGTATTCGCCCGACCGCACCCATTGGAACTGGCGCTGGCAAATGGACTACGGGGGCGGCCAGCTCATGGACTGGATCGGCCACCATGGCGACATCGCTCAATGGGGCCTCGGCATGGACCGCACCGGCCCCGTCGAGTTCAATCCCATCCGCGCCGAATTCCCCAAGACCGGCATCTGGGACGCCGCAACCCGCTACCGCATCGAGTGCACCTACGCCAACGGCGTCAGGCTCATCGTCCAAAACGCCGAAGGCGCCCACCGCATGGGCGCCAAGTGGATCGGCACCGACGGCTGGGTGTGGGTGGACCGGGGCGGCTTCGACACCCACCCCAAAAGCCTCATGAAGGAAACCATCCGCCCCGACGAAATGCACCTCTACCACTCCCGCAATCACGCCGGCAATTTCATCGACTGCGTCCTGTCCCGCAAAGAAACCATCACCCCCGCCGAAGTCGCCCATCGCTCCGCCAGCCTCGGCCACCTCTGCGTCCTTGCCATCACCGTCGGCCGCAAAATCCGCTGGAATCCCGACACCGAAACGATCCCCGGCGACGCCACGGCCGCCGCCCTGTTGGGCCGCGCCAAACGCGAACCCTGGAACATCCTGTGAGACGCCGGCATGAAACGCAACGCAAGCCACCCCAACAACCCCAACGACTCCCCACCCATGAACCGCACCCGTGTTTCCCCCCGCACGATGGGACTGGCGCTGCTGCTCGCCGCCACGCTCACCCGCGCCCAGCCCGCCGACCCGTTCCATGAGCTCGCCACCTGGCAGTTCGGCAAGAGCCGCGAACCGCTCGCCCTCATCGAAACCCAAATCCGCCAGACACCCCCGGCCGACTACGGCCCCATCGAACACAAGCTCCTGACCGCCCTCCAAGCCCCCACCACACCCAAAGACGCCAAACGCTACATCTGCCGCTGGCTCGCCGTTGTCGGCTCCCCCCAATGCGTGCCGCACCTCGCCCCGCTCCTATCCGACCCCGACCTTTCCCACCCGGCACGCATGGCCCTGGAACCCCTGCCCTACGCCGCAGCCGACGCCGCATTGCGCCAGGCGCTGCCCAATCTCCAGGGGAACCTGCTCGCCGGTATCGTCGCCTCCCTCGGCACCCGCCGTGACCCCCAAGCCGTCCCCGCGCTCATCAAACTCACCGCCTCCCCCGATCCCCTCGTTGCCGACACAACCCTCCGCGCCCTGGGCCAGATCGCCACCACCGACGCCGCGCGCGCCCTCGAACAACTCCGCCCTCCGCCCGAGCACGCGCGCACACTCGCGCGCGCCCAAATCACGGCCGCCAGCCACCTGGCGTCCGAAGGCCACGGCCCCCAAGCCGCCGCCCTGTACCGCCGACTCCTCCAGGAGCCGCCACAGCCACCAGCCATTCGCGCAGCCGCCCTCAAAGGCTTGATCGCCGCCCTCCCCCCAGCCGACGCCGCCGTCCTGATTCTCGACACGCTGCAAGGCCACGACTCCGCCCTGCGCCAGGCCGCCATCGCCGCGTTCACCGGCTCCGGCGATCCAACTCTCAAATCCCGCGTGGTCCGGCAACTCCCCGGCCTCTCCGCCGCGGGGCAAATCACCCTGCTCGGCGTCCTGGCCGAAGACCCCCATGCCGAGGCGCGCGACGCGGTTCTTAAGAGCTTCGATCGGCGGGAGGACGTCCAAGTCCGCGCCGCCGCCATCGCATGCCTGGCCCGGCACGGCCAAGCCGACGATGTGCCCATGCTGGTGCGCCTGGCGCACAGCCCCGCCGCCCCCATCGCCGAAGCCGCCCGCCGCACTCTGCAGCACATGAGCGCGGAAGGCACCGACGCAACCCTCGTGCGCCTGATCCAATCCCCCGACGCCGCCGACCGGGCCGTCGTCTTGTCCACCCTGGCCAGCCGCCGCGTCGAGGCCGCCCTCCCCGCCCTGGCCCGGCTGACGACCGGCACGGATTCGACCCTGGCCACGGAGGCAGCCAAAGCTCTGGGCGTCATGGGCACGGCCGACCAACTCCCCGCCCTGACGCAGGTCCTCGCAGGCACCCGCGACTCCAGTCTCCGCGCCGCTGCCGAGAACGCCGCGGCTTCGATCTGCCGCCGCGCGCCGGACAAGGCTGCTGCCGCCGCCCCTGTGCTGTCCGCCCTGAATCAAGCCGCAACACCGGAAGCCCACCTGTCCCTGTTGCCGCTGCTCGGGATCACCCCCGGCAAACCCGCCCTGACCGCCGTGACCCGGGCGCTCGAATCCTCTCATCCCGCCGTGCAGGATGCCGCCGTCCGCGCCCTGGCGTCCTGGCCGGATGCCTCGGCGATGGCCCCCCTCCTCAGCCTCGCCCGAACCACCGCCAACCCCACCCACGCCATCCTCGCCTTGCGCGACGGCTGCTTGCGGCTCGCCGCCATGGACGAAACGCCCCTCGCCACCCGGCTCGAACTCTACCGCCATGTCCTCGACCTCGCCAAACGCACCGAGGAAAAAAAACAGGCCGTTGCCGGCCTGGCGCACGTGCCAGCCGTCGGCGCACTCGACGTGCTGCGCCACAGCGCCGGGGATGCGGCCTTGAGAAACGACGCCCTGCGGGCCACCACCCGCGTGGCCCGACAGCTTGGAAGCGTGTATCCCAAGCGTGCGATGGCCGCCCTCCAGGAGGCCAGGACCATGGCGGCGGATCCCGCGCTTCAACGGGAAATCGAGCAAGCCATCGACGCTGTCCGCAAGGCCGGCCAGTCGCCCGACGGCTACATCGTCGCCTGGCTCCTCTCCGGCCCCTACCACCAAAACGGCAAAAGCGGCACCGACCTGTTCGACATCCCCTTCGCCCCCGAACAAGCCTCGACCAAGGCCGATTGGCGTCCCGTCACCACCCCCGCGGGCGGACGCCCCGGGTTGATCGAACTCGACAAAACACTCGGCGGCAACAATCGTACGGCTTACGTGCGCACCCAAATCACCGCCGCACAGGCATGCCCGGCGCGCCTGGAAATGGGCAGTGACGACGGCATCAAAGTGTGGCTCAACGGCAAGGTCGTCCACGCCAACAACACCGTCCGCCCCAACTCGCCCAACCAGGACAAGGCTGATATCCAGCTCCAAGCCGGCCCCAATACCCTGCTGCTTAAAATCACCCAGGACGGCGGCGAATGGTCCGTGTGCTGCCGCCTGCGCGCCCCCGACGGCAAGGAACTGCCCGGGGTGACCGTCGCTCCGCAGGCGGAATAGCGCCCTCTGCCCTCGGGCATCTGCCGTCCACCATCATTGATGCCCGACGCCAATTCATGGCCCCGAAGGGCCCTGGGACGGCACGAGGGCGGCTTGCGTCGAACCAGCCTCCGGCGCATCACCGTAACGATGCGCCCCGACGGTTGTTTCGGCAGGCGCTTCCCCGTGCGGACACGGGACGTGAAATTCCAACTCGGGGCCCGGGCTTGCGTTGGCCTCCAACGTGTGCGATGCAAGAGACGTCGCAAGCCTTATGAAACCGCAACACCCCCCGCCTGCGCCCCGGCGCGCCCGGCGCATCAGATGTGCCCTCGGTCTGGCGGTGGCCGCGTGGGCCTGCCCGGGACCGCCGGCGCAGGCGTCGCTGGAGGCGTATGACACGGCGATTGCGGGCGACGCGGCGGGCCATCTGGTGCCCGTGGCGCGGCTCACCAACGCCGTGACGCTCACCGGCGCCAGCCGCGCCGCGTTCGACTTCGGGAACAACACCGGGGACGCGACGATGGAGTTCATTCTCACGGGCGACCCCGGCGCCATCGCCGCGTCGGGTTACCTGGCGGTCGGGGCAAACGCCGCCAGCAACCTGCGCTATGAGCAGTACAACAACACCGGCCAACTGGGGTTCACGCAGCTGGGCGTGGAGGATTACCGGTTCAATCCCGCGGTGCCGTCGCCCACCCAGCCGACCCACATCGCGTATGTGTGGGACGCCACCTTCCTCACGATGACGCTTTACCGCGACGGCCTGCGGGCGGGCACCCGTTCGGGGGTCACGTCCGGCTTTGCCATGCCCGCCGGCCAGGGCTGGGTCGGAGGCAATCCGGGCGGCTCCGAACTCATGGTCGGCAGGATTGATCGGGTGACCGTCTACGACGACCGGATCGCCGAAGAGGTCATCCGGGCGCACGCGGACGCCTACCACGACATCGTCCGGCCGCCGGCAATCGTCTCGTTCTCCGCCACGCCCGAAGCCGTGTTCACTCCCGGCTCGTCCACGCTCGGCTGGCAGGTGCTGCGGGCGACGGGCGTCAGCCTCAACGGCCAGGATGTGACCACACGGTCCAATCTGACCGTCTGGCCCGTCGCGACGTCGACCTACGAACTGGTCGCCACCAATGCCGGCGGCAGCGTCACCGGACACGTCACCGTGCTGGTGAACCCGGCACCGATCATTCGTCACTTTGCCGCCGACCGCACGTATGTGGTGCCCGGGGAGACTGTCACCCTGTCGTGGCAGGTCAGCTACGGCCTGGAATTCTCGATCCAGCCCGGCGTCGGTGATGTGACGGGCGACACGCTCGACGGCGCGGGCCAGATCGGCGTGCAACCGGCCGCGCCGGGGCTCTACACGCTGAGCGCCGGCAACGACTTCGGCACGACCACCGCCACGGTCCCCCTCCACATCGCCCACCCCGCAGACCACCTCGTCATCTCCGAATTCATGGCCGACGACGCCTCGGTCCTGCCGGACGAGGACGGCGAATGTTCCGGCTGGATCGAAATCCATAATCCCACCGCCGCGGCCGTCAACCTCGCAGGCCACTGTCTGACCGACACCGAAGGCCGGCCCTGCGCGTGGGCGTTTCCGGACGTGACCCTCGAAGCGGGTGCCTACGTGGTGGTGTTCGCCTCGGGCAAGAACCGGACCAACGCTGCCGCCCCGCTGCATACCAGCTTTCGATTGGACAACGGCGGCGAATACCTCGCGTTGGTCGGGCCCGGGCCGGTGCTGCTCCACGCGTTCGCGCCCGCCTTCCCCCCGCAACGCGAGAACATCGCCTATGGGATTCTCGCCGGCGACGTGACCTTGGAACGCTACCTGGGGCTCCCGACACCCGGCGCGCACAACAGCGAGACCCCGCCGCCGCCCGCCCCCGTGACCGTCTTGCCCCCAGGGGGATTGTTCACCGAGCCGTTTTCGGTGGTCCTGACCGCACCCGATCCCGGGGCCGCGATTCGCTACACGCTCGATGGGTCGACGCCGGGCGCAACGCACGGCACGCCGTACACCGGGCCGATTCTCATCACGAACACCGTCCACCTTCGTGTCGCGGCGCTGGCGTACGGGGCAGCGAGCGCCATCCGGGGCGCCAGCTACGTCAAGCTGGCGGCCGAACTGGCCGGCTACACGTCGTCGCTGCCGATCATGGTCATCGACAACTTCGGCGCCGGCATCATTCCGCAGAAGGGCTGGAACAGCACGGGCGCGGGCCTCAAACAGGTGCCGCGGCAGGCGGCCGCGTGGGCCACGTTCGAGCGCGTCGGCGGCGCCAGCGCCTTCAGCAACGCGCCGCAGATGTTCTGCCTGGTCGGCATTCGCGGGCGGGGCGCCTACTCGACCGAGTGGCGCCAGAAACCGTATAGCGTCGAGGCGATGGATGAAGAGGGCGCCGAGGTGAAGGCGGTGCCGCTGGGCATGCCGGCCCATGCCGACTGGGTCCTCTACTTCCCCGACCCGGACCAGAACAAGGATCCGGCGCTGCTGTTCAACACGTTCGCGTACGAACTGAGCCGCAACATGGGCCACTACGCGGCGCGGTTCCGCTGGGTCGAGGCCTTCATCAACGAAGACGGCGGCGAGCTGCGCCTGGCCGACCGGCGGGGCGTCTACGCCATCATGGAAAAGATCGCGCGCGGCCCCGAGCGGCTCGGTTTTCGGAAGCTCTCCGAGGACGGCACCACGGGCAGCTGGCTGCTCAATCTCAATCGCATGGACCCCGAACCCGAAACCGGCTGGCCGGCTCCGAACGGCGCGACGCAGCCCTGGTTGTTCCACACCGCCGGCGCGAACCGCATCCTGGAGACGCCGGCGGATGTTTATCCCGTGAAGGGCGACGACCTGCCCGAGCAGTGGAACGGCTACCTGAATTTCGACAACCCGAACGGCTACGTGATCAACCCGCTTCAGCGCGCGGCGATCGAGGCTTGGTTCGGACAATTCGAGGACGTCCTCTACAACAACGCCCTCTGGCGCGACCCGGTTCACGGCTACCGCCGCTACCTGGACACGGTGGATTTTGCGGATTACTTCATCCTCAATGTCCTCACCCGAAACGGCGACGGCCTCCTGATCAGCCTCTTTCCCTGGAAAGGCGACGACGGCAAGCTGCGCATCGGCCCGGCGTGGGATTACAACTGGAGCGCCTATTATGTCTCCGGCACCAACGCGACCGGCTCGCTGATGCACCGTGGGGACCGCCTCTGGTACGAGCGGCTTTTTGCCGACCCGGACTTTCTGCAGCTCTACATCGACCGCTGGTGGGACGCCCGCCGGGGTCCGATGAGCAACGCGGCGCTGGACGCCATCATCGATGGCCAGGCAGCCGACATCACCCCCGAAAAAGCGCTCCTCAACGGCATGCCCGGCGTCGACGAGTGGACCAGCCGCCTGAACCAGATGAAAACCTGGCTGAAAACCCGCGCCACTTGGATCGACGGCAATTACCTGCACCCGCCGGTCTTCAGCCAGGATGGCGGCTTGGTTGCCGACGGCTTCGCCCTGCTCATCACCGGCACCAACGGCACGCTCTTTGTCACCACCGACGGTGCCGATCCGCGCGCTCCCGGCGGTGCGGTCGCCGCGACCGCCCAGGCCTATGAGCCGCCGATCTACATCCACGCCCCCACGCTGGTGCAGGCCCGCGTCAACAACGGCACCAACTGGAGCGGGCTGACCCGCGCCGTGTTCTATCCCCCCCAGGATCTGAACGCGCTGGCCGTCACCGAAATCATGTACCACCCGCCCGCCAGCGCCGCCTGGACAAGCGACGACCTGGAGTTTCTCGAATTGAAAAACACCGGCCCTTCAACGCTTGACCTGGGCGCCCTCGCGTTCTCCGGAATCGCGTTCACCTTCCCCAACGGCACCCGGCTCGGTCCCGGCGAGTTTTGCGTGCTGGCGCGCAATCCCGACGCCTTCCACAGCCGGTATCCGGGCGTGGCGGTGAGCGGCGTCTACGGGGCGCAGCTGGCCAACGCGGGTGAAACCCTGCGGCTGGCCACACCGCTCGGCAACACCGTGTTCGATGTCACCTACAACGACCGCGCCCCATGGCCCCTGGCCGCCGACGGCCACGGCTTCTCCGCCGTCCCCCGGCACGCCCGCGCGCCGGACAATTCGGATGAGGGAACCCATTGGCGCGCCAGCGCGCTGCCGGGCGGCTCCCCGGGCGCCGACGACCCCGAGCCCGATGTCCCCCCGGTGCTCATCAACGAGCTGCTCACCCACACCCTCCCGCCCGACCTCGACGCCGTCGAACTGTACAACCCCACCGAAACCCCCGTCGACCTCGGTGGCTGGTTCCTCAGCGACGACGGCGACGTGCCGCGGAAATTCCGCATCCCGGACAACACGACGATCGCGGCGGGCGGCTACGTCGTGTTCACCGAAGCCGACTTCAACCCGTCCGGCGGCACGCTGCTCAGTTTCGCCTTGGATTCGGCCGGCGACACCCTCTATCTGACATCCGCGGACGCGGCGGGCAACCTTACCGGCTACAGCCACGGGGTGGAGTTTGGGGCCGCCGCGCCCGGGATCAGCTTCGGGCGCCACGTGACCAGCGCGGGTGAGGAACAGTTTCCGGTCCAGGTGGCGACCACCCTGCAGTCCACCAACGCGGGTCCCGCAGTCGGCCCGGTGGTCATCACCGAAATCCATTACCACCCGCCCGTCGCGGACGGCGGCGACCTCTCGAGTCGCCTGCGCACGGGCGGCACGCCGACGTTGCCGGATGTCGAGGAGGAATTCGTCGAACTGGCCAACCTCACCGCCGAGCCGGTGCCCCTGTTCGATCCCGCTTGTCCCACCAACACGTGGCGCCTCAACGGGCTCGGATTCGCCTTCCCCACCAACACCACGCTCCCGGCGCACGGCTGCATGCTCGTCGTGGCCACCAATCCCGCGCTCTTTCGCGCCAAATACGCCGTGCCGGAGGAGGTCGTCGTCCTGGGGCCGTGCGACGGCGTCCTCCAGGACAACGGCGAGCGCCTCGAACTGCAGCAACCCGGCTGGGTCGACACCGACGGGCTTGTCCACCTCACCGTCGACGCGGTTCGCTACGACGACCAGGCACCGTGGCCGCCCGGCGCCGACGGCAGCGGCCCGTCACTCCAGCGACGCGCGCCCGCCGCTTACGGCAATGATCCGTCCAACTGGGAAGCCGCCCCTCCCACCCCGGGCGCCCCCCTTCAAACCGGCGCCGCCCCGCTCATCACCCTTGCTCCCCAGAGCCAGACGGTGGCGATTGGACAGCCCGTGACCTTCCAGGTGGCCGCCCAGGGCGACGGTTTGCTGCAATACCAGTGGCTCTTCAACGGCACCCCCATCGCCGAGGCCACCAACGACCTCTTCCAGTTGCCTAGCGCCGCCCCGGACGACATCGGCGAGTATGCCGCCGTGGTCTTCAATCCCTACGGCTCCGCCCTCAGCCCCCAAGCCGTGCTCCGCGTGCGCGCCCCGCCCACCATTCTCCAAAACCCGACCAACCTCATCGTCAAAATCAAGCCCGATCCCGCCGCCGCCCCGTCGACCAATGCCACGTTCCGCGTCGTGGCCGCCAGCGACCAGCCGCTTGCCTACCAGTGGCACGTCAACGGCATCCCCATTGCCCATGCCACCAACGCCACCCTCACCCTCAGCAACGTCCAGGCGCTCGATTGGGGCGCCTACACCGTCGCCGTCTCCGACCCCGTCGGCACCACCGTCAGCGCCCCCGCGTGGTTGTATCCTGCCGTCCGGCTCGGCTTCGCCGTCCAGCCCATCAGCCAAAAGGTCGCCCCCGGCAACGTCGTCTCATTGAGCGCCGTCGCCACCGGCTGGCCGCCCCCGTTCGCCTTCGCGTGGCGCCGCGGCCTTGTGTGGCTTGAAACCAACCAGCAAGACAACCTCACCAGCTACCTCCAATTCGCCGCCACCCCCACGCCCGCCATCCAACAGTACCGCGCCCTCGTCATCAACCCCGCCCAGCCCGGAGGCGCCGCCTCGTCCGTCGCCAACATCACCGTGCTGGCCGACGCCGACGCCGACGGCCTCCCGGACGCCTGGGAAGCCGGCCACGGGCTCAACACCAACAACGCCCTCGACTCGATGGACGACCCGGACGGCGACGGCTTGACGAACGGGGACGAATACCGCGCCGGAACCCACCCCACCAACGCGCTGAGCTGCCTGCGGCTGGAGGCGTTCGCGGACGGCTCGCACGCCTGGCTCGCTTTCGACGCGCTTTCCAACAAGACATACTCCCTGCTCGTTGCCGAGCAGCCCGACCGCGCGCCCTGGTCGAAATGGGCCGACATGGTCGCCCTCCCCACAAACCGCTTCCGGCTCACGATCGAACTCGACAGCTGGGCCAACCGTTTCTACCGCGTCGTGACCCCGCGGCAGCCGTAGCCCCGTCCGCATCCACGCCGGCGTCAACGCGCTCGCCGCCGAAGATATCGAACCTGGTCGGTGCTAGCCTCCCCGCCGATATCCGCCATCAGCTTGACAGCCGCCCCAGCCAGGGCGCGGGGATCATTCGGCGGCACCGTGTGCCTGTCGCCGAAGATCACCCCCCCCATGCCCGCGCCTGCAGGGTCCACTCCTCCAGCAGGTCGCGCGGGATCTCGCGCAGGAAGCGGGACGGCTGCTGCGGGACTTCGCCCCCGTGGCTGCCGAGGAGGCGCAGGTGGGGATAGCTCAGGTAAAGCTCGTTCCGGGCGCGCGTGATGGCCACATAAAACAGGCGCCGCTCCTCCTCCTCGCTCTCGGGGCGCTCGAGCGAGCGGGCGTGCGGGAACAGCCCTTCGCACAGCATGATCACAAACACCACGTCGAACTCGAGCCCCTTGGCCTGGTGAATGGTCGACAGCCGAACCCGCTCGTCATCCCGAGCCGCCATTTGTTCCTCCTCCGCCTCCACATTCGTCAGCAGGGCAACCTGCGCCAGAAACTCCTCGACCGCGGAAAACTGCGACGCAAATGCCGCCAGTTGCGTCACGTCTTCGAGGCGCGACTCGGCATTGGTGTAGTTCTCCCGCAAATACTCCTCGTAGCCCGCCTCGAGCACCGCGTGGATCATCGCCGACGGCTGATGACGCACCGGCGGACGCTCCAGCTGGGACAGGGTGATCACCAGTTGCGTCCAGGCCAATACGGCCTTTTTCGGCACGGCGGGCGCGCACGCCTGGAACGCCGCCGCCAGGGGACACGACGCCGCCTCGGCGCGGCTCAAGGTCCCGCCGGGCTCCGCCCCGGCAACCGTGGCGGCTTTTGTCGCCGCCCTTCGAGCCGGAGCGTCGCCGGGCTGCGGCGCCCTGGTCTGCGGGACGCGTTCTTGGATGTCGTCTCCGGGGCGCCCTCGAGGGGAAGTTGAGCGCGGCTCATGGGGGCCCGGGGGCCGGGCGTCAAACGCTTCCCTGAACTTGCCCCACAACTTGGCGGCCCCTTTGCCGCCGATGCCGGGCAACAGCCGCACGATCCGCTTGAAGGCCATTTCGTCGCGGGGATTGCAGACGAGTTTGAGGTGGGCGGCGACGTCCTTGATGTGCGCCTGCTCGAAGAAGCGGATGCCGCTGGTGATGCTGAAGGGGATGTTGCGGCGGGTCAGCTCCAGTTGCACCTCCAGCGCGTGAAAATGCGACCGGTACAACACCGCCATCCGCCTCAGGGCCACCCCCTCGTCCCGCAGCTCCAACATCCGCTGCGCGACGAACACCGCCTGCGTCGCCGCGTCGTGACACGCCACGAGCGCCGGTTTGATGCCGCTCCGGCGCTGCGGCGTCAAGGTCTTGGGAAACTGTCTTGGGTTCGCCCGGATCGCCTCGTTGGCCACGGTCAGTATCTCCGGGGTGCTGCGGTAATTCGCCTCGATTTTGTAAACGGCCGCCCGCGGATAACGCCGTGGAAACTCGAGGATGTTGCGGAAGTTCGCGCCGCGCCACGAGTAGATGCTCTGCGAGTCGTCGCCCACCACCATCAGGTTCTGATGCCGCTCCGCCAGCAGATCCACCAGGTCGCCCTGGATCTTGTTCGTGTCCTGGTATTCGTCGACGAGCACAAACTGGAACCGGCGCTGAAACTGGTCGCGCACCTGCGCCTCCTGCGAGAGAAGCTGCAGCCACAGGACCAGCAAATCGTCGAAATCCATCACGTTCGACGCCCGTTTGCGCTGCGCATACCGGTTCGCCAACGCCCCGATCGGCTGCGCCAGGTGGCTGAAATAATCGTAGTGCAACGCCAGAACCTCCGAAATGCCCAGGGACGTGTTCACCGCCAGCGAAAAGATGTTGCCCAGCACGTCCGCCTTCGGAAACCGCGTCGCCGCAGGATCGATCGCCGCTTCGGCCACGCACGCCTTCAACAAATCGTTCGCGTCCTCGCGGTCCAGGATTGTGAAGTCCTTGCGATACCCCACAGCCTCGGCATGGCGCCGAAGGACCCGATGGCCGATCGAATGAAACGTGCCCCCCCACAGGTCGGCCTGCTCCCCCCCCAGCAGGTCGCTCACCCGGCGCATCATCTCCCGCGCCGCCTTGTTCGTGAACGTCAACAGCAAAATCCGATCCGCCGGTATCCCCTGCTCCAACAAATACGCCACCCGATACGTCAGCGTCCGCGTCTTGCCCGCCCCGGCCCCGGCAATGACCAGCGACGGCCCCGGCGGCGCCGTGACCGCCGCCAGCTGCTGCGCGTTCAATTCCTTGGCATAGTCAATCCGCAGATCGACCTCGGGCCGGAAGGGCTGCAACACATACTCGCGTGGCACGCGCCCAACGTAGTCGCCCCAGAACGCCACGGAAACCGAAAAGTCGCGCCCCGCACGCGGGGCCGCGACCGCGGGCTGCGGCTGACGTTGCCCGGCGCCATCGCGGGCAATTAGGGCTCGACAGCCCTTCGGCCCGGGGGGTTACCATGCGCGGCAAGATGACAGCATGGCATGGGATGGCCAAAGGGCGCGCCGCGGTTCTGGGGATGGGCGCGCTGGTGTGGATCGCAACGGTGGCCCCGTGTGCCGCCGCCGACGGGGGCGGCCCGGGCATGTTGGAGTTCCTTGGGGACCAGCGCCAGCGGCGCCACACGCAGGTCCCGCGCGAAGTGCTGGCGTTTTATTACACGTGGTACGGCCGCCCCGAACGCCATGGCCGCTGGATTCATTGGGGACGCGTCGATCCGCAACGGCATGACATCTCCGCCTCGACCCATTACCCCGCCCTCGGCGCCTACGACTCCCACGACCCGGCCGTCATCGACCAGCACATCGACCAGGCCAAGGCGCACGGGCTGACGGGCTTCATCGCCACTTGGTGGGGCCAGGACACCTTCGACGACCGCGCGTTCCGCCTCCTGCTCGGCCGCGCGGAACACAAAGGGTTCCGCGTCACCGTCTACTGGGAGACGGCCCCCGGGACGGGCCAGGCCCAGGTGGACAAGGCCGTCGAGGACCTGGCCTACGTGCTCCGCCGCTACGGCGCCAGCCCCGCCTTCCTGAAGGCCAACGGGAAACCTGTGATCTTCGTCTACGGCCGCGTCATGAACGAAGTGCCGCTCAAGTCCTGGCCGGCCATCGTCACCGGCGCACGCAAGAAGGCGGGCGACATGCTCCTGATCGCGGACGGTTACCAGGCGGGTTATGCGCGGCTCTTCGACGGCATCCACACGTATAACATTTGCGGCTGGGTCCAGGACAAAACGCCCGACGACCTCCGCGCGCTGAGCGCCCGCTCCTTCGCCGAGGCCGTCCAGCTGGCCAGACGCCACGAACGCATCAGCTGCCTGACCGTCATTCCCGGCTACAACGACACCAAAATCCGCAAGCCCGGCATCCACGCCCAACGGCAGGCGGGCCGGACGTATCGGGTGTTGTGGGAGGAGGCCATCAAGGCCGACCCGGATTGGGTGCTGATCACCTCGTGGAACGAGTGGCACGAAGGCTCCGAGATCGAGCCCAGTTGGGAATCGGGCGACATGTACCTCAAGCTCACCGCCCAATACGCGCCGCGCTTCGCCGCCTCTGCCACCCCCCGCCCCCGCCCGCCGTCCGCACCCTCCCTGGCGCCCGGGAAGACCCGCCAGGTCCAACGCTGGTTTGCCGGCAAAACCGTCGGCCTGTTGCCGGACTTTTCCGGCGATGCCGCGTTCTGGCTGCTCGATGCCGGAGTGCGGGTTCGCGAACTGGCTTGGAGCGACCTGCTCGACCCGCAACAGTTCAACGCCCGAAAGGTGCCCCTGGTCCTGCACGCGGGCGGCGAACATTACGTGCGCAGCCTCCGCGCCGAGCGCGATGTCGAGCGGGCCCTGCAGCGTTACCTGGCGGACGGCGGATTCCTGCTGGCCATCCCCAGCCTGCCATTTCCGTTCTTTTACGACGACGCCGCCGGCGCGCCCGCCCCCATCGCCGGCGCGGTCGGGCTTCCCGTCACGGGCGGATGGGAAACCCCGCCGCCCGGCGCCGCGCTTGCGTTTCATGTGGAGACACAGCAGTTGCGCGGCCTGCCCGCCACCGCGCCGTTCCCCGTCCTGGGCGACCTGCGGTGGCGGCCGGCGGTGCGGGAGCGGGCGGCGCCGGAGGACCTGTACGTGCCGTTGGCACAGCTCAAGGACGGCGCCGGCAAGAGCCACGGTGACGGGATCGCATACGTGGAACATCGAAGCCCCGAACGCCGCGGCGGCAAGAGCCTGTACGTCTGGATGCGCGTCCCCGAGGTCCTCGGCATAAACGAATGCCTCTTCGCCGTGTTCGAGTTCGCCGCCACGAAACTGGGCACGGCCCCCTAAGCCCCTCGCGTCGGTTCCCCGGCCGGCCGCGCCGCCGCGCCCGCAGGCCGCCGGAAGCGATGCCGCGGTTTGCCGCGGGTGCGCCCGCGGGCGTGGGCTGGCGGTTCGTGACCTGAGTCCTCACGAGCCCGCGAACTGCCGCCTCAACCGCGCGATGTTCTCCTCGATCCGCCCGATGTAAGGGTTGGGCCCGTCCGGGTAAGGGTCGTTCAAATACTTGTAAAGCCCGAGGAAATCGTAGGCGATCCGAGGCCGCACGTAGCCCTCCCAAAAACCCGGCGTCCGTTTCATGAGCACCTCGGCGCTGGTGTAGGTGACAAACCGGGCCGCCGGCTCACCCCCGGCGCGCGCCGCTTCCGCAAACTCGGCGAACAGGATCGGCAGTTTGTCCACGTAGTCGCGCGCGGCCATCTGACCCAACAGATCCGCGGTGCCGAGGGCGAAGCCGATCGTCTGTTCGAGTTCGGTCCGGAAGACGATGGAGGGGAGGTCGGCGTTGACGCCGGTGCAATGAATCATGTTCTGGATGGCGGTGATGTCGCCGGGCCCGTAACCCCGCGCGGCAAGGAACTCTTGCGCAAACAGCGCGCTCCGGTCGACATGCACCAGGGTGTACTTCGCGCCCGTCCCCTCAGTGTCGTCGCGTTCCTTCAAATAGCCGGTGTCGTGAAACAGGATCGCCAGCAACCCCAGCTCGAACATGCGAACGGTCAGCGCCGGCTTCGCCTGCGCCCTGTGCCGGCCCCACAGCAATTGCGCCAGACACAAGGTCCCCTGGAGCGTGTGCTCAAAATCATGATAACGCGCGTCGATCGCCTGGTAGTCGGCATACCGCCCGCTGAAACATTGGCCGGCCCACTCAAATGCCCGCGACACAAACGCCGGGTCACCTTCGGGAAACAGGTCCCGATAAATCCGCCGGACTTCCTCCTCCACTGCGCCGGGCGCCCGTGTGTCGACTTGCCGAACCATGACGCCCTTTCAATCCCAACCCCGCGGAACGCCCGCCCGCCCGCGGGCGCGACACGGTTCGCCTCCCAGGTCGCGCGATTTTCTCAACACGTCGTTCATGCCGTTCATCCGCCGCCCGTTTATGCCAAACCCCTGAAGCAAACCCGGTGCCGGGCTCCGCACCGGCAGTGCCCCGCCGCCCAACCACACGCCCGCTCAATTGCCCGTCACCCTACCGCCATCCCCCGCCTTCGCAACATCCAAATACCGGACGCGACGGTCGCCACATTCTGGACAGGACACCGGGGAGGGAGAGGCACGGCGGGGGCCTCCGCGCGCTAAAACGATCCTTGGCAACCGCCCTGCCCCGGGTTAAAAAGCCGGCCGATGAAACCATCTCCCTCCGCCCCGCCCCGCCCCATAAACGCCGACCTCACCCGCCGCGATTTTCTCAGGGCCGCCGGCGGTGCCGCCACGGGGCTGATGCTGTCCCGTCTGCCGCTCGTCGCCGGCCCGTTCAGCCGGACCGACTTTGAGAAGCTGGTGCCGGCCGACAAGAAGCTGCGCCCGGACTGGGTGAAATCCCTGACGGCGCGCGGGACGCGCGAGGTTTACCGGTGGCCGGAATCCAGGCTTGTCGGGATGCCCGTCGGCGGCATCGGCGCCGGGCAACTGTATCTTGGCGGCGACGGCAAGCTGTGGCACTGGGACATTTTCAACCAGGTCGTCTCCACCGGGGCCGAACACTACGCCAAACCGATGTCGCCGGCCTCGCCCCTGGACCAGGGATTCGCGGTGCGCATCGACCAAGCCGGCCAATCCCAGGTGCGCGCCCTGGATCACACGGGCTGGCGCGACCTGGAATTCCTCGGCGAATATCCCGTCGGCTTGGTCACCTACCGCGATCCCGCGTCGCCCCTTGAGGTGTCGCTCGAGGCCTTTTCGCCATTCATCCCGCTCAACCCCGAAGACTCCGCCCTGCCGGCAACCGTTCTGCGGTTCACCCTTAAAAACACCAGCGCCGCCCCTGCCCGGGCCGAGCTGGCCGGCTGGCTCCAAAACGCCGTCTGTCTCCACACCGCCTCCCCCGGAGCCGGCCGGCGCCTCAACCGGATCGTCCGGCGCCACGGTTTCACCTTCCTCGAATGCACCGCCGAAGCCCTCCCCGCCCCGCCGCGCGCCGCGAAACGGCCGGATATCGTCGTTGATGATTTCGAAGGGGAAACCTATGCTGGCTGGACCGTCGAAGGCACGGCCTTCGGCCACGGCCCGGTGAGCACCCCCCAGATCCCGGACTACCAGGGCGACGTCCGCGCGCACGGCCAGCGCACCGTGAACTCCCACGCCACGGCCCCGGGCGCCGACGTCGCCGCCAAGGACGCCGCCACCGGCGCGCTGACCAGCAAGTCGTTCGCGATCGAACGCGACTACCTGACCTTCCTGATCGGCGGCGGCAGCCACAAGGATCGGACCTGCATCCGGCTGCTGGTCGACGAGCGACCCGTGCTGTCCGCCACGGGCAGGAACCACAACCGCATGCAGCCACACACGTGGGACGTGCGTCCCTGGTCCGGCACATTGGCCAGGCTTCAGATCCTCGACCGCGAACAAGGGGCCTGGGGCAATGTCGGCATCGACCACATCGTTCTTACCGACACGCCCCCCACCCCCCAGGTGCCGCTCGCGGACCAGTTCGATTTCGGCTCCATGGGCCTCGCGCTGCTCAACCCGCGCACACCCGCAGCTCGTCTCGAATCCCAGAGCCCCCCTCCCCCATCACCGACCGATGCCGCCTGCACCATGCTGCCGCCGGCCGCCATCCCCGCCGGCCTGTTCTCCGCACCCGGCACGGTCTCCGACGCGCCGGCGACGCAGCCGTTCGGCCAGACGCTGACCGGGTCCCTCACCCGCCGGGTCACCCTCGCCCCCGGCGAATCCGCGACAATCACGTTCGTGCTGACCTGGCATTTTCCAAATCTCAAGCTCGCCGGCCTCGGCGCCCACGGCGGCCGGTGGTACGGCACGCGCTTTCCTGATGCGCTCGGGGTGGCCAGGCACGTTGCGCAACACTTCGACCGCCTCGCCGACGAGACGCGCCGCTGGCATGACACGTGGTATGACTCGACGCTGCCCTACTGGTTCCTCGACCGCACCATGGCCCCCACGTCCCACCTGGCCACCAGCACCTGCCACTGGCTCGGCAATGGCCGGTTCTACGGCTGGGAAGGCGTCGGCTGCTGCCCCGGTACCTGCACCCACGTGTGGCATTACGCCCACGCCGTCGCCCGCCTCTTCCCGCCCCTCGAACGCAGCCTGCGCGAAATGGCCGATTACGGCGCCGGATTCGATCCCGAGACCGGCCGGATCCGCTTCCGCGCCGAGCACAACGACCACTGGGCCGCCGACGGCCAGGCTGGCGTCATCCTCCGCACCTGCCGCGAGCACCAAATGAGCGCCGACAGCGCGTTCCTCCGGCGGGTCTGGCCCCGCGCCCGCAAAGCCCTCGAATTCCTCATCGCCCAGGACCGCGACGCCAACGGCATCCTCGAGGGCGCCCAGCACAACACCCTCGACGCCGACTGGCATGGGCCCGTCGCCTGGCTCAGCGGCCTTTACCTCGCCGCGCTGCGCGCCGGGGAAACCATGGCCGCTGAACTCGGCGACGACGCGTTCGCCCGCCGCTGCCGCGGGATTTTCGAGCGGGGCCGATTGGAGATGGTCAGGACCCTGTTCAACGGCGAGTACTTCATCAACCAGCCCGATCCCAAACACTCCGGGGCCATCAACTCCGGCACCGGCTGCCACATCGACCAGGTCCTCGGCCAAAGCTGGGCGTTCCAAGTCGGCCTCGGACGCGTCCTCCCCGAAAAGGAAACCCGCGGCGCGCTGGAGGCGCTCTGGCGTTACAACTTCACCCCCGACGTCGCCCCCTGGCGCGCCGCCAATCAGCCGGGCCGCTGGTACGCCATGGCCGGCGAAGGCGGCCTGATCATGTGCACCTTTCCGCGCGCGGACTGGGACTACGCGAAGGCGGCCGGCAAAGGGCCCGGCTGGGCGGCGGGCTATTTCAACGAATGCATGAATGGCTTCGAATACCAGGTCGCCGGCCATATGCTCGCCGAAGGCATGCTCCAGCAAGGCCTCGCCATCACCCGCATGATCCATGACCGCTACCACCCCGCACGCCGCAACCCCTGGAACGAAGTCGAATGCGGCGACCACTACGCCCGCAGCATGGCCAGCTACGGCGTGTTCCTCGCCGCCACCGGCTACGAATACCACGGCCCCCAAGGCCACCTCGGCTTCGCCCCGCGCCTGACCCCCGAGGATTTCAAATGCGCCTTCACCACCGCCCAGGGCTGGGGCAGCTACCACCAGCAAGTGCAACAGTCCCATCTCACCTCGCAACTCTCCCTCCACTGGGGCCAGCTGCGCCTCCGCACCTTCGCCGCCACCCTGCCCCCACCACGGACCGCCACCCGCGTCGCCGCCCGCCTCCGAGGCAACGCCGTCGCCGCATCCCTCGAGGCCAGCCCACCACGCACCCTCGCCCGGTTCGATCCCGCAATCACCCTCCACGCCGGCGACGTGCTCGAACTGCAGTGGACACGGTGACCCGGCGCGCCGACCGAACGAACCAACCCCAACCCAGGGGACGTTCACCGTTCAACGAAGGCACTCGTTGAACGTGCCGCGTCGCACACCGCCGTCCGGTGAAAACCGCGCGCCCCGGCGTGGATGGGGGCTCTCCAGAAACTCGAGGGTTAAGTGGCTGAGATCAGAGCCATGGAATTTCGACTGTTGAACACCGAACAGCGAACGCTCAACGCTCAACGCTCAATGCTCAACGCTCAACGCTCAACGCTCAACGCTCAACGCTCAACGCTCAACGCTCAAC